>JAVBLB010000080.1:0-25204 GCA_031553735.1 Candidatus Adiutrix sp.
GCTGATCCGCCCGGCCGGAGGGGAGGCCGCCGAGGCGCCGGGCGGAAAAATCCGCTTTTCGGTCCGGAACGATTCCGGGCAGTGGTCCCTGGCCTGGGCGGGGACCGGCTCCGCCGCCTCGGGAAGCGACCCTTCGACCAAGACCGAAGGCCTGACCGGCTTTCTGGTGAACCAGGCCCGGGCCCGCTTCGAAAAGCTGAAGGCCGAACTGCGGGCCTGGCAGCTGGATCTGAACATCGAAGGCGCCTGGGCCGAGGCCGGAACCGCCGGGGCGCGGCCGGTCGAGGTCCGGGGCCGGCTCGACCTGCCCCGGCTGTTCGCCATGACCTTCATCGGGGAATCCCCGGCGCCGGCCAAAGAGGACCTGCGCTCCTGGGCCGGCGACTGCCTGAGCCGGAAGCTGACCGAGGAAGACTCCCGGCCCTGCATCCAGGGCCTGGGCTTCGACAAGCTCAGCGTCGAATACCGCGACCAGGGCCTGCAATCCAACATGGCGCTGATCCGGCCGCTGGTGGCGCGGATCATGGAGTCGGGCTTCGAGCCGGAAGCCGCGACCGACAATTTCGGCCCGGCCCGGCTGGGGCTGGTTCTGGCCCTGTGGCTGGACCGGCAGGAGTTCGGGCCCGGGACCGCCGGCACCTTCACCTTCCAGAGCGACGGACGAATATACCCCTTCAGCGCCAAATTCCCGGCTGAACTGCGGGAGGGGACCATCGAGGTGAAATTTACTCCCGACCGCCCTCCGGCGCCCCAGGATTGAGGGGGATCGCTTCTAAGGGTGGAGGCGATAGAACCTCCGTCTCGGCCGCGGCGACACGCGCATAACGAAATCACGGCGGCGCTTTGCCCCATTCGGGGCTATGAAAAGCGGGGTGATGAATCGCGGCGGTCTCGGCGGCCGCCCGGGGCGCTGCCCCGGACCCCGCCAGGGGAGGGTGCTGCGCGCACCCTACCCTGGACCCACCCGCGCCGGGGGCTTATCGCCCCCTGGTGGACCCCCGAAGAATTTTTCGTTGTGTCAGTAAGTCCCCGTAAGCAGCGCCAGAACTCGCCTGTACGGCTCAAACACCTGGCGCTGCGGCGACATTTTTAGTCAGGCCGCGACGGCCAAAGATCTCGACGGGAAGAATGTGGCGATATCAGCTCAAACCGTCACCGCGCCGCCGGGTGTTTGAGCCGTTCAGGCGAGTTCCGGCGGCGCTACGACCAGGTGTCTGACACAACGGTATTGCCTTTCGGGGGTCCAGGGGGCAAAGACCCCGGCGCGGGTGGGTCCAGGGCAGGGCCCGCGCAGGGCCCTCCCCTCCCGGGCGGCGAAGCCGCGCCGGTGGCGGGGTCCGGGGCAGCGCCCCGGCGGACGCCGAGACGCCGCGATTCATCACCCAGCTTTTCATAAGAAGCGGTTGCCCCGCTGATGTCAACGGGATACTGTATTTTTTCGGCGCGAAATGGTATAGTAATTCGTTAAGGTTTGCGGACTGATTCATAACCAGTTGAAATACAACCATTAATATAGTTTCGGCCGCCGCGGCGGCCGGGAAGGCGTTTAATTTGGAAGCGAGTTTGCCGGCCGGGCACGAGAAATACTTTCTCGGCCTGGACGTGGGTTCCATCAGCATCAAAGCGGCCGTGCTCGACCGCCGGGGCCGGCTGGTCCATCAGGATTATCGCCGGCACTACGGGCGCCCCTTCGCGGCGGTGGAGGCGGCCCTGGCGGAGCTCATGGGCCGTTTCGATCCCGCGGTCATCGCCGCCCCGGCGGTGACCGGGGCGGCCGCCGGCGAACTGTCCGGCCTTTTGGGCGGCGAGGCGGTGGGCGAAATCATGGCCCTGACCCTGGCCGCCGGGCGTTTGCCCACGCCCCCCGCCAGCCTGGTGGACATCGGCGGCGAAGACACCAAGGTTCTGTGGTTCAAGACGGAGGGCGATAAACTCACCCTGGCCGATTTCGCCATGAACGCCATGTGCGCGGCCGGCACCGGCTCCTTCCTGGATCAGCAGGCCCATCGGCTGGGCTACGGGGTGGAGGAATTCGGCCGGCTGGCCCTCAAGAGCACCGTGCCCCCCCGGGTGGCCGGGCGATGCAGCGTTTTCGCCAAAAGCGACATGATCCACCTCCAGCAGTCGGCCACCCCGGATTACGAAATCATCTACGGGCTGTGCCTGGCCATGGCCCGCAGCATCAAAAGCGGCCTGGCCAAGGGCCGGGCCCTGCCCGCCCCGGTGCTTTTCACCGGCGGGGTGGCGGCCAATCCCGGCCTGGCCCGGGCCCTGACGGAGGTCATGAAACTCTCGGAAACCCGAAAGCCGGAGGCGCCCGAACTTTCTTCCCGGCCGACGCAGGCCGGCCCTGATGAGGCCGCGGCGGCGTCTGGCCCCTCCGGGGCGCTGATCATTCCCGAGACCCATTTCGTCTTCGGCGCCCTGGGCGCGGCCGAACACGCCCTGATGACGGCCGAGGGCCGCCGGTCCGGGCTGGATCTGGCCGATCTCCGCGCCTTCCTGGCCCAGGGCCACCGGCCCCCGGAACGCCAGGCCCCCCTGGTCCGCCCCCGCCGCCGACCGGCCGAGACCGGCTTCGACTGGAGTCAGGTCAGCGGCCGGCTCCCGGTCTATATCGGGGTGGACGTGGGTTCGGTCAGCACCAACGTGGTCCTGGTGACCGAAGACGGGCGGCTGGTCTCCCGACAGTACCTGCCCACGGCCGGGCGGCCGCTGGAAGCCATCGCCAAGGGTTTCGCCGGCATTCCCCCGGTGGTGCGGGACAAGGTCGAGGTGCTGGGGGTCTGCACCACCGGCTCGGGCCGCTATCTGTCCGCCGACTACCTCGGGGCTGACATGACGGTCAATGAAATCACCGCCCAGGCCACGGCGGCCGTGGCCATCGACCCCCGGGTGGACACCATCTTCGAGATCGGCGGGCAGGATTCCAAATACATCGCCCTCTCCGACGGGGTCATCGTCGATTTCATGATGAACAAGGCCTGCGCGGCCGGCACCGGCTCCTTTCTGGAAGAGCAGGCCGAAAAACTGGGGCTCTCCATCAAAGGGGAATTCGGCGAGGCCGCCCTGGCCAGCCAGAGCCCGGTCTCTTTGGGCGAACGCTGCACGGTCTTCATGGAATCCGACCTGGTCCACCACCAGCAGAAAGGCGTGGACCACCGCGACCTGACCGCCGGGCTGTGCTACGGCATCGTGGCCAACTACCTGGGCCGGGTGGTGGAGACCCGGCCGGTGGGCCGGCACATCTTCTTCCAGGGCGGCACCAGCTTCAACCAGGGCGTGGCCGCGGCCTTCGAAAGCCGCCTGGGCCGCCCCATTACCGTGCCCGACAACGCCGACGTCACCGGGGCCGTGGGCGCGGCCCTGATCGCCCGCGACCGCCGCAACTGGGAGCGGAGCCGCTTCGTGGGCTTCGACCTCTCCACCCGGCCTTACGACATCAAAAGCTTCGAGTGCCGCGATTGCGCCAACCGCTGCGAAATCCGTCAGGTCACCGTGGCCGGCGGCCAGCCCTTCTTTTACGGCAGCCGTTGCGGCCGCTTCGAAGAGGACGCCGGGCAGAAAAAAACTCAGCCCCGCTGGCCCGATCTTTTCGAATACCGGGCCGAACTGGCCTTCAACCCGCCCGAGGCCCGGGAAATCCTGGAGCGCCGGGCGGCGGAGCCGGGGGGGAATGGCGCCGCGCCCCCCCGGAAACGGATCGGGATGATCCGGTCCATGTTTTTCGGCGAGATGGGGCCCTTCTGGGCCACCTTCTGGGCCGCCCTGGGCTTTGAGCCGGTCTGGTCGCGCCCCACCAACAAGAGCATCATCCACCGCGGCTGCGAACGGGTGGGCAGCGAGTTCTGCTTCCCCATCAAGGCCGCCCACGGTCACCTTTTGGATCTGGTCGAGCAGCGGCCCGACTACATCTTCCTGCCCTCGCTGGTGAATCTCCCCTCCGGGGGCATCGGCGACGGTCCGGAAGGGGGCGAAGGCCGCCAGGCCCCGGACAGCGCCGCCTGTCCCTACGTCCAGTCCCTGGCCTATACCGCCCCGGCCGCCCTGGGCCTGTCGGCCTCGAACTACCTCACCGGCCCGGTCTTCTTCGGCGAAGGGGAAAAAGTCCTGTGGGATTCCCTGGCCGACATCGTCAAGCCCCTGGGGCTTTCCCGCCCCCAGATCAAGGCAGCCATGGACCAGGCCCAGGCGGCCCAGGCCGCCTTCAGCCGCCGGCTGGTGGAAAAGGGCCGGGAGATGCTGGCCGCCCTGGGGCCGGAAGACAAGGCCATGGTGGTGGTGGCCCGGCCTTACAACGGCTTCGACCCCGGCCTCAACCTCCGGCTCAGCCAGAAGCTGGCCGACCTGGGGGTCATGGGCCTGCCGATGGATTTTCTGCCCCTGAACACCTCGAACGGCGAGGCCGCTTCCCATTACTGGCGCTACGGCCAGAAGATCACCGCCGCGGCCGATCTCATCGCCGGGGACGAGCGGCTGGAGGCCCTCTACATCTCCAACTTCGGCTGCGGACCCGATTCCTTCATCATCCACTTCTTCAAACACCAGCTGGGCGGCAAGCCCTTCCTGGAAATCGAAATCGACGAACACTCCTCCGACGTCGGGGCGGTCACCCGGCTGGAGGCCTTTCTCGACTCCCTGGCCGCCCGCCGGGCCCGGGGGAAGGACCCCATACGGGAGGCGGCCGTCACGCCCCTGTCGGTGACCCGGGCCCCCCGGCAGGGCCAGACCGTGTACCTCCCCCCCATGTGCGACCACGTGCTGGGCGCGGCCGCGGCTTTCCGGAGCGTGGGGCTCAACGCCGTGGCCCTGCCCCCTTCGGACCGGGAGACCATCGAACTGGGCCGGACCCAGACCTCGGGCAAGGAATGCTACCCCCTGATCCTGACGGTGGGGGATTTCATGAAACTGATCCGCCGGCCCGACTTCGATCCGGCCACCAGTTCCATCTTCATGCCCTCCTCCAACGGCCCCTGCCGCTTCGGGCAGTACGGACGCTATATCCGGCTGGTGATGAAGCGGCTGGGCCTGGCTGATCTGGAGGTGGTCTCCCTGGACCAGACCGGCGGCATGTACCGGGCCCTGGACCAGGCCGGCGGCCGGGGCGGCGCGGGCCGCCTGTCCCGCCGTTTCTGGCGGGCCCTGGTGGGGGTGGATCTCCTGCAAAAAGCCCTGTGGCAGACTCGGCCCCGGGAATCAAGCGCCGGAGCGGCCGACACGGCCTACCGGACCGCCCTGACCGACCTGGTGACCGCCGTGGAACGGGGGGACGACCTGACCCGGGTCATGAAAACGGCCCGGGAACGCTTCGAGGCGGCCGCCGACCGGGCCGTTCCGCCGGGGGCCAAGCCCCGGGTGGGCCTGGTGGGGGAGATCTACGTCCGGCACAACGATTTCGCCAATGAGGACGTCATCCGCCGCCTGGAGCAACTGGGCGCCGAGGTCTCGGCCCCGCCCTTCGCCGAGTGGATATTCTACGTCGGCTATATCAACGCCATGCGGGCCGGCCGCCGCGGCGACTGGCGGGGGCGCTGGAAAAACACCGTCATCAGCTGGTTCCAGGCCCGGGATCTGGGCAAGCTCGCCCGGCCCTGGGGAGGGTTCTTCCACCAGGGGGCGGTGGACCCGCCGGTCAAGGGCCTGATCGCCGAGGGCGAAAAGTTTCTGCACCGCAGCTTCCAGGGCGAGGCCATCCTCTCCCTGGGCAAAGGCATGGAATTCTACCATGCCCAGGCCAGCGGTCTCGTCAATATCATGCCCTTCACCTGCATGCCCGGCATGGTGGTGGGGGGGCTGACCCAAAGTTTCCGGGAGGCCTGCCAGGGCCTGCCGTCACTGAATTTGTCCTTCGACGGTCAGAGCCAGACCAACACCCAGGCCCGACTGGAAGCCTTCATGTATCAGGTGAAGTCCTTCCAGGAACGGCGCTGGGGCCGGCGGCCGGACGACGGGCAGTAAATCAAAGGAGGGCCGTCAGCGCCCTCCGGAATACCTCAAGGAGTATTTGTGAAAATTCTCATCAACGCCATCGACCCCGAAGAATGCCGGGTGGCCATGCTCGACGAGGGCGGGCACCTGGCGGAGTACTATACCGACTCCAGCCTCCGGGAGCTCAGCCTGGGCAACATCTACAAAGGCGTCATCCAGAACGTCGAGCCCAGCCTCCAGGCCGTTTTCGTGAGTTACGGCAACGACCGTAACGGGTTTCTCCAGGTCGGCGACATCCACCCCGAGTATTTCCAGGAAGAGCCGGGCGGCAGAAGCGGCTTCGACCTCAAGAAGATGCTCAAAAAAGGCCAGCCCGTGCTGGTTCAGGTGCAGAAGGAGCCCTCGGAAATCAAGGGCGCGGCCCTGACCACCTATATCTCCCTGGCCGGCCGCTTCGTGGTCCTGACCCCCGGCCGCGACCACGTCGGGGTCAGCCGCAAGATCGAAAACGACAAGGAGCGCAACCGGCTGCGCCAGATCGCCGATGAACTGCCGGTGCCCCCGGGCTGCGGCTACATCGTCCGGACCGTGGCCGAAGGGCACACCCAGAAGGAACTGTCCGCCGACCTTTACCAGGTCTTCAACCTCTGGGAGGACATCCGGGCCCAGGGCCGGGAGGCTTCGGCCCCCTCGCTGATTTACCGCGAACAGGACCTGTCCGTGAAAATCCTGCGGGACCACATGACCCCGGCCGTCAAGGAGATTCTGGTGGACGACCCGGCCACCTTCCAGAAAGTGCGCGACTATGTCCGGGCCATCGCCCCGGAACAGGCCAAGGTGGTGCGGCTGCACAAGGAAAAGCGGCCCATCTTCGCCCGCCACCAGTTGGAGGAACAGCTGGAGACCATTTATCACGAGCGGGTCAAGCTCAAAAGCGGCGGCTCCATTGTCATCACCCCCACCGAGGCCCTGGTGTCCATCGACGTCAACTCCGGCCGGGGAGCCCGGGACGGCAACCTCGAAGACACCGCCCTCCAGGCCAACCTGGAGGCGGCCGACGAAGTGGCCCGCCAGCTGCGCCTGCGCGATCTCGGCGGCCTGGTGGTGGTGGACTTCATCGACATGCGCGAGGAAAAGCATCGCCGGGACGTGGAAAAGCGCATCCGGGACGCCACCAAGAACGACAAGGCCAAGACCGATTTCGGCCACATCTCCAAATTCGGCCTCCTGGAGCTCTCCCGCCAGCGGCTGCGGCCCTCCATCGAAATGGGCAATTTCATCACCTGCCCGGCCTGCCAGGGCCGGGGTCTGGTCAAGACCCCGGAAAACGCCTCCCTGGGCGTCCTCAGGCAGATCTCCCACTCCATGGCCAAGGGCGGCTTGGCCTGCGTCAAGGCCCGGCTGAACCCGGAAGTGGCCAACTATCTGCTGAATTACAAACGCGCGGAACTCAACCGCCTGGAGGAGCGCCACCGGGCCAAGGTCATCGTCAGCGGCGACCCCTCCCTCCCCCCGGGCAAGTGGGAAGTGGAGCAGGTCAAACGCGGGGCCGAGAGTGAATCGCTCAAGCCGGGTGAAGTGCTGGGCGGCGGCTGGGAAAACGGCGGCCGCAATGGCCGGCGGCCCGAGCCCCTGTCTCCGGGCGCCCCCGACCTGTTCGGCGAGGACGTGGCCGACCTGGCCGTCGTCGCCCCGCTTTCCCCCGCAGCGGAAGTGGCCGATGAACTGGCGGCCCTGTAAACCCGCCGTCAGGCCGGCCGCCGCGCTCGGCCTGGGGCTGCTCCTGGCCGCCCTGGCTTTCGGGGGCTGTGCGTCCCGGCCGCGCCCGGCCGAGCCCGACGCCCCCCCCGCCGGCTACCAGCGGCGCATCGTGGTGCTGGTGGAACGGGCCGATTTCCAGCCGGTGGCCGGCGCCCAGGTGAGAATCGAGGTGGAGGCCCCCACCCAGCTCATCAGCCCGGCCGGCGGTGTCGGCCGGACCGACGGGCGGGGGGCCCTGGAACTGGTTTTCGAGCCCCGGCCCCAGTATGACCGGGGCGCCTTGACCGGCGGGGACATCATCGCCGATTTCCCGATCCGGGCCGTGTTGACCATCGGCCGGGCCGGGGGAGCCCCCGTGAAACGGGTCATCGAGGACCGGCAGACCTTTGCCCGGTATGCCGACCCCCTGTATCAGGGCCTCAACCGCGATCCGGAGACCGAGGCGACCTATTTCGGCCTGACCATGCCCTGAGACAGGACGGATGCGGAGGAACCTTCGCCCCGATCCCGGCCGGACCACGGCCGCGGCGGCGCCCGGCTTTTTCGGGGCGAAGAGGAGAAGACCGACGATGCGTTATATCAATCCGATCCTCCTGGTCGAGGATCTGGACCGGTCCCGGATATTTTACGAAGAGCTGCTGGGCCAGCGCATGATCGTTGATCTGGGCGGCTTCATGTATTACAGCGGCGAATTCGCCCTGCGCAGCCGGGATTCCTGGCGGACCGTCGAAAAATGCGGTTTATGGCCCCAGGAAGGCCTGTGGAATTGCCTCGAAATGTATTTCGAGGAAGCCGACTACGACGGCTTCCTCACCCGGCTGCGGGCCTGGAAGGATCTCCGCCTGATTCACGGCCCCACCTACATGGTCGGGCGGCGGTTGATCCGCTTCTACGATCCGGACGGCCATATCATCATCGTCGGCGAAAACATGAGGGGGGTCATCGAACGGTATCTGGATCAGGGCTTGTCGATGGAAGAAATATCGGCCCGCACCCACTATCCCCTGGAATTCATCGCGGGCATCTTGAAGAGGGCGACATGAAGGTAGTGGCTTTTTCCTACGAAATCGGCAGTTTCGGCAAGGCCGTGGCCATGGATCTGGCCCAGAACACCCAATTGGCCTTCATCCCCTTCGGCGAGATCTACCGGCTGGCTCTGGAGCGCAACGAACGCTTCCGCCGCCGCCAGGCGGAAATCAGCGAAGGCCGGGGGGACATCGACACCTGGGAGGGGCATTTCTTCAGCGAGCCCTCCTTCACCAGCCTCTTTGAAGCCATCGCCCTGGAGATGGCCGGGCGCGGCGACATCATCCTCATCGGGGCGGGCGTCCAGGCCGTGCTGCGGCCTTTCGACGGCATCCTCCGGGTTCACGTCCGGGCCCCCCTGCCGGTGCGGGTCAAGCGCTTCATGGATCTCAACGGCCTGACCGTGACCGAGGCCAACCAGACCGTCAAGTGGTGGGACCAGCGCCGCCGGGCTCTCTCGGAGATCAGCGCCCTTTTCGACGGTTTCGACAGCGACGGCGGCTGCGATGTGGTCATCAACACCGACCGGGTGACCATCCCAGCCGCCAGCCGGCTCCTGCAGACTTTGATCCGGGAGTGGCCCGGCCCCCCCGACCCGACGACCTGGCAGGCCGACCTGGCCCGCCAGGCCATGGCCAAGCGGGTGGAATGCGCCGTACGCGAGGCCGGCTCGGCCCTGGGGCTGGCTCCTCTGGAGGTGCGGCCCGCCGACGACAAACCCGATCTCTTCTACCTCACCGGCTTCGTCCACACCGAGGAAGACCAGGCCCTGGCCCTGCGCCTGGCCCGCTCGGCGGCCGAGGGCCGGGAGGTCGTCTCCCATTTGAAACTTCTGCGGCTGCACGGCGACCTGATTCCGCCGGTCTATTGGAAAGCGGAAGAATGAGACAGGAGGCACCGTCTTGGCTCCCGTAATCGACGTTCACGTGCACCTGACCCCCCCGGCCATCGCCGCCGACCGCGACCGCTTTCTGGCCGGCGAAGGCGCCTGGGCCCTTTTGTATCGCGACCCCAAGGCCCGCATGACCGGCACCGAAGATCTCCTGGCCGTGATGGACGAGGAAGGCGTTGATCAGGCCCTGGTCATGGGCTTTCCCTGGTCCGACCTGGAGACGGCCCGGCGCCACAACGAATGGCTGCTGGAACAGGCCGCCCGCCATCCCGGCCGGCTGCGTCCCCTGGCCGCCTTCGACCTGATGGCCCCCTGGGCTCCGGACCACGCCGAAGAAATGCTGGCCGGCGGCATGTTCGGCCTGGGCGAACTGTGCCTGTATGACCGGGGCTTCGGCCCGGCCGAGCTGGAGGCCCTGGAAACCCTGGGGGCCCTCTGCCGGGCCCGGGACCGGGCTTTCCTGGTGCACGTCAACGAACCCATCGGCCATAAATACCCCGGCAAGGCCCCCCTGGAAATCGGCCAGATCTATGAGCTGGTTCGGCGATGTCCCGGGGTCAAGTTGATTCTGGCCCACTTCGGGGGCGGGCTGCCCTTTCTGGCCGCCCTGAAGAAGGAGGTCAAGGAAGCCTTGGCCGCCGTGCGCTTCGACACCGCGGCCATGCCGTTTCTTTACGACCCGGCCGCCCTGGCCATGGCTCTGGAAGTGCTGCCGCCGAAGTTTTTTCTGTTCGGCACCGATTTTCCCCTGCTCCGCCCGGCCCGCTATCGCCGGTATCTGGCCGAGGCCGGCCTCCCGGAGGCCACGGTGGAGCAAATAATGGGCGGTGCGGCCGCCGACTTTCTGGGTCTGTAAACCATGGCCGGACGCCCCGCCAACTGGCTCAAAGTCACTCTCCACCACCCTTCGGCGACCGCCGAGGCTGTCGGTTCCCTTCTTTTCGAAGCCGGGGCCCAGGGGCTGTGGGAAGACCTGCCCGATGCCCGGGGCCGCCTGGTGACCCGGGCCGGTTTCCCGACCGCCGACCGGGAACGGCTGGCCCAATTCGGCCCGGAATTGGTCGGCCGCCTGGCCGAAGCTTTCGAAATTCCATCGGGCGAGTTCGAATTCCATCTGGAACTGGAAGAAAATCACGACTGGGCGGAAAAGTGGAAGGAAGGCCTGGAGCCCATCGTCGTCAGCCCCCGCCTGGCCGTGGCCCCCACCTGGTGGCCCGAAGCGGACCTGCCGGCCCGGGAGATCGTGCTGCGGATCGACCCCGGCCTGGCCTTCGGCAGCGGGCACCACGCCACCACCTTCCTGTGTCTGGCCCACCTGGCCGAGCTGGCCCCCCTGGCCGCCCGCATTCTGGACGTGGGGGCCGGCAGCGGCATCCTGTCCCTGGCCGCGGCCGCCCTGAACCCGGCCGCCGAGGTGATCGGGGTGGACAACGACCCCGAGACCGTGGCCGTGGCCCAAGACAATGCCCGGGATAACCGCCTGGCCCGCCGGGTCGATTTCAGCGCCCGCCCCTTGGCCGAGCTGGCCCCGCCTTTCGATCTCATCGTGGCCAACATCACCTCCAACCCCCTGATCGAGCTGGCCCCGGCCATCACCCGCCTGGCGGCCGAAGGCGGCCGGCTGGTCCTTTCGGGCCTTCCGGAGAACGAAGCCGAGGAAGTCTACCGGGTTTACCAGGCCCTGGGCTGGGCAGGCCTGGAAACCGCCCGCCGCGACGGCTGGGAAGCCCGGGCCTTCACCCGGCGGGCATAAGCCGTGAAGCGCACCATCCGCCTGGCCTGGCCGGCGGGCCTCGAAGCCGAGCCGGGCCGGGAAGTTTTTCTGGATTTGGATCAGGCCCGCCACGGCGTCTTGGTGCTGCGTCTGGCCCCGGGCGCGGCGGTGGAGATGGTCGGACCGGCCGGTCTGGCCCCGGCCCGGGTGACCACCGCCGAGTGTCGCGGCCGGTTTTCCCGCAAAAATCCCGGCCTGGGGGTGACCCTGACCGGTCCCTGGCTCCGGGCCGAAAGCGCGGCCGGGCCCCGGCTGGCCTTGGCCCTGATCCAGAGCCAGCGCTTCGACTGGGCGGTGGAAAAAGCGGTGGAACTGGGGGCGGCCGCCCTCCTGCCCCTGGTCACCGAGCGGGTCAAGAGCGCCGAGGCCCGGCCCGGTCCGGCCCGGGTGGAGCGTTGGGGCCGCCTGGCCGAAGAAGCCCGCAAGCAGTGTGGCCGGGCCGCGCCGCTGTCGATTTTTCCCGTCCTGACCCTCCCGGAACTCCTGGCCCAGCCCGGGCCGGCCTTCTTCCTCAGCCCCGACGCTGAGCCGGAGGCCGCCGACACCCCGGCGGTGGGCGCCCTCCCCTCCCCGCTCCTGGCGGTGGGCCCGGAAGGCGGCTTCAGCCCGGCGGAACTGACGGCCATGCGGGCCGCCGGCTTCCGCCCCTGGCGCCTGGGCCCGGCGGTGCTGCGCTCGGAAACCGCCGCCCTGGCCGCCCTGGCCGCCCTGGCCGCCCTGGCCGCCCTGCTTGGCGCCAGGGCATAGCCCTGGACCCACCAGGGGTAGCCCTGGACCCAACTCCGCACCCGCTTCGCTGGGCTTCGGGGGCCGCAACATCTGGGCGGCCGAGACCATCAGGTTCGTTTCCAGATGGGCGGGCGCCAGGGCTATGCCCTGGACCCAACTCCGCACCCGCTTCGCTGGACTTCAGGGGCCGCAACATCTTGGTGACCGAGACCATCAGGTTGGTTTCCAAGCAAGAGTATCAAGAGTATCGTATCCAAACAGAAAGCCCGGCGAACCGGGCTTTCTGTTTGGACCGAGGCGTTGGAAAACTATTTCCGCTGGGTGGGCCCGAGTTTCCCTTCCTGGACCATCCGGGGCACCATGTGCTCCCATTCGATGAGCATCAGGTGGACGCCGGCGACGCCGGGCATGCTCTTGACTTCCTCGATCTGCTCGCAGGCGATCTTGATGCCCTCGTCGACCTGCTTTTCCTTGGGCACGCCCTTCATCCGCTCGATGAGTTCATCGGGCACGGTGATGCCGGGGACGCTGTTCTTCATGTATTTGGCCAGGCCCAGCGATTTCAGCGGGGTGATGCCGGCCATGAAGTAAGCCTTTTCGGTCAGGCCCATGTCCACGGCCCGGGCCATGAACTTCTTGAAGCGCGGCATGTCATAGATGCACTGGCTCTGCAGGAAGTCCACCCCGGCCTCGACCTTTTTGGCCACACGCAGCACGCGGTAATCCTCGGGATCGGCGAAAGGGTTGAAGGCCCCGCCGATGAAGAGGCGCGGCTCGGTGCCCTCGGGCAGTTCCTGGCCGGAGAGAAGGCGCCGCTCGTCGCGCATCATCTTGATGGTGCGGATGAGGTTCACCGAATCCATGTCATAGACGTTCTTGGACTGGGGATGATCGCCGAACTTCTGGTGGTCGCCGGAGAGCACCAGGAGATTGTTGATGCCCAGGGCGGCCGCGCCGAGGGCGTCGGACTGCATGGCGATGCGGTTGCGATCGCGGCAAACCATCTGCATGTTGGCCTCGGTGCCCTGCTCCTGAAGGATCAGGGCCGCGGCCATCGAGGACATGCGGACCACGGCGGTCTGGTTGTCGGTGATGTTGACCGAATCCACATTGCCCTTGAGGTGCTTGGCCTTTTCCACGACCTCCTCGCGGTTGGCGCTGCGGGGAGGCCCCAGTTCGCCGGTCACGGCAAATTGGCCGGAGGCCAGAACTTTTTCCAGATTGCTTTTGGTTCTAACTTCACGGCTCATTTTACCAAATCCTCCCGAACGATTTTTCTGGGCCCGCCGTCACGGCTGGTGGTCCAGTCTTTGATGGGCTGCGGAGCGGCGAAGGTGGTCTCGGCCTGGCCGGTTTCCATCATCTTGGTGGTGATGAGGTGCCAGATGCAGTCCACTTCCTTGGAGATCTCGCACACGCCTTCGGCCGAGCCGCCGCAGGGACCGTTCTGCAGGCTCTTGGCGCAGCGGCTGATCGGGCACATGCCGCCGAAGAGGTGGATGATGCAGTTGCCGCAGCCCTGGCAGCGCTCGACCCAGATGCCGTGCTGCTGCGCCCCGCCCATGAAGCAGGTGTTCAGGGACGGGAAGATGTTCTCCGCGGGATAGCGGGCCGTCAGGAACTGGGGGCCGACGCTGCAGGCCATCGACAGGATGGCGTCGTATTTCTTTTCCACCAGTTCCAGCAGTTCCTCGACATATTCCGGGTCGCACTGGCGCTCCAGGGTATGCTCGTCCACGATCAGGTCCCGCTTGTCCTTGGCGGCGTCGAGACGCAGTTCCGAAGCCAGGATACCGACTTCCTTGGTTCCGCCGGCGTTACAGACCGTAACGCACCCGCGGCAACCGACCACCAGCACCTTCTTTTTGTCGGCGATGAAGCTCTTCAGCTCATCAAAGGGTTTTCGTTGTGCAATAATCATCTGAAAGTAACCTCCCCAAGGCTTAAGCCGCCAAGTTTTTTTTGAAAGGGCTGGGGCCCAGCTGTTTAATGACCTCTGTAAACTCTTTCGCTATTTCCACAAACCGGGGGCCCTGGGAGGCCGACAGGTTGTACATCCGGATCCGGTCCTCTTCCGCACCCAGGGTCTTGAGCTCGTTGCGCAGATGATTGACCCGCTTCTTGGCCCTGATGTTGCCCTCCAGAAAGTGGCAGGTGCCTTCGAGGCAACCGGCCACATAGACGCCGTCGGCGCCGTTCTCGAAAGCCTTGAGGGCATAGAGCATGTCGAAGCGGCCGGTGCAGGGCATCAGCACGATCTCCACGTTGGTCGGATACTGCAAGCGCATGGAGCCGGCCATGTCGGCGGCGCTGTAGGCGCAGTACTGGCAGCAAAAAGCGATGATCCGCGGTTCGAAATCACTCATGATCAACCTTCCCCGTCCGCCGGAAAACCCGCGGACTGTATTCTGGGCGCCGCCGGCCGATACGCCGGGCGGCGCGTAATTCAACGGGCGACAGTCCGGAGCGGGGGCGGCTTCAGGTCCCGCCCCCGCCGGGAGCCGATCAGCGGGTCGCTTCGGCGGCGGGTTCGGCGCCCTGGGCCAGGGCGGCGATCTTGGCCAGCATCTGGTCGTCGGTGTAGAACTGGAGCTTGATGGCCTTGCCCGGGCATTCCGAGACGCAGACGCCGCAGCCCTGGCAGATGGCCGGCTCCATGAAGGCGTTGCCTCGGGCCGACGGATCCTCCTGGTTGGTGACGATCTTCGGCACGCTCACCGGGCAGGCCCGGACGCAGGTGCAGCAGACCGCGCACTTCTTGGGATCGACCACGGCGATGATGCCGCCCACCATGATGTGGCTCTTGGCCAGGATGGTCACCGCCCGGGCGGCCGAAGCCTTGGCCTGGGTGATGCTCTCGTCGAGCG
This sequence comes from Candidatus Adiutrix sp., assembly GCA_031553735.1. Classification (GTDB taxonomy): domain Bacteria; phylum Desulfobacterota; class Desulfarculia; order Adiutricales; family Adiutricaceae; genus Adiutrix. The sequence continues at coordinate 14,978 of JAVBLB010000080.1, forward strand.
GCTTGGGATAGTGGGCCAGGCCGGCCAGATACTGGCCGTCGGTGGCCAGGTCCACCGGCCGCAGCTTCATGTGGGCCTCCAGGAGGAACCCTTCGGCGGTGAGCTGGCCCTTGAAGATCTCCACCAGGTCGCGCATCGGGGTCGGGTCGACGCCCGAGGCCAGGGTCAGGAGATCCGCGTCGATGAGCAGCGGCCGCTGGAGCACGTGGTCTTTGACCGTGATCCGCACCTTGCCGTCCGGCCCGTTCTCCACCACCGGCTTGTTGTCCACGTCGTAGCGGATGAAACGCACCCCGCGCGAGCGGGCTTCCTGATACAGGGCCTCCCGGAAGCCGTAGGTCCGGACGTCGCGGTACATGATGTAGATCACGGCGTCGGGATTGCGGTCGAGGATCATCAGGGCGTTTTCCACCGAGTGGGTGCAGCAGATCTTGGAGCAGTAGGGCCGATCCGGCTCGCGGGACTCGACGCACTGAATGAAGGCGAAGGTCTTGGGGCCGCTTAAGGCCGGGTCATTGGCCGCCAATTTAGCGTCCATATCCAGCGCCAGGATGACCTTGTCGTTTTCCCCGTAAAGGTAGCTGTGCGGCTCATGGGAATGGCCGCCGGCGCAGAGCACCGTGGCCCCGTGCTGAATGACCTTCTCCCCTTCGGGCCCTTCCACCGTGGTTTCGAAATTGCCTAAGAAGCCGCCGGAATATTTGGGCTGGGTGTTCAGGTACAGAGTGATATTTTTATGGCTCTCGACCTTCTTGATGAGATCGGCCAGATAGCCCTTGACGTCCTTGCCGCGCGGGAAGATCTTGTGGGCGTTGCCGCCGAGCTGGCCGGTCTTCTCGATCAGGTGCACCGGGAAGCCCTGATCGGCCAGCGACAGGGCCGCGTTGAGTCCGGCCGCGCCGCCGCCCACCACCAGGGCCTCGCGGGTCAGGCCCATCTGGGTCTGATACATGGGCTCGAGGAGGGCCGCCTTGGCCACCGCGCCGCGCAGAAGGTCCTTGGCCTTCTGGGTGGCCTTGCCGGGCTCTTTCTGGTGGACCCAGGAGTTGTGGTCGCGGATGTTGGCCATTTCAAACAAATATTTGTTCAAGCCGGCCTGGGCCAGGGTCTCCCGGAACATGGGCTCGTGGGTGCGCGGCGAACAGGAGGCCACCACCACCCGGTTGAGGCCATGTTCGATGATGGCCTCCTTGATCTTGCCCTGGGTATCCTGGGAGCAGGTGAACAGGTTGTGCTGGGCCACCTCCACGAAGGGCAGGGACTCCGCATAACGGGTCACCTCGTCGACGTCGACGATGGAGGCGATGTTGATGCCGCAGTGGCAGACGAAAACGCCGATGCGGGGGGCCTCGCCGGTGATGTCCCGCTCCTCGGGATAGGTGACGGTCTTGGTCCGGGTGAAGCGGGCCTCGATGATCTCGCGGCCGGCGGCCTCGGCGGCGGCCGAAGCCTCCATGACCGTGAAGGGGATGTCCTTGGGCTCGTTGTTGGCCCCGCAGGCGTGGAAGCCCGGGCGGCTGGTGGAGACCGGGGTGAAGTAATCGGTCTTGACGAAGCCGTCGTCGTTGAGGATGATGCCCATGTCGGCGGCCAGCTGCGGCAGGGTGGCCCCGGGGGTCAGGCCCACCGACAGGACCACCATGTCGAAGAATTCCTTCTGGCGGTTGCCCTGGTCGTCGATGAATTCCAGGGCCACGTCGCCGTTGAGCTGCGGGGTCAGGGTGTGGACCCGGCTGCGGACGAATTTGACCCCGGCTTCCTGGGCCCGGTTGTAATACTTTTCAAAATCCTTGCCGTAGGTCCGGATATCCATGTAGAAGACGCTGGATTCCAGTTTCCCGCCGGCGTGCTCCTTGGCGATGACCGCTTCCTTCATGGCGTACATGCAGCAGACCGCCGAGCAGTAGCGCTTGTCGCAGCGGTTGATGTCGCGGGAGCCGACGCACTGGAGCCAGGCGATGCGCTCGGGCTCCTTGTGGTCGCTGGGGCGGACCATGTGGCCCTGGAAGGGGCCGGAGGCGGACAGGATGCGCTCGAACTCCATCGAGGTGACCACGTTGGGCCACTGGCTGTAGCGATAGGTTTCGCTGTTGGCCGGGTCGAAGGGGTCGAAGCCGGTGGCCATGACCACCGCGCCCACTTCCAGTTCGACGATTTCGTCCTTCTGGGCGTGGGTTTCCATGGTCACCGCGCCGGGGAGGCAGGCCTTGACGCAGCGGTAGCACTGGCAGCAGGCCCCGCAGGAGATGCAGCGGTTGGCCTCGGCCATACCGTCTTCCACGCTGAGGCCCAGTTCGAATTCCTCGAAGTCGCGGCAGCGGACCGCGGCCGGCCGCACGGGCATGGTGGCCCGGGCGCGCTTGGCGTCGTGCAGGGGCACGTCGCGGTAGACTTCCTTGCCGGTGTAGATCATCGGCTCGCGGCCGGCGGCCATATCCTGGCCGGTGAACATCCTGAGGATGGAGGCGGCCACTTCCTTGCCGGCGGCCACGGCGTCGATGGCCAGCTTGGCCCCGGTGCGGACATCGCCGCCGGCGAAGACGCCGGGACGGGAGGTCTGGTAGGTGATGGGGTCGGTGACGATGGAATCGGCCCGGCCGAATTCCAGGCCGGATTTTTCCTTGAAGGCCTCGGTGGAGGGCAACTGGCCCAGGGAGCGGATGACGATATCGAATTCTTCGATCATCAAGTCGCCGGAGGGGTCTTCCACGAAGTTGCGGGGATCCTTGTTGTCGACCATCAGGCCCATTTTGGCCTTGATGCCGGTGGGGGTATCCTCGAAGCCCTTGGGGGTGCGGAGGACGACGATGCGGACGCCCTCTTCCTCGGCTTCGTGCACTTCCCAGGCCCAGGCCGGCATGATGGAGCGGCCTTCACGGCAGGCGGCGGTGACTTCCTTGGCCCCGCAGCGCACGGCCGCGCGGGCCACGTCCATGGCCACGTTGCCGCCGCCCAGGACCAGGACGCGCTTGCCGGTCAGGTCGGGCTGGGGCCCGAGGTTGACGTCGGTGAGGAACTTCCCGCAGGGGATGATCTTGTCGGAATCCTCGCCGGGGAGCTTGAGGGTGAAGTCGCGGCCGGCCCCGGTGGCGATGAAGACGGCCTTGAAGCCCTGGGCGAACAGGTCGTCGATGGTGAAATCCACCCCCAGGGTCTGGCCGTATTTCACCTCGGCCCCCGAGTATTCGACGATGAAATCGATTTCTTCCTGAATGACGCTCACCGGCAGGCGGTAGTCGGGGATGCCCAGCCGGAGGGCCCCGCCGGCCACGGGGGCCTTTTCGAAGATGGTGCACTTGATGCCGTTGCGGGCCAGGTGCCAGGCGGCGGTGAGGCCGGCCGGCCCGGCGCCGACGATGGCCACCCGTTCCGGGCGGGGCTCGCCTTTGACGAAGGTCTCCCCGGCGGTCTTCAGGTCGGCGTTGTCGGCCACCAGGCGCTTGATGTCCCGGATGGCCATGGGCGCTTCCATCTGTTTGCGGCGGCACTCGGTCTCACAGGGGTGGGCGCAGATGCGGCCCAGGGTGCCGGGCATGGGCAGAACGTCCAGGATGACCTCCAGGGCCTCCTGGAAACGGCCCTTGCCGGCCAGGGAAACGTAGCCGTGGGCGTTGACGTGGGCCGGGCAGGTGATGACGCAGGGGCTGACGCCTTCCTTGCTGAGGGAGAAGGAGTTGGGATACGCCTGGGCGTAGGACTTGTAGGTGACGGTGCGGGTATTGAGGCCCTGGTTGAATTCGCTGGGCAGATCCACCGGGCAGGCCTTGGCGCAGTCGCCGCAGGCGGTGCATTTGGCGCTGTCGATGAAGCGGGGCTTTTTCCGGACCTTGGCCTTGAAGTTGCCGGGCTGGCCGGTGATTTCCACCACCTCGGAACAGGTCATGACGTCGATATTTATATGTCCGCCCACGTCGTTGAGCTTGGGCGAAATGATGCACATGGCGCAGTCGTTGGTGGGGAAGACCTTGTCCAACTGGGCCATGCGTCCGCCGATCGCCGGATTCTTCTCCACCAGATGGACGTAGTAGCCCATTTCGGCGAGGTCCAGAGAGGCCTGCATCCCGGCGATGCCGGCCCCCACCACCATAACCGCGCCGGTCTTTTTGGAATCATTAGCCATAGCGCTCACCTTTTCTGTCGATATTGCACATAGCGACGTGCACAGCCTCGGAAAGACTGTACCATGTAAGAAGATGGCTCAACCCTCCAGGGACGGCGACGCAGATGCGAGCAGGTCCGGGAAGGCCAAACCGATACAAACCATAACCAGAGTCTCTTGAGTAATCCGTATTATAACCGGAAGAAGAGACCAAGTCAACATGAATAATATAATACACCGCTTCGCGGGGCGAGAACCGGCGGCGCCGGCTCTCCTCCGCACTGAAACCCCATTCTGAGGCTATTCTTATATTTATAGTACCGCGAGAGTAAAAAATCAAGGATTTAGAACACCACCCCCGGGGCTGACGCATTGAAGCCGCCGAAGCTCGGGGCCGGCTTTGACCGGCGAGACGGGTTTGGTTGATGCAAACAGTTGTTTATTTTTCACCGGGGCTTACGATTCCCCGCCCGCATTCAGAACCTGAATGATTTCGGCGGCGATGGAAACGGCGATTTCCGCCGGGCTCTGGGCGCCGATCGCCAGGCCTATGGGCGTGTGGACCCGCCGCAGGCGCTCGGGGTCGTAGCCTTCGCCGGTGAGCATCGCCAGGGTCTCCCGGGTGCGGCGGCGGCTGCCGATCATGCCCAGGTAGGGCGGCGGGACGGGCCAGGACAGGGCCTGCCGCAGGCAGGTGCTGTCCTGGGCGTGGCCCCGGGTGACGATGACCACGGCATCGAAGGTGGGGTTGGGAAAAAGGCGGCCCAGGTCGGCATAGGCGCCCTCCACCGTGACCGTGCCGTCGTCCCGCCCGGTGAGGAAGTCGGCCCGGTCGTCCATCAGGGTGACGTCGAAATCCAGAAAACGCAACAGACGGCAGAGAGCCCCGCCGACGTGACCGCCGCCCATGACCAGGGCCGATCGGCTGTAAAACAGCGGCGAGAGGTAATAGCGCCGGCCATCGCACTCCACCCGCCGGCCGGCCTCGGCCGGGATATCGGCCAGGGCCCCGCGCAGGGCGCCGGCCCAGTCGCCGGCCCAGAAGGGGGCCTCGGTCAGGGGCCCCCGGGGCTCGGCCTCGGGGGATTCCAGGATGGCCATCCGGCCGATCAGGGCGGCCTGATCAGGGGGGGCTTCCACCAGGATGACGGACAGGGAGTTCAAGTGCCGGTCGGCCCACTGGCCCAAAGTCGTCCAAACGTTCATTTGATATCTCCAACAGATTGATAAATAAGCCCTGAGTCGTGAACCGGACGTCACCCGGGCTCGGACGGCAGCCCGGGCGCCGCCCGCATCTCCGTCAAGAACGGCCAGTATCGCCGGGGCAGGAACTGCCGCTGCAGCCGGGGATTGGCCCGCTCCCCGATGGTCGCGGCCTTGAAATAAGCCCGCCAGGCCTCCTGGAAGAGCATTTCCTCCGGGTCCAGATTTTCAGCGGGCAGGCGGCCGCTGCCGGGATCTACCGACGGGAGCTCCCCGATCTCCCGAACGGTCTCCAGGTCGTAATAAAAGCCGTAAGCCCGTTTCAAATCATACAGGGCCCACTTCTGGTCGCCGAAGCGGTCGAGGAAGTGGTCCAGCGACAGGGGCAGGAGGTCATATCGGGGCGCCAGGGCGGCGAAATACAAGCCATCGGCCGTCTTCTGAAAGCGCACGAACTGCCGGATGCGCTCCCGCTCATGGGCCACCCTGTGCGCCGTCTGGCGCAGGGCCAGCACGTCCGGGTGGCCAAAATTGGTCTCGGCCACCCCGGAAAAGACGGCCCGCAGATAGCGAACCACCAGTTCGGCCGCCGCCGGCTCCTCGGTCAGCCAGGCATACATGACCTGCCGCAGGGCCAGGGGCGACAGCTTCCGTTCCAGCCCACGCCAGACCCGGGCAGCCTTCTCCGGATCGCTGGCCACGGTGACGACCCGTTCGGCCAGAAGGGGCCGGGGGTCGGTTTCGGCCAGGAGCGCCTCCGGAAAGACCTTCAGCCGGAAGGCTTCGAAAACGACCGTCAGAAGGCCGTCGAAGGTCCGGTCATAGACAAAAACATTCATTAGAAGTCATTTCATAAATAAGATTTTTGTTTCCTGGCTAGGCGCGAAGGCTTTTTAAGCGCAGGAATATACAGACATATTTCGAGCATTAAAAAGACTGAGCAACGACGCCAGGGAGCAAAAAGATATTTATGAAATGACTTCTAGAGCGGATCATCGAAGGGCAGCCGCAATTGGCGCGGGTCGGCCCGGCCCTTCCCGGGGTTCAGGATCAGGCCGCGAACCTGGCCGGGGCCCAGTTCGTTGACGGTGGCCGCCGGACCCGGCTGGCCGCAGGTGAGGAAAAAGGAGGCCCGCTTCATGACCACCCCCATCCGGGTCAGGTGCTCGGGCCGCAGCCGCCCCCGCCGGCGGGCCATGACGATGAGCCGGGCCGAGCGGACCCCCAGCCCCGGCACCCGCAAAAGGCGCTGGTAGTCGTCGCGGTTGACGTCCACCGGAAACCACTCGGGGTGGCGGAGAGCCCAGGCCAGCTTGGGGTCCAGCTCCAGATCCAGGTCGGGGCACAGTTCGTCGGTCAGTTCCTCAGCCTGAAATTCGTAAAAGCGCAACAGCCAGTCAGCCTGATAGAGGCGGTTTTCCCGCACCAGGGGGGCGGCCTTGAGCCGGGGCAGCCGGGGGTCGTAGTCGTTGACCGGCACGAAACCGGAGTAGTAGACCCGCTTCAGTTCCGTCCGCCCGTACAGCGCGGCCGACAGGTTCAGGATCTCGCGATCCCGCTCGCCGGAAGCGCCGACGATGAACTGGGTGCTCTGGCCGGCCGGAACGAAGCGGGGGGTGGAGCGGTATTTCCGGCGGTCCTCCCGGTTTTCGGCGATGCCTTCCCGGATGAGGTTCATGGGCCGGTAGACGCTGCGGTGATCCTTTTCCGGGGCCAGCCGCACCAGGTTGGGCTCGGTGGGGATTTCCAGGTTGACGCTGAGGCGGTCGGCCAGAAGTCCGGCCTGGCGCACCAGCTCCGGGCTGCTCCCGGGAATGGCCTTGAGGTGGATGTAGCCGTTGAAGCGGTGCTCCCGCCGCAGGATGCGCAGCGCGGCCACCATCCGCTCCATGGTGTGATCGGGGTTTTTGAGCACGCCGGAGCTGAGGAAGAGGCCTTCGATGTAGTTGCGGCGGTAAAATTCAATCGTCAATTCGGCCAGTTCGGCGCTGGTGAACGTGGCCCGGGGGAGATCGTTGCTCCGTCGGTTGACGCAGTAGGCGCAGTCATAGCGGCAGTGGTTGCTCAAAAGGGTTTTCAGAAGCGAAACGCAGCGGCCGTCGGCGGTGAAGGTGTGACAGATGCCCCAGTTCGAGGCGCTGCCCACGGCCCCGGCCCGCCCCGGCCGGCCGACCCCGCTGGAGGAGCAGGAAACGTCGTATTTGGCCGCTTCGGCCAGGATTTCCAGCTTTTTGATGAGGTCCTGATTCATGGGCGGGACGACTCCCGGACCGCCGGTTTCAGGGCCGGCAGCCGAAATAAAGCAGCCCTTCCAGGACGCCGCCGGCCACGGCCAGGGCCTTGTCAGAAGGCGTGTGGATGAACCCTGCGGCCTCGGGGCGAGGATCGATGTCGCCGATCTTGAACCCCCCAGGCACGGTCAGCCCGTTTTGAAGCGCCCCGCGCAGGACCCCGGAAATGGCCGCGACGATGTCCGCCGCGCCCACCCGGCCCAGCACTTCCCCGGCCGTGACCGTCTGGCCGATGGCCGCGCTGAACTGCACCGCCCCGGCCGCCGGGGCCCGGACCAGCCGCTCCAGGTCATAGCCGCCGATCACCCCGGGGTTGCCGGTGTTGGCCTGGGCCGGCCCGTCGAGGATCAGGCGGCCCAGGAAATGGCCCCGCTGGGTTTCCACCACCGCGTCCACATCCCGCCCGGCCCAATAGCCCGGCCCCAGGCCGATGGTGAGGCGACCGGGCTTCCGGTCGATGCCGGTGTTGTATTTGGCCAGGGTGGCCTCGATGAAGGCCATGGGCTCCAGCGTCTCCAGCCAGGCCGGGTCGGGCTCGGCCAGGACGGGGATCTCCCCCGCCTCCAGGATCGCGGCCCAGTTGTCCGGGGCGGCCCGCCGGGCGGTGACGCCGTCCAGGGTCAAATGGCCGTCATACTGGGCCTGGGCGAAGGCCACGGTGCGCCGGATGGCCGTGGGTTTGGTCAGGTCGGTCAAAACCAGCCGGTAGCCGCAGCGGTGGAGCCGCCAGGCCACGCCGCTGGCCAGGTCGCCGGCGCCCTTCATCAGTACCAGGGGGGGGTGAACAGTCATGGCGTGAGCCTCCGATAGTCTTCCTGGGTGTCGAAATCCATAAAACATTCCTCCGGGAGGTCGTCGGCCGGCCACAGGACCAGCTCCTCCGGGTGGGCGTCCAGGATCTTCCGCCCGCCGGCGTCGCCGCCCTGGGCCAAAAGCCGTTCCCGCCAGCGATCCAGGTCGAAGACCACCGGATTGCGGCGGCGGCCCCGGTGAAAGGGCGCGGTCAGGCCGGCTTTGTTGGCGTGATGGAATTGTAGCAGATCGGCGATGATTTGCGAAGTGATAAAAGGCTGGTCGGCCAGCAGAAAGATGGCCGTCTTCCGGCCCGGGCCCGTCGCCCGAAGCCCGGCCTTCAAACTTTCCGACTGGCCCAGGGCCGAGTTGGGGCTGTCGACGATCCGGACGGCCAGGCCGGTCAGAGCCTCCGCCACCTGGCCAGCCCAGGGGCCGCCGGTGACCGCCAGCACCTCGGCCACCTCCGGCGCGGCCAGGGCGGCCTCGGCCACCCGCCGCACCGAGGGGCGGCCCTCTACCGGCCAGACCGCCTTGGGCCCGCCGGCCCGCCGGGCTTCCCCGGCGGCCAAAATGATGGCCGCGGTCATGACAGCCCCCTCGCGGCCCGGCTCTGCCGCTCCACCGAGCTCACCAGCCCCCGCCCGACCAGCCAGAAACCCAGGCCCAGAAGCCCGACCGCCAAGAGACCGGGGCTGAAGTGCCCGGTATATTGCCGCACGTAGCCGAAAACCAGGGTCAAGAGCACGTTGAAAAGATTGCCGATCATGTTCATCACCCCCATGGCCGTGGCCGCGTAGCCGGCCCCGGCGTCCGCGCTCAGGGTAAAAATGCCGCCGTAGGTGGAGCCGCAGGCCAGGGCCATCAACAGGGCCGAACCCAGCACCAGGTATTGCGACCCGGCCAAACCCATGGCCAGGTACAGAAAACAGATCAGCAGCACCGCCCCGTTCACCAGCCGGTCGCGGGCCCACAGGCTCAACAGCGGGCCGGCGAAGGCCCGGCCGCAGGTGCCCAGAAGCAAAAGGATCGCCGTGGCCGAAGCCCAGGCCTCGGCCGGCCCGCCGTCGAAATCGGCCATGATCGAGGGCAGCCAGTTGCCCAGGTTGTTCAGCGAACCATAGGACAAACCGTGGAAAAGCCCCAGAAACCAGATGGGCCGGGAGGTGAGGATGCCCAGCACGGCCCGTTTCAGTTCGGCCGCCGGGCGGGGTTTGGCCGCCGGCTTCAGGTCCGCCCGGGGCAGGAGGAAAGCCGTGGCCAGGGCCGCCGTGAGGCAGATGACGCCCAGAAGATACGACCAGGGCCAGGCCTCGCCGCCCAGTCGCGGCAGGATGAGATAGGGCAGCACGAAGCCGAAGCTGAAGCCCGCGCCCTGAAGCCCCTGGATGGCCGGCAGTTTGTCGCCGGGGGCCAGGAGCACCAGCACCTTCATCAGGGCCAGGAAAGCCAGGCTGGTGCCCACCCCCAGGAAAAACCGCATCCCGGTGGCCAGGGCCAGGCTGCGGGGATCCAGAAACGGCAGGACGTTGGCCAGGATGCAGATCACCAGCCCGACCACCAGCACGGTCCAGGGGCTGCCCCGGTCGGCGATGATCCCGGCCGGCAATTGCAAAAGCGAATGGGTCCAGAACAGGCCGCTCAAAAGCCACGACAGGCCGTCATAGCCCACCCCCAGCATCTCCATGAACTGGTGGTTCAGAGGGGGGATGTTCATGAAAGTGAAGCCCAGGGCCAAACTGACCAAAATAGGGTGCCAAACGTAAATCCGCATCGCTTGTTCTTTCCCACACCACCACAAACTTCTTCGGGGGCGCCGCCCCGGACCCCGCCAGGGGACGA
>JAVBLB010000121.1:0-4556 GCA_031553735.1 Candidatus Adiutrix sp.
TTTTTTTTTTATTAGGTGTGTTTGGTGTGGGGGGGGGGGGCGGCGGCCCGCCGGCCCGCCCCGCCCCCCGCCCCCCCCCCCGGCTGGGGGCCAGAACCCTGTTGGTGACTTTGCGGCTCGACGCCATTGGCGTTCTGGCCTGCAATCCCGCATTCGGCGGCCCGGCCAAAGGCGGGCTGGTGCGGGAAGTGGACGCCCTGGGCGGTTTCTGCGGCCTGGGGGCCGACCGGACCGCCCTGCAGTGCCGGATTCTGGGGGAGAGCAAAGGCCCGGCGGCCCGATCCACCCGGATGCTGGTGGACCGGGAAGCCTATCGCCTGGGGGCCGGCGAAGCGGCCGCCCGGCAAAAAAATCTGGACCTGGTCGAAGGCGAGGCCGCCGAATTGACGGTCGCCGACGGCCGAATCGACGGCCTGACGCTGGCCGACGGACGGGCCTGGCGAACCGGGGCCCTGGTGCTGACCGGCGGCACGTTCTGGCGCGGGCGCATTCATCGCGGCCGGGAATCCACTCCGGCCGGGCGGCGGGGGGAAGCCCCGGCCGACCTGCTCAGCCGGTCCCTGGCCGCCTTGGGCCACCGCCTGGGGCGCCTGTCCACCTGCACCGCCCCCCGCCTCCGGGCGGACACGGTTGATCCGGCCGGCCTCCAGGAACAGCCCGGCCAGCCCGAAGTGCGGCCCTTTTCCACCCTGACCGGCCAGCCCCGCAACCTGGTTTCATGTTTATTGACCTGGACCACGCCCGAGACCCACCGCCTGGTGGCCGGGAACCTTTCGGATTCCATCTTTTATTCCGGCTTCGCCCCCGGCGCTCCGCCCCGCTACTGCCCGTCCATAGAAGACAAGGTCTTCCACTTTCCCCAAAGGGAGCGTCACCAGGTGTTTCTGGAGCCGGACGGGGACGGGGTGATCTTTCCCAGCGGCCTCCCCACCGGTCTGGCCCCGGAAGTCCAGGCGGCCATGATCCGCACCAGTCCCGGGCTGGAGCGGGCCGAAGTGGCCTGGCCCGGGTACGCCATTGAATACGACTACGCCGATCCCCGGGATCTGGCCCCGACCCTGGAATCCCTCCTGGTCGGCGGCCTTTTCCTGGCCGGCCAGATCAACGGCACCAGCGGCTATGAGGAAGCGGCCGCCCAGGGACTTCTGGCGGGAGCCAACGCCGCCCTCCGGACCGGCGGGGGCGACCCTTTGACCCTTCCCCGCGACCTGGCCTTGACCGGGGTGCTGGCCGACGATCTCACCGCCCGGGGCCTGACCGAGCCCTATCGCCTGTTCCCCAGCCGGGCCGAATGGCGCCTTTTGCTGCGCGAAGACAACGCCGACCTTCGCCTGTCCCCCCTGGCGGAACGGCTGGGGCTCCTGGACGCGGAGCGCTCGGCCCGCCTGAGGCGAAAAACGCGGGACATGGAAGCCGGGCGCCGGCTCCTGGAAGAAACCCGCCTGACCCCGGAACAGACCCGCGATCTGGGGATCCCGGAACTGGCGGTCAATGAAACCGTCACCGCCGCGGCCCTGCTCAAACGGCCGGCCGCCAGGCTCGGGCATTTCCGCCCCTTCATCCCGGCCCTGGCCGAGCTGGAGTCCCGGGCGGCCGACAGCCTGGAGATCGAAATCAAGTTCGCCGGCTATCTTCGCCGCCAGGAAGAGGAAGTGACCCGCCTCAGGCGGGAGGAGGAACTGCCGCTCCCCCCGGATCTCGATTACGCCGCCCTCTCCGGTCTCACCACCGAAGTGCGGGAAGTGTTGGCCCGCCACCGGCCGGCCACCCTGGGCCAAGCCGGCCGCCTGCCCGGCCTGACCCCGGCCGCCCTCACCGTTTTGGCCATCCATCTCAAAGCCAAAAGCTGAACCGGGTTTCCGCATATCAATCAAAATATATATTTTTATGTTTACAATGAAATCAACAACCGTGTTGTTGGTTTTATTGTTGACTTGCGCATGCAACATAGCTTAGAATAAATCATAGCCGCCACGAATCCGCTGGTACGGTAGTCAAACAACCACCAAAATCAAATACGTAACCACAATATTCTTCAACCTCGGCGTCCGCACAGGCGTCAACGCGGATCTGTTTCCAGTCACGGAAATCCGGTTCGGGGCCGATTGACTGTTCAGCCGCGGAAACTGTGTCGCGAAGCCGATGTTTCATCGATTCTCCGCCGGTATGCCCGAAGGAGGTAATGAAATCGTGCCGGTGAGCGTTTCGCGGCGGTGAAACCGTCCCCCGGTGCAGTGCGCGGCTGTGAGCTCGACCAACAAGTTGGCGGATATCCGGTCCCGGGCGACCGCATATCAGCCGGTCCGCTTTTCGGCGGCGCGTCGCCCCGTTCGGGGCGACGTGAAAGGGAGGAAATTTCATATGGAAAAGGCGGAAATCAATGCCAAATTAAAAGAAGCCATCGTTGAGCTGGACAACGATTTGGCCGAAAAAGCCGCCCGGGAGGCGGTCAGCGCCGGGCTTGAACCCATGGAAGCCATCGAGGAGGGGCTTTCCGCGGGCATCCAGGTGGTCAGCGACCTGTTTGAGGACGGCAAGATTTTTATTCCGGAACTCATGATGGCGGCGGAGGCGTTCGAGAAAGCGGTGGAGATCCTGACCGCGTCGATGACCAAGGAAGACCTGGCCGGCGCATCCAACGGCACCATACTGCTGCATACCGTCGAGGGCGATGTCCATGATATCGGCAAGAACATCGTGAGGACATTTCTCAACGCCAGCAATTTCACCGTGCACGATCTCGGTCGGGACGTGCCCGTGGAAACGGTGGTGGAAAAGGCGCAGGAGCTGAACGTCGACATAATCGCCGGTTCGGCACTGATGTCGACCACCATGCCCCGTCAGCGGGACATCATCAACCTGCTGAAAGAACTGGGAATACGCGACAGGTTCATCGTTTTGTTCGGAGGGGCGCCGGTCACCAAGCAGTGGTGCGACAGCATCGGCGCCGATGGATACTCCGACGTCGCGACCGACGCGCCGGTCGTCGCGAAGGCGGCCATGGCGAAGAAAAGGGGGAGCCAAACATGAAAGCGATAGGAAAAGTGCCGACCGTCTTCGATGTCTACGACCGGGCCAGGGCGGGCTGCAAAATGGAAGAGGGGAATTGGGATTTCAAGGTGATCCCCCAGGCCGCCAGAAGGCTGAAACAAAAGTACGGCATCAAGATGGACCCGAAGACCATCATCCCCGAGGACAAGGAACTGATCGACAACCTCTACCGGGCCGGCCTCGACATGCTGGTGGAATGCGGCATCTATTGCATCGACACCAAGCGGGTCATACAATACAGCCGCGACGAGGTTCTGCGCGCGATCAACTCCGCGCCGGATCACTTCACCTTTGGGGAAGGACAGGAAGCCATCGAGGTGGTGCCGAGATCGTACGCGTCCGGGAAGGCGCCCGTCATCCAGGGCGGCCCCACCGGCTCCCCGTGTTCGGAAAATCTGTTCCTCGCGATCCATCAGGCCTATGCCCAGGAACCCATCGTCGACACCATCGTGAACGGCGTGATGCAGACCGTGACGGGCAAAGACCCCACGCCTCATTCCCCCTGGGAGATCATGGCGGTGCGTTCGGAACTGCTCCAGGTGCGCGAGGCGCAGATGCGGGCGGGGCGCACCGGCATGGGCTTGTAGGGCAGCGAGACCTCGCTGAGCCCCGCCGGCGTGATCGAAGCGGATTTCGCGGGCGGCATGAGGCCATCCGACTCCCATGAGGTTTCCCAGCTGAACGAGCTCAAGATCGACGTAGGTGCGTTGATTATCGGAGCCCACTTCGCGATGGCTGGCGTATGCGTCATGGTGGAGCAGATGCCCATCTTCGGCGGCTATTCCGGCGGCTTGGAGGAGACCGCGATCGTCGATGTGGCCACGACGCTGAATTCTTTCGTGATGCTGCAGGCCACCTGGCACCTCGATGGGCCGGTTCACGTCCGCTGGGGCATCACCACGGCCAGGGAGGCCCTGGCGGTGGCGGGCCATGCGGCGAGAGCCGTCGAGGAAAACACCCATCTGCTGTCGGGCAACCAGTATTACACCCTGGCCGGCCCGTGCACTGTCATGTGCCTTCTGGAGACGGCGGCCCAGGCCATCACCGACACGGTGAGCGGCCGGGAGGTCCTTTCCGGGGTGGCCGCCGGCAAAGGCGTGAGCACGGATCTGTTTACGCCCATGGAGGCCCGGTTCATGGGCGAGGTGGCGCACGCGGTCGCGGGGATGGATGTTCATGAAACCAACATCCTGCTCGATAAGCTGGTCGCCATCTACGAAAAGGATTACAAGACCGCGCCGGCGGGCAAGACCTTCAGCGAGTGTTACGATCCGGTGCTGTTGGCGCCCACGGCCGAGCATGTGGCCGTTTATGACGAAGCCGTCAAGATCATGACCGATCTGGGGCTGACGTATTGGGACTGAACATTTTTCGAAAGGAGAGGATACTTGTTTCCATCCGCCGCACGTGGAGATGCCAGGGCGGTGCAACCGCAGCCGCGGGGCCCGCCCGCCCGCGGGCGGTTTGACCCCCGCGCCGCCGGAACTAAATCCGTGGGGACGGCA
>JAVBLB010000109.1:0-60687 GCA_031553735.1 Candidatus Adiutrix sp.
GGACCCACCCGCGCCGGGGGCTGTCGCCCCCCTGGACCCCCGAAGAAATTTCCGTTGTGTCAGTAAGTCCCCGTAAGCAGCGCCAGAACTCGCCTGAACGGCTCAAACAACTGGCGCTGCGGCGACCTTTTTAGCCGGGCCGCGACGACCAAAGATATCGACGAGAAGAATGTGGCGTTATCAGCTCCAAACGTCACCGCGCCGCCGGGTGTTTGAGTCGTACAGGCGAGTTCCGACGGCGCTACGACCAGCTGTCTGACACAACGGTATTGCCTTTCGGGGGTCCAGGGGGCGAAAGCCCCCGGCGCGGGTGGATCCAGGGTAGGGTGCGCGCAGCACCCTCCCCTGGCGGGGTCCGGGGCGGCGCCCCGGCGGCCGCCGAAACCGCCGCGATTCAGCCCCGTTTTTAAGAAGCGATTTCCCTTCGACAGGGCCGGGCCGGCCGCCGCTGGTCCTGAATGCGAAAAGCCCGCCGGCCTTTTATGGCCGCGGGCGGAAAGTCGAAGTAAAATTCGGGGGCGGTCAGGTGCTCAGTTCGCGGCGGCGGCGGATCTGCTCGCGCTGGTGGGAAAAAATCCACTGGACGATGTCGTTCTGGTCTTTGCCCTGGATGTCGGTGAATTCCACGCCGTATATGTGGGCGAAGGCGGAATCCTTGTTGGCCGGGGGCTTGACGTGGACGATGCGGCCGGCGATGTCCATGAGGCGGTTTTCCGCGTTGGGCAACTGCAGACCGATCTCGATGATGGCCCCGCTGTCGATCTCCAGGACGTGCCCGAAGGCCAGCCCGAATTCGGAGATGTCCACCACCACGCCGTGGTTGATGTAGCTCTTGCGGCTGGCCCGTTCGGCCAGCATGCCGATGAGCAGCGACAGCTTTTGGTCGATGCGGGACAACAGGAACTGGGATTCGGTTTTGAGCGTCGGGATTTTGACGGCGTCGATGGCCCCGAGGCGTCGGAGCACCGAGGCCTGGCCCCGGGTGTATTCATCGGCCGAGCCCAGGATATTGAAGTAGAACTCGGCGGGCAGGGCCGCCCGCAGTCCTTTGCGGCGTTCATCACTGGAAGGCATAGGCGATTCCGTCCTGCATCACCGGGGGCACCGGCAGATCCGCGATCGTGCGAATGGTGTCGCGCCCTTCGCGTTTGGCCAGGTAAAGAGCCTGGTCGGCAAAGTATAGCATATCCTCCGGCGATTTGACCATAAAATGTTCCAGGCCGGCCACCCCCTGGCTGACGGTCTGGTGGAGGGCGATACCGGGCAGGTTGAAATCGTGTTCCGCCAACATTTTTTTCAGGCGGTCCGCCAGGACGCGGGCCTGATCCTGACTGGTGTGGGGCAGGATGACGGCGAATTCCTCCCCGCCGATGCGGGCCGGCAGGTCCGTGGTCCGGGAGACTTTGGTGATGATCGCGGCCATGTCCTGCAGCACCAGGTCGCCGGTCTGGTGGCCGAAATTGTCGTTGACCGATTTGAAGTGATCCAGGTCGAGGGTCAACAGGCTGAGGTTGAAGTTGTGGCGCCGGGCTTTGGCGAATTCCCGCTGCAGAACCTCGTTGAAAATGCGGCGGTTGTACAGGCCGGTCAGCCCGTCCCGGGCAGCCAGGTTGACCGCTTTCTGGTATCTGGCGGCCGAATTCAGGGCCGAGGAGGCGGCGGCGACGACTTCGGCCAGGGTTTCCCGGCGGCGGATGGCCAGGTCGTTTTTGTCTTCGAAATACAGGTAGATTTCCCCCAGGTGCCGGCCGGCGGCCGACAGCTCGAACCCCAGACGGCAATTGTTGGTGTCGCAGCCGGAAACCGGGGCCGGGGGCAGCGCGTGGTCGCCGGCCCGATTCCCGACCACGGTGTGGGTCTCCAGGCTGTATGAAGCGCCGGACAGGCCCTCCACCAGGCACAACTCCACCCGCCGGGCGCCGGTCAATCCGGTGACGGAATCGACGATGTAGCTTTTGAGATCCTGGCCGTCCAGCCGGCCGGCCAGGCCGTGATAAAAATCGGCCAGCAGCCGGGCCTGGTCCTGTTGATCCGATCGCCCGGTCGCCGTGGAGGCGATCATCTTGAACGTTTCGCAGGTTTCCAGGGCGGCCAGGATCAACCCCAGCAGGTGGTCGTCATCCAGAGGCCGGGCGACCACGTTGAAGGCGCCGCCGGCCACCCAGTCCATGGCCTGGCGGAAATCGGGAGCCTCGGCGGTGACGATGAGCTGGGCGGCCAGGTTCAGGCGGTGAATTTCTTCCAGCCAGGCCAGAGGGTCGGCGGCCACGGAACAGTCGGCCAAGACCAGGTCGGGCCGGCTGTCGGCCAGCAACTGGCGGGCGTTGGCCGCGCTGGAGGCGGTCAGGACGCTGTATCCTCCGGGCGCCAACACCTTGGCTCCGAAGAGGGAACAGTCGCCGCAGGCGTCGATGATCAAAATTTTGGCATTGCGCATAACCGCACCCCGGTTCGTCGAAAGCGAAGGTCCAGAGGATCGTCGCGGGTAGCCGGCCCATCTATGGGGCCGGGACAGGTGATTCGCCAGATTGTATAGCATATTTAGTGCCACTTTTTTGAACGATGGCGGCGGCCGCCGCTCCGACCAAAGCCGGTAGGCCGCCGCCTGTCTTTATTTGACAAGGCATCTTGACATTCGAACCAACCGCGCCTTATACTGGTTTCGTCCCTCCTTCGCGGCAAAAAAACGGTGCCGCACCTTTCGCTTTTCACCTCCATCCCAAAGAAAGGACTTGAAATGCCAAGAAAATTTTTATCCAGGGCCCTTGTTTCAGCTATGACCGTGGCCGCCTCCTTCCCGCTCGCCGCGGCCCTGGCCGAAGATACGCCGACGGTGGCGACCAAGCGGGACGGGCTGGCCGGTTATGACCATCCCAACCAGTATCTGGCCCGCCAGTCCACCAGGATCGCCGACAACCTGATGCCGGTGATGATCCACGAGAAGCAGGACCAGGAAGCCCGCCAGAAACTGGCCGACCTGGAGAAAAAGACCGGCAAGAAGCCCAACGTGTTCGTGTTTCTCCTCGACGACGTGGGCTGGCTGGATCTCGGCTTCAACGGCGGCGGCATCTCCGTCGGCAACCCCACCCCGGACATCGACGCCGTGGCCGCCCAGGGGCTGATTCTGACCTCGGCCTATTCCCAGCCCAGTTGCTCGCCGACCCGGGCCACCATCATGACCGGCCAGTATCCGATACACCACGGCATTCTGACGCCGCCCATGTACGGCATGCCGGGCGGCCTGGAAGGCCTGACCACTCTGCCACAGCTGCTGCACGACCAGGGTTACGTGACCCAGGCCATCGGGAAATGGCACATGGGGGAAAATGAGGGCTCCCAGCCGCAGAACGTGGGATTTGACGATTTCCGGGGCTTCAACTCGGTCTCCGACATGTATACCGAGTGGCGCGACCCCAATTTCAACCCCGAAGTGGCCCTCTCGCCGGACCGCTATGAGTACATCAAGAATCTACCCTTCAGCAAGGGCGACGTGCACGCCGTGCGCGGCGGCAAGCAGGAAACCCTGGCCGACATCACCCCCGAATACATGAAAAATCTCGACCAGCGCTGGATGCAATACGGCGTGGATTTCCTCAAGAAGATGGCCAAGAGCGACAAGCCGTTCTTCCTCTATTACGGGACCCGGGGCTGCCATTTCGACAACTACCCCAATGACGAATACGCCGGCAAATCCCCGGCCCGCACGGTCTACAGTGACTGCATGGTGGAGATGAACGACATCTTCAACACCCTTTATAAAACGCTGGAGGAGACCGGCCAGTTGGAGAACACTCTGATCATCTTCACCTCCGACAACGGGCCCGAGGCTGAAGTGCCTCCGCACGGCCGCACCGCGTTCCGGGGAGCCAAGGGCTCGACCTGGGAAGGCGGGGTGCGGGTGCCGACCTTCGCCTATTGGAAAGGTATGATTGAACCGCGTAAGTCCGAGGGGATTTTTGAACTGGCCGACATTTTCAACACCGCCCTTTCCGTGGCCGGGAAACCCGGGGCCGACGTGGCCAAGCTGGTGCCCGCGAAAACCTTCATCGACGGGGTGGACCAGGCTTCCTTCCTTTTGGCCAAAGACGGCCAGTCCAACCGCAAGTCGGTGTTTTACTTCTGGAATGACAAGCTGTCGGCGGTGCGCATCGACGAATTCAAGTTTTTCGTCCTGGCCCAGCAGCCTTTCGCCTTCACGCAAACCGGCTACCAGGGCGGCTTCAGCGGCGCGATCCTGCCGGTGGCCGGAACCATGATGTTCAACCTGTATACGAACCCCCAGGAAGATGACCACATTGGCATCCGCCACATCCCCATGGGCGTTCCCCTGATGAACGAGATGGACATGTATAAGGAGATTCTGAAAAAGTATCCGTCCAAGGTGCAGGTCAGTCTCGACTGAGTCGGTCCTGGGCGCGGCCTGGCCTCGCTGACGCGAAAGCCCCCTCCCCGAATGCCGGGGAGGGGGCTTTTCGATGTCCGCGCCCGGAGCCGGGGGCGACAATGATGGGATCGACGACGCGGTTCAACCGCCCGGCTGGGCCGGAGCCGCCGGGCGGGCGGCTGAGAAGCGCTTCAGTTCGATCACCGTGACCTCCGGCGGGGCCAGAAAACGCAGCGGTAGACCCCAGAAGCCGGCGCCCCGGCTGATGTAGGTCTGGCTCCGGTGGCCCGGCTTTTCGTCGAAAAGGCCGATCAGACGGCCGTTCATCAGTTTGATGAATATATGCCCCGGCCAGATCTGCCCGCCGTGGGTGTGGCCGGAGAGTTGCAGGTCGAAGAGCCCGCGCGTGTTTGGGGCCAGGTTCGGTCGGTGCTTCAGTAGGAGGACGAAACGGGGATCGTGCTGGGCGGCCCGCAGCAGTTTCTCAGCCGGCTGCCGGTTGCCCTGATCGCCGAAGGCTTCGTCGTTCACGCCGGCGACGATCAGGCCGCCGGCCACCACGGCCTCGCCGTGGAGGAGCGTCAAGTCGGCCCGTTGATAAAAACGGCGGGCGTTTTCTTCCCCGGAATAGTATTCGTGGTTGCCGAACACGGCCAGGGCGCCGTAGCGTGGCTTGATGGCGGCCAGAAGGGCCGCATCGTCGGCCCGCTCGTGCATGTCCGTATCCACCAGGTCGCCGGTGACCACCAGCAGATCCGGCCTGGCTTCCGCCGCCAGTTCAATGATGCGTTCAAGCTCTTGGCGGGTGACGAAGCGGTTGAGGTGGATATCGGACAGTTGGACGATGCGCAGCTTATCCACCCCCGACGGCAGTTTGTCGGTGGGGATTTCCAGTGTGACCAGCCGGGGGTGATGGGCCTCGTAATAGGCGTATATAAACAGGGCCAGGGCCAGCCCCATAGCCAGAGGCACGGCTCTTTTGGCCTCCAGGGCGAGCCACCAGTTTCGGCCGAGCATCACGCCGGTCAGGCCGCCGGCCAGTCGGGCCAGGTCCAGGGCCAGCCCGGCCAGGGCGAAGAACACCAGAAAGCCCAGCCAAAAAGGCCAGATATACAGCAGCACTTCCGTGACCAGGCTGGGCACCAGGTCGCGGTGCTGCGCGAGCATGGGGATCAGCATCAGCGCCATCCAGAACAACACGGGCGCCTGCCACCAGCCGCCGCCGAAGGCCGCCCGGCAACGGAACAAGAAATGGAGCCCCAACATGATTTCAATGAGGAGCCGCATCGTTTGGAAGGACATTTTGACAACCCTGATAAACGGAATCGGGGCCGACCGGACCCCGGATGTGACTATAGCACAAATTCCATCCCATTGGCGGTTTCGGAACGATAAAATTACCTATTTTCCGTGAACCAACCAGTTCACTGAAATATGGGATGGTGTTATTTTGATCGAAGTTAGGGCTTTCTTCTGATCCCTCGAAAGTTGTCAGGGTGAGCCGGTGTATCAGGCTGGTCGGGATTGGGTCGCCCGGGCCAGCCTCGGGAGGGCCGAGCGCCGTCGTCATGGGCGGGCCGCGGCGGCCGGGAAGGAGGTTCAACCGTGTCCCGGAGGGGCAATGCGCCGCCGAAACCTCGTCAAGTTTGGATTGCGGCGGCGGGATGAAAGTTCAATTGCCTCCGTCCGGTTTCACCCGTGAATCGAGGAAAATGGCGGGCGGGCGTTTCCCGGGGCAAAATCCCCTTGGCATTCTCCGTCCCTTGGGATATAATTAAATTTTATGCGCGCTTCATGAGTGAGCCGTCGCATCCGCCCCCGTAGCTCAGTAAGGATAGAGCACAGGATTCCTAATCCTGGTGTCGCGCGTTCGAATCGCGCCGGGGGCACCATATAAATCAAGGGGTTCACGGCTTTTCAGGCGTGAGCCTCTCTCTTTTTGCCTACGCTATGCCTACGCATCTGCGCGCCAATTGCGATCCCCCCACCCCGGGGGCTTCGCTTCTTTTTCCGCTCCCCCTCAATAAAAATCCCGGCAGGTTGTCCCAGGGCGCCCGGCTTCGCTATTGGCCGGCCTCGATCACGAAAAAAAATACGGGTCCTCCCCCGGGCCCCGGCCTATGCGCGTCCTACCGAGCGCGAAAGGTCGCGGATTTTTTCGGAATGATTTCGTCGGAGGATCGGACGCCCCTTGGCCGTCCGCGCCTTCGTCATGATCCTGACGCGCGATTCGCCGCCGATCCCCGCCGCCGGGCCGGAGGTGCCGCATGAGCGACGACATCGCCGCCAAGGTCAAGGCCCGGGTCGCGGCCGAAGCCGCCGCCGAAAGCCCGCCGCCGAGCCCCGTCTGGAGCTCACCGACTGGGACATCATCCGCTGCGCCCAGGAGAACGTCGCCGGCGACGCCGCCGTCTACATCGCGGTCAACCTCGGGAAATTTCTGTACGTCGAGCGCTGGGGCGGCTGGCTGAAATGGATCGGCCAGTATTGGCAGAAGGACCTGAAGGAGCGCGAGGCCATCGCCGCGGTGGCCCGGGTGGTGGACGAATACCGCCGGGTGTACGCCGAACTGCGGAAACTGGACAAAGGGCTGGACACCGGCCTCAGCGAGGCGGAAGCCCCGGAGCCCGATCCGCATTCGCCGGCCAAGCGGCGCCGCAAGGCCGCCACCGCCTCGTACGCCGTGTACATGGACGCCCTGTCCCGCAAGATCAGCCAGCTGCGGGGCGTCACCGGCCGCAAAAACGTGGTGGAATACGTCCGCACCTGCCCTGACCACCGCCTGGTCATCGACGGCGAAGAGCTGGACACCGAGCCCTGGCTCCTGGCCTGCGCCAACGGGGTCATCGAACTGAAGACCGGGCGGCACCGCCCGGGCCTCCCCCGGGATCTGTTGACCTGCGCGGCGAAGACCGAGTGGAAATCCCTGGACGAACCCTGCCCCGTCTTCGAAAAATTCATGGCCGACATCCTGGGCGGCAACCAGGACCTGGTGGAGTACATGCGGCGCATGCTCGGCCAGGCCCTGATCGGGAAGCAACGCGAGCACGTCTTCCTGGTCCTGGCCGGGGCCAAGGGCCGCAACGGCAAAGACACCCTGATGAACATCCTGCGCCATGTCCTGGGCCTGAGCGTCATGGTGCCGGTGCCGGCCGAAATGCTCTTGGACCAGGGCTTCACCAAGAGCTCCAGCGGCCCGGCCCCGGACCTGATGACCCTTCGCGGCCGCCGCCTGGCCTACGCCAGCGAGACCGACGAGGGCCGGCGTTTTTCCTCCAGCAAGGTCAAGTGGCTCTCCGGCGGCGGCCAGCTGGTGGCCCGGGGCACCTATGACCTGGACATGTCCTACTGGGACGCCACCCACAGCCTGATCCTCCTGACCAACGATCTGCCCCACGCCAAGGCCGACGACCAGGCCTTCTGGTCGCGGCTGCACCTGGTCAACTTCCGCTATTCCTTCCTCCCCAATCCGGATCCCGACAACGAATTCGAAAAGCAGGCCGACCCCGATCTCCTGGAAAAGATGAAGGCCGAGGCCTCCGGCATCCTGGCCTGGCTGGTGCGCGGCTGCCTGGAGTATCAGAGCGTCGGCCTCAACCCGCCCGAGGAAGTCACCCGGGCCGGCCGGGAATACCGGGCCTCCGAAGACGTGGTCGGCCGCTTCATCGGCGAGTGCTGCGAAGTCAAGGACGGGGAGGAGATCCAGGCCTCGGTGCTCTACGACGCCTTCCGCTTCTGGTATTCCCGGGAAGTCTCGAAAAAACATACCTTTCCCAAGAACAAGTTCGGCGAGATATTGGCGGAGAAGGGCTACACCAAGCGCAAGAGCAACTCCTGGTATTGGCAGGGCCTGACCATCACCGAGGATTTCAACCAGGAACTCTGCAAAGCAGAGGAAGGCCGGGGGAAGAAATGAACCGTGATCGCCGACAAAACATGCTCCCGGACGATCGGCCGGGTGATGAAAATATCCGGCGGCGTAAAGCCCCTTTGGGGCCTGGGCATACCGGGCGGACTTGGGCGGACGTTCTAAAGGGGGGAAGGGCTTGGTTTATAAGGGTTTGGGCAAAGCGGGCGGGCTTCCCCCTAAACTTCGCATACGCGGGCGCGCGTTGACCCCTGTTTTTCTCACGCACGCGCGGTTCTCTTGATTCTATGCCCTGTATGCCCAAAGAAGAAAAGAAAAGAAGAAAAACGAGCATTTAACCCCGGGCGGAGCTTTTTCTCATGAACATCCTGGATCTGCTTCATTCCAAAGCCGTCAAGCCCCGCCGGGTGGCCGCCACCCGGGGCGGCGAATGGCACTCCGCCTGCCCGGTCTGCGGCGGGAAGGACCGCTTCCAATCCTGGCCCAACGACGGCCGCGAGGGCGGCCGCTGGTATTGCCGGCAGTGCGACACCGGCGGCGACTGCATCCAGTTCCTGCGCCACGTCGAGGGTCTGGGCTTCCGGGAGGCCTGCCAGCGCCTGGGGCTGGAGCGGGCCCTGGATTTCCGGCGTCTCCCGGAAAAGCACCGCCAGGCCGCGGCCGAAGCCTTCGCCGGCGTCGAACGCGAGCTGCCCCCGGCCCAGTGGCGGGAGCGGGCCGGGAAGCTGGTGCTGGCGGCCCGGGCGGCCCTGGGGAACAACCCGGAGCAATCGGCCTGGCTGGCCGGGCGCGGCATCTGGGAACTGGAGGCCGAGCGCTATCACCTGGGCTGGCTGGAGGGCGAGAACGGCCGGGGCAGCTACTTCCGGGCCCGCTCGGCCTGGGGGCTGGCCGACACGGTCGCCACGGCCGCCGACGGTCGCCAGGTGAAAAAGACCAAGCTGTGGATCCCCCGGGGTCTGGTCATCCCCACCATTCGCAACGGCGAAGTGGCGGCCCTGCGGATCCGCCTGACCGAGGCCGACCGGGAGCGGCTGAAGTTTCAGGATAAATACTACGCCGTGCCCGGCAGCACCGGCCTCCCGCTGGTGGCCAGAAACGGCGACCACCGGGGGCCGGCCCGGGTCTGGGTGATCGTGGAAAGCCAGCTCGACGCGATCATCTGCGCCGAACACTGGAGCGGCCCGCAGCCCCTGGCCGCCGCCTCCATGATCTCCAACACCGGCAAGCCCGATCCCGCCCTCCACCGCCACCTGGGCGCGGCCGACCTGATCCTCTGCGCCCACGACGCCGACGAGGCCGGCCACAAAGGCTGGCTGTGGTGGAAAAAGACGTATCCCAACGCCGTCCGCTGGCCGGTGCCGGAAGGCAAGGATCCCGGGGAATATTTCGCCCGGGGCGGCAACATCCATCAGTGGCTGGCCGGCGCCTTGTCGGAATATCTCAAGAATTAGGAGTGATGATGAAATCGGAATAAACAAGGCGGGAGCGGCCGCCAGGAAGCTGGTACCTTCCTGGCGGCGATCAAGCGAGTTAGGCGCTCAACCGGGCCCTGGGCCCCGCCCCCACATAGGTCGCCGAAACGACGTGGGGAATTTTAGCACGGGTGAGCGAAAATGACCAATCTGGCAATTGAATATCGAAACATTGACCAATTGACCGAATGCGGGCGCCACGCCCGCCGGGCCGGCCGGGAGGTTCTGGGGAAAATGGCGGCGGCGATCGAGGAATACGGCTTCAGGGTGCCGCTGCTCGTCACCGGCCAGGGCGAAGTGGTGGACGGCCACCTGCGCCTGGCCGCCGCCCGCCGGCTGAAGCTGGGCACGGTGCCGGTGATCGTCGTCGACGGCATGGGCGCGGAGCAACTCCGCCGCTTCCGCCTGCTGATCAACCGCTCGGCCGCCTGGGCCGGTTGGGATGAGGATATCCTGGCCCTGGAACTGGCCGAGCTCCGCGACCTCGGCGAGGACCTGACCCTCACCGGTTTCGACGTCTCCGAGATCGACGATCTGCTGGCCGCCCTCACGCCCGGCCCGGAAAAGGATCCGGAGGATTTCGACCAAACCGTCGAACCGGTTCCGGTGGAGCCGGGCGAATTGTGGCGGCTGGGCCAGCACCTGCTGCTGTGCGGTGACGCGGAAAGCCCCGAATCATACGTCGACCTTCTGGCCGGCCGCCGGGCCGACGCGGTCTGGACGGACCCGCCCTATAACGTCAACTACCAGGGCCGGGCCGGCCGGATCATGAACGACCATCTGGGCCCGGAGGCATTCCAAACCTTCCTGCGGCGGGTCTTCGTCAACCTCTATGAGGTCCTGACCGATGGCGGTCCGTTTTACGTGGCCTTCGCCGATTCCGAAACCCAGGCCTTTCGGGGCGGCTTGACCGCCGCCGGCTTCAAGATCGCCGCCTGCCTCATCTGGGTCAAGGACAACATCGTCCTCGGCCGGGGCGATTACCAGTGGCGGCATGAGCCCATCCTCTACGGCTGGAAGCCCACCGCCGGCCACCCGTGGTACGGCGGCCGGGCGCGGCATACGGTCTTCGAAGCCCCGGGGGTGGTGACCCAAACCGACGACGGCGGGGCTGTTCTCCTGGCCGTCGGCGACGAGGTCCTGCGCCTCGCCGGCGAAAACATCACGGTCGAGGCCCTGCCCGGCACCGTGCTGCGGGTGCCCAAGCCGTTGAAAAGCAAGCTCCACCCGACCACCAAACCGGTGGAGCTGATCGAGCGCTGTTTGAAGAACAGCACCAAACTCGGCGACCTGGTGCTCGACCCCTTCGGCGGCTCCGGCTCCACCCTCATCGCCTGCGAGCGCCTGGGCCGCCGGGCCCGTTTGATGGAACTGGATCCCCGATATGCCGGGCTGATCATCCGCCGCTGGGAGGAATTCACCGGCGCCGCCGCTCAGCGGGTGGAGGCGCCCCATGCCTGAACTGACCGATCTTCTGGCCAGAAGTAAATCCACCGACCAATTGGCGCTGTTGAAAGCCAAGGAGGCCGCGAAAAAGAAAATGGCAACCGACCCCAAACCCGGCGACATCGAGGTTTTCAAACAAACCCAGGCCGCCCTGGAACTCTCGGAATCACCTCCGCCCGACCAGCCCGGCCGCGCCTTCCGCACCCAGATGGAGGGCGTGAAGTATCTCAACGGCCAGGGCTACAAAATCGGCCGCGACAAATTCAGCCGCCACGTCATCGAGGGGCTGATCCCCAAGCTGCCCGGCGGCGGCTTCGAGGCCTCGGCCTTGCTCGGCTATGCCGCGGCCCACTGCGAACCCCTGGCCAGCGCCGTCAACCGCGAGGCCGACAGCGCCGCCCTGGAACGGATGAAGGCCGACACGGCCAACAAGATGGCCATGGCCGAGCGCAACCGCCTGAAGCTGGAGCGGGAGCGCGGCAACCTCATGCCCCGCGACGAACACGAAACCGACCTGGCCGCCCGGGCCGCCTTCTTCCGCCGCGAGGTCGAGACCTTCGGCCCGCGCCTGGGTCCCCGGATCATCCACCTGGTGGGCGGCGACGAAAACAAGCTGCCGGCCTTCGTGGAGTTCTGGAAGGAACAGACCGCCGTCTGGCTCGACGCCTACGCCCAGGACCGCGAATTCGTCATCGGCGACCAGGAGCCGGAAGAGGCCGACCAGCCCGCGCGCCCCGTCCGCGACGATGAGCGGCTTGACTTCGACGACGAGGAGGACGAGGACCTCCGATGACCCTCCCGGCCCGCATACAATTCTGCGAAGGCGAGCGCCACATCTTCCGGCGGCGGGAGTTCGTCACGGTCAGCCGCTGGGCGGCGGCCGCCATCATCGTCCAGGACGGCCCCTATCGCGGGGCCCGCCTGCGGCTGGACGTCACCCCCTATCTGGCCGGCATCATGGACGCCTTTGGTCGGCCCGGGGTCGAAGAGGTCCGGGTCTGCGGCGCGCCCCAAACCGGCAAAACCCTGGCTCTCTACGCCTGCCTGGCCTACTGCGTCGACTTCCGCCCCGGGACCAAAATGCTGACCATGCCCGACGACGAAACCTTGAAGCGGGTCGAGGCCGAAAAGCTGCTGCCCCTCTTCGCCGCCAGCCCGGTGCTGCGCAACATGATGGCCAAGGCCACCGCCCGCCACATCACCCTGAAGGACGGCTCGTCGCTCTTCCTGTCCTCATCCCAATCGCCCTCTCAGCGGGCCTCCATCACCGTTCAGGACCTCTTCCTCGACGAAGAGGATTTGTACCCGAAGACGGCCGGCAAGGGCGACCCGGTCACCGACTTCCGCGAGCGCACCAACAGTTACAGCCTGGACCGCAAAATCATGCGGGTCTCCAAACCCGTCGGCGACTCCCGCAGCTCCATCTGGCGGGCCATCACCCAGGACGTCGACCTGACCCTGGCCTACCGGGTGGTCTGCCCCTCCTGCTTCGCCCAACAGTTTCTGGTCCCGGAGCGGATCAAGGTCCTCAAGATCAACCGCGACGGGCAGGAGGCCGACCCGAGCCCGGCCGAGATCCGCCGCCACCGCCTGGGCCGCTATCAGTGCGAGCGCTGCGGCGGGCTCTGGACCGACGCCCAGCGGGATATGGCCGTGACCCAGGGCCGCTGGGCCCCGGTGGCCTTGAGCGAGAGCGGGGCCGTGCCCAAGTTCCGCGAAGCCGCCGAGGTGGATCAAGCCCGGGTCCTGGGCTTTTACCTGCCGGCCGTCCTCTCCCAGGTGGTCAGCCTCTCCGAGATCGCCGCCGGCCAGCTCAAGGCCGAGCGCAGCGACGAGCCCGACGATAAACAGGCCTACCAGAACGGCGTCTGGGCCCTGCCCTACGTCTCGGTGACCGTGGAGCCGGAGGAATCGGCCATCCTCAGCCGCCGCGATTTCAGCCTCCCGGCCCGCACCGTGCCCCACGGGGCGGTGGCCCTGACCTGCGGCATCGACATGCAGAAGCGCGGTTTCTATTACGCGGTGGAGGCCTGGATGCCCTCCAAGGCCCGCTACCTCATCGACTACGGCCGCCTGGCCGGCTTCGAGGACATCGTCAATCTCATCTGGGGCACTCAATACCCAGTGCAGGATTCCGAGGGCAACCTCTCCGCCCAGCACCTGGAGATCTGGCGGGCCCTGCTGGACACCGGCGGCACGGCCACCGACGAGGGCGTCTACACCCGCACCGAGGAGGCCTATGAATTTCTGCGGCAATACGGCGGCGAGGTCATCCACGCCGGCAAGGGGGCCAGCCGGGAGCAGGCCACGGCCGTCCGCTGGTCGGTCTTGGACCGCATGCCCAGCACCCAGGCCCGCATCCCCGGCGGCCTGATGCTCTACACCGTGGATACCTTCAAGATCAAGAGCCGCCTCTTCACCGCCCTCCTGGATCCCGAGGCTCACCGCCCCATCAAGATCTACGGCCACGACCCCGGCCTGGACCCGGCCGATCAGGCCGAGATCCACAGCGAACTGGCCGGCCACCTCTGCGCCGAGCGCCTGGTGCGGGCCCCCAACGGCAAGATGGTCTGGGAGCAGGTGCGGAAGGACAACCACTACCTGGACTGCCTGATGTTGGCCGAGGCCTGCGGCGACGTCAGTTGGACCCCCAGCCTGGATCACATCATCACCCAGCTCAAGCTCGAGGCCCAGCGCCCGGCCAAAGAAAAGCGCCAAAGAAACCGCGAAAACCAAGCCCCCAGGAGGAAAGCCCGATGGTGACCCGCACCGCCGCCCAGGATGGAGCCCTGCAGGGCATGAAAGAGATCTGCCGGTATATGGGGAAAAGTGAGAATACTATTTTGCGGCTGATCCGCGAAAAAGATTTCCCCGCAGAAAAAATAGCCGGGGAATGGGTCAGCGACATCAGCCTAATCGTTGGGTGGCGGCAGAAAATCATTGGCATGAAGACCAATTGACAAACATTCATGAATTATGTATTTTTATAATAATTATAATGCTATTGTTGATTTTCTGGAAAGGAGAGCGCGAAATGGATACGAACGCCGCACCAACAAATGAATCAATAGGCACAAAAAATACATTGGTACAACTAAATTTTGACTTAATGAAAGAAAATGCTAAGTGTACAGCCACTTTCGCCCTTCATGCGATGACATCTCTTTTTATGTTAAATGGGGCGGCAGCTACGGCCATATTGGCTAAAGATGTGGTTTTGAAGGGACCCGCCATCTTATTTGCTTTGGGAGCGCTATTTGCGATATTTGCTCTGGGTATATCATATATATCAAGTATTTCTCTTGCCAGGGACTTTCTATTCAATATGGGTTTTGTGCAACAAGCCATCGACAGCCAAACAAGCGCATTGGATAATCCGCCAGACCGGTCTGTATATAAACGTACTATGATCTGTATGATTGCGACATATACAGTTGCCGTCGTGTCCATATTGCTCTTTTTAAGTGGATTGGTTTGTTTCGCTTACAGTTAAACCCTTGTCAAGCTCAAATACCCTCAAATAGGCACCAAATACCCTCAAATACCCATTAAAAAACCTCAAATACCCGAACCCCCGAAAAACCGGGGTTATACTGCCCCCGTAGATCACGGGGGTTTTTTTTTATGGCCGAAAGCGGCGCCTTCACCACCTGGCGGGACCTGGTCAATCAGCTCAAATCTGATCTGGCCGGCCGCGCCTTCCGCACCATGCAGAGCTATTCCCTCACCGCCGGCGGCGGGGGGAGCCGCACGGTCAGCTACCGCAGCCTCAAAGAGCTGAAGGACCTTTTGACCTGGGCCGAGGAAGAGGCCGACAAGGACGAAGGCGCCATGTATGCCGGCCGCACCTACGCGGCCAACCGGGGGCGCGGCTGAGCGCTTGGGCCGCGCGGCCAACTCCGCCGAAGCGGTTTGGCAATCGAACCTGTTCGTCCGGGTAATGATTTGAAGGGGGTTTCATTGGCTGGTGTGTGGCAGAAATTTCGCGCCTGGCGGCTGCGCCGGGCCCGGGTGGCCGCCCTGAAGCGGGCCGGCCGCGAGATGAGCGGCCGCCAGTGGGCCGCCTTCGCCCGGCAGGTCGGCCAGCGCTATGCCGCGGCCCGCCCCAGCCGGCTGGAACACGGCTCCTACCTCGGCTGGATGCGCGATTTCAATTCCTTGATCGAGGCCGCCAACCCCCGCCTCCGTGAACGGGTGCGGGGCCTGGTCCGCAACTTCCCGCCTTTCGTCCGGGCCATCAACACCCAGGCCGCCTTCGTGGTCGGCAAGGGGGCCCGTTTCCAGTCCCTGGTCAAGGATGCCCGGGGTGAAGCCGACCTCCGGATCCGCAAGAAAATCGAAACCCGTTTCCGCCGCTGGATGGAATCCGCCGGCATCGACGGCCGCCAGCATTTTTACGAATGCCAGCGCCTGGCGCTTAGGCAGCGGCTGGAGACCGGCGAATTCTTCGTGGCCTTCCGCGCCCCCAAAGGCCGGGGCCGCCACCCCCTGGCCCTGCAGTTCATCGAGCCCGACCGGGTCCAGGGCGGGCTGGACGTTCAGCCCACCCGCCAGGGCAGCGTGGTCTGGCAGGGCGTGGAGTTCGACGCCGACACCGGCGAGCGCTTTGCCTATCACGTGCTTAAAGAGCAATACCCCCCGCGCCACGAATGGGGTTATGAAACCGTGCCGGCCGAGGACATGATCCACGGCTTTCAGACCCTCCGCCCCGGCCAGCTGCGCGGGGTCACCGTCTTCGCCCCGGCCATCATCCTGGCCGACAGCATGCACGATTACATGGAATCGGAACTCGACGCCGCCAAGATGGCCGCCAAATGGCTGGCCTTCATCACCAGCCCCGACCCCAAAGGCTTTCAGAGTTCCCGCATTCCCGGTCTCGCCAAATCCGACGAGGAGGCCAAAATTGAAAAATTCGAAAACGGCCTCATCGAATACCTGCGCATCGGCGAGGATATCAAATTCGCCGACAGCCCGGCCCGGGTGGGCGACGGCTTCGACCGCTTCACCAGCTTCGTTCTGCGCATGGTGGCCATCACCCTGGGCCCGCCTTACGAACTCTTAAGCGGCGACTATTCCGGGGTCAACTATTCCACCGCCCGCATGAGCCGGCAGGATTACAACATGTTCCTGGAGCCCGAGCGCTTCTGGCTCGAGCACGAATTCAACCGCCGGGTCTTCCGCCGCTGGCTCTATTGGGAAGCCCTGGGCGACGACCCCTATCTGCGCCTGGCCGGTTATTTCGATGACCCCGCCCGCTTCGAAGACGCCATGTGGGTGCCGGCCGGCATGCCCAGCCCGGATCCGCTGCGCGAGGGCAAGGCCGATATCGACAACATCAGGTCCGGCCTCGATTCGCCGCAGAGCGTCATCCTCAGCCGGGGCGGCGACCCCGAAGCCGTGCTGGAAGAGCTGGCCGAGTGGCGACGCCTGCTTGATGAAAAAGGAGTGAGCCTGGATATGGGCGGCGTCTCCACCGCCATGCAGAGCAACCCCGCCAAATTGGAAGAACTGGAAGGAGTGGATGATGCCTGACCAACGCCCCGGTTTCGTCAGCCGCGCCGTCACCGCCGGCCGGCGGGCGGCCACTATCAGCGAGGCCGACCGCTCGGTGGAGTTCATCGCCGCCACCGAAGACCCGGTGGAGGTTTGGGATTGGGATACCTGGGGCCCCATCGGCGAAATTCTGCTGATGAGCGGCCGCCTCGACCCGCCCTCCGGCCAGGTGCCGCTTCTGGATACCCACAGCAGCTTCAGCGTCAATTCCCAGCTCGGCTCTTTCCGCGACATCCGCACCGAAGGGCCGAACACCGTCGGCCGGGTTCAGGTCAGCTCCAGCCGCGAAGACGTCTGGACCATGCTCCGCGAGGGGCACCTCACCGATTGCAGCGTGGGCTACCTCATCCGCGAATATGACACCCTGCGCGAAGGGGAAACCAAGGATTACAACGGGCGCGCCGTCACCGGCCCCTGCCGGGTGGTGACGTCTTGGGAACTGAAGGAACTGTCTCTCTGCCCCATCGGGGCCGATCCGGGCGCCAAAGCCCGCGCCGACAAAATGAAGGAGGTTTTGATGAAGAAGAACAAGGGCCGGATGGAGGCGACCGCCGAGGAGAAGGACCAGCTGGAGGAAGAAATCCAGGCGGTCATCGAAGACGTGGCCGCCGGCGAGATCACCGAAGCCGAGGCCGAGGCCGAAGCCGCCGCAGTCATCGACGAAGTCGTCGACGAGGAAGGCGAAGAAGAGGCCGTCCGCGAAGAGGGCGAGGAAGAGAAAGAGGAACGGGCCGCCCGGGCGGCGGTGGCCGCCGAGCGCCGCCGGGTAAAAGAGATCGAGGAAATGTGCCGGGCGACGGGCCTCCCCGAGGGCTACCGCCGGGCCTTCATCAATCGCGGCGTCACGGCCGAACAGGCCAGAAAGGCGATCTTTAAACGCATGCTCAAAAAAAGCCAAAGCGGCCCCGGCTTTTACGGCGACGTGCGGGTCATGGGCGACGAGCGCGAAAAATTCAAAGCCCGGGCCCTCGATTCGCTGCTTCTCCGGGCCGGCCGCAAAGTCGAAAATCCGGCCCCCGGGGCCGAGGAACTGCGGGGCTACTCCCTGCGGGAACTAGCCCGGGAATGCCTGCGCCGCAGCGGCCAGCGCGAACCCAATCACGTGGTGGAGATGGTCGGCCGGGCCCTGACCACCACCGATCTGCCCATTCTGCTCACCGAGGCCTCCAACCGGTCGCTCCTGGAAGGCTTCGAGACCGCCGCCGAAACCTGGCCCCTCTGGACCGGCGAAGGCTCGGTCAACGATTTCCGCGAGATCACCATGGTCGATTCGGCCATCGACAACAACCTCGAAGAAATCGGCGAGCACGATGAATACACCTACACCGAAATGGCCGAGGAAGCTGAAAAGGCCCGGGTGGTCACCTATGGCCGCATGTTCGGCCTCAGCCGCCAGGCCATCATCAATGACGACCTGAACGCCCTGGTGGGCATTCCGGCCAAGATGGGGGCCGGGGCCAACAAAAAAGTGGGCGATGCGGTTTACGGCGTCCTCATCGCCAACAGCGCCATGGCCGACGGCAGCCCCCTCTTCAGCGCTGCTCACCACAACCTCATGACCGCCAACGGCGGCCTCCCGGACGTCGTCAAGCTCGGTCGGGCCGACACGGCCATGGGTCTTCAGCGCGATATGATCGGCAACCGCCTCAACATCCGGCCGGAATTCTTCCTGGCCCCGGTCTCCCTGCGGGTGTCTTCGGAAACGTTTTTCAACTCCGAGCTCATCGGCACCCAGGCTCAGCCCAACATCCGCAACATGTACAGCGGGGCCTTCACCCGCGTCTACGAACCCCGGCTGGATGACGACTCCACCGAGAGCTGGTATCTGGTCGGCCCCCGGCAGATGGGCGTGCGGGTGCTCTATCTCAACGGTATCAAGGAACCCTATCTGGAAACCCGGGAAGGCTGGAACATCGACGGCGTGGAACACAAGGTCCGCTTCGAGTTCGGCGTGAAGGCCGTCAGCTGGCGGGCCCTGAACAAAAGCCAGGCGTAAGCCCTGACCGCAGAAAGGATGCGAACGATATGCAGAACATGAACCGCAGAGGCCAGACCCTCACCTGGCGTAACACCACCGGCGCCCTGGTCAAGGGCGGCGACCTGGTCATCATCGGCGACGTGGTCGGCGTGGCCGCGGTGGACATCACCGACGGGGCCCTGGGGGCCCTCCAGATGGAGGGCGTCTTCCGCCTCCCGAAAGACGGCGCGGCCGTCGCCGTCGGCGCCCGGGTCTATGTCGATGCCGGCGGCGTCACCGCCACCCCCGGCCAGAACCCCGCCGGAGTGGCCTGGGCCGACGCCGCCGCCAGCGACAGTCTGGCCCTGGTCAAAATCAACGTGTAAGGTTCGGCGGTCATGGCCAGCGTCAATCTCGATGATCCCCGGGCCGCGGCCATCCTCGGGTGGATGGCCGATCATCTGCGCCGCTTCCCCAATGAATTCGAAGCGGCCAAGATCGTCACCCTCAACCGCATCGGGGTCACCCTCAATAAAGAGGCCATCAGGATTCTGACCAGCCGGTATGCGGCCAAGCGGGCCGACATCGCCCGCAAGATCGCCGTCACCAAGGCTTCCAGCGGCAACCCCTTCGTGTTGATTCGCGGCGAGGGCCGGCCGATTCATCTGGGGCTCTGGCCTGGTCGCAAACGGGCTGTCAGAAAAGACGGTCGCACGTATTGGGGGTGGGGAGCAAAAATTCTCAACTCCGGTGGCGGCCGCAAAATTGTCAAGGGTGGCTTCGGTCAAATAAGCGGCCTCAATCAAGAGTTCGTGATTTTGAAGCGGCGCGGCAGGCAGCGCACTCCGACCCATGGTCTTTACGGCCCTTCCATGATTGGGCACCTGACCAAAGATGAAAGATTGGAACCGTTGATTATTATGGGCCGCAACAGCCTGGAAACCGAATTGATCCGCCAGGCCCAGTTCCGTCTTGGCCGCCTGGGGGTGTTATGAGTCCCGGCTATCTCAATTTCCTGGAAGGCGACCTCGAAACCATCCTGGCCAGCGAGGTCTTCGATCAGCCCATGGAATACCTGCCCGAAGACGGGGAGGCTTTCCTTTTTCGGGGTCTCTTCTCCGGCCCCAGCGAAGAAAACCCCGTCGGCGGCTCTTCGGCGCCGATGGTCTCGCAAACCTATTCCGTGGCTTATAAGGAAACCGATCTGCCCCGCAAACTCAAGCGGGGCGACCGCATCCAGGCCCGGGGCCGGGTTTGGGAAGTGTATAAACAGCCCCACGTCGATGGCCAGGGCCTGGCCACGGCCTGGCTGCACCTGGTGAACCCGTGAAACCCCTGGTCACCCTGATCCGCCAGGCGCTAGCCGATCGCCTGCGCCAGTCGCCGGAAATCGCGGCCTTCGCCGGCGACCGCATCTTCCTCAACCGCTTCGAAGCCTGGGGCGAGGCCGGCCTGACCACCATCGGCGTGTATGTGATCAGCGAAGAGCCCCTCGAAACCGATATCAGCCCCCCGCCGGATGAGCGGCGGCTGACCGTCACCGTGGAAATTTTGAGCCGCGAAGATGCCGCCCTGGAAGAGCGGCTCGATCAAATCGCCGACCAGGTGCTGCGCTCTTACACGCTTGACCCGCTGGGCGAACTGGTCAAAGCCGCCGGCGGGCCGGATACGTTCCTGAAAATCGAATGGCTCGGCAACGACCGGGGTTACCTGCCGGAAGGCGAGCACACCATCGGGGCCAATATCATGGCTTTCAGCCTGGAATATCAACAACCCTGGGCCGATGCCGAGCTCCCGCCTTTTGAGACGGCGGCCACCGATTGGCGGGCCCAGACGCCGGAGGGCGAAATCGAGGCCGAAAACATCGTTCAACTCGATCAAGATTGAGAGGGATACATGAAAAAAATCTATCTGGTTCCCCGGGCGGGCCTCAAAGTACCAGATCCGGAGGCCAAAGACCATCTGCCCCCGGAGGGCCGCGAAGTCGTCGATTCCCCCTATTGGCGTCGCCGCCTGAAAACCAAGGAAGTCGAGATCCGCCGGGAAGCGGATCCGCCGGCCGCGCCGGTGGCGCCCGCTGAACCTGAAACCCCGCCCGAGCCCGAGCCGCCGGCCGGATCCGAGCCGCCGGCCGATCCCGCGCCCGCCGCTGAAGAATCGCTCTTCGCCGGCGAGGCCCCGGCCGGGGATCCCTCGGCGGCCAAGGCCAAAGCCAAGGCCAAACCGAAGGCCAAAACCGATGAGGAGGTTGACGACAAATGAGCGGATGGTTTTCTGATCTGCCCGATTCGGTTCGGCTGCCCTTCGCCTACACCGAGTTCGACCCCAGCCAGGCTGACCGGGGCCTTTCCGAAATGCCCTATAACGTGCTGCTGGTGGGCCAGATGTTGGACAGCGGCGAAGCCGCGCCCCTGACCCTTCAGCGGCCCACCACCGTGGCCCAGGCCGAGCGTTACTTCGGCGTGGGGAGCATGCTGGCCCAGATGGTGGCCGGCTATCTGGGCGCCAACCGCCTCACCCGCATGCTGGCCCTGGGCGTCGGCGATTTCGCCGGCGGGGCGGCCGCGGCCGGCTCCATCACCATCAGCGGCGAGGTCACCGTGGCCACCCCGCTGTGCCTCTATATCGGCGGCCAGCGGCTGCGGCTGGGGGTGAGCCGGGAACAGACCGCCGCCGTCGTCGCCGGCGCGCTGGTGATTCTGGTCAATTCCCAGGCCGATCTGCCGGTCACGGCCGCCGCCGGCGCTGAAGAGGGCGAGGTGGTCTTCACCGCCAAACACAAAGGCGAGTGCGGCAACGATATCGACCTGCGCCTGAATTACCAGGGCGAGGAAAGCCCGGGGGGCCTGGCCTTCAGCATCGCGCCCATGACCGGCGGCTCCGGCAACCCCGATGCGGCCGAAGTCATCGCCGCCCTGGGGAGCGAGCGTTTCCACGTCATCGCCTGGCCCTGGAACGATTCCGATTCCCTCGCCAACCTCAAAGCCGAGCTCGACAGCCGCTGGGGGCCCCTCCGGCAGATCGACGGCCAGGCCATCCTGGTCAAGCCCGGCTCGTTCAGCGAGGTCACCACCTTCGCCTCCAGCCAGAACAACAAGCACCTGACCATTTTTCCCACCGAGGGCTCGCCCACCCTCCCGTGGGTTTACGCGGCGGTGGCCATGGCCATCATCGCCTATTACGGGGCCGATGACCCGGCCCGGCCCTTCCAGACCCTGACCCTCCCGGGCGTTCTGGCCCCGGCGGTGAGCGACCGCTGGGCCGATTTCCCCGAAAAGAACCAGGCCCTCTATGAAGGCGTCAGCACCACCGCGGTCAACGATTCCGGCCAGGTCATGTTCACCCGGGTCATCACCACCTATCGCACCAACGCCTGGGGGGCCGAAACCCAGGCCTTTCTCGATCTCAACAGCCTCCTGACCCTGTCGTATCTGCGGTATGACTGGAACAACTACATCCGCCGCAAATACCCGCGCCACAAGCTGGCCGGGGATGACGAGGCCAAGCGTTACGGCCCCAACCAGCCCATCATGACCCCCAAGCTCGGCAAGGCCGAGGCCATCGCCCGCTTCCGCGAGTGGATGCGGGCCGGCCTGGTGGAGGCTCCCGATGATTTCGAAACCCGCCTGATGGTGGAACGCAACGCCGACAACCCCCACCGCCTCGATTGGCTGATGATGCCCGACCTGGTCAACCAGTTCCGCGTCGCCGCCACCCTGGTCAGGTTCCTGCTGTAAGGCCGCAAGGAGGTATAGAACAATGGCAGACAAAAACCGCCGGGCCGGCCTCATCTGGGTGCAGGTCAACGGGCAGCGCATCGAGGCCAAGGGCAGCTTCACCATCGGCGCCGGCCAGCCCAAGCGCGACGGCATCATCGGAGCCGACGGCATCCACGGCTATAAGGAAACCCCGCAGATCGCCTTTGTGGAGGGGGCCTTGACCGACAATCCGGATCTGGACTCCGTGGCCCTCCGCAACATCACCAACGCCACCGTCACCGTGGAACTCAACAACGGCAAAACCTGGGTCTTCGAAGACGCCTGGTTCGCCGGCGAGGGGGCCATGACCACCGATGAAAGCGAAATCGCCATCCGCTTCGAATCGAGATACCCGGCCACTGAAATGAAGTGAGCCGGCCTTCTGAAAGGAAACGAATCATGCAACTGCCCGTCACCATCCAACTGAAAAAACCCGTCGATCACGGCAGCCGCCAGATCACCGAACTGACTTTCGAACGCGAACTTGAAGCCGGCGATGTGTTCGATGTGAACCTATCCATTGGCTTTACCGGTCGGGATTTTGCCAATGTCATCGCTAGACTCACCGGGCAACCCCTGCCGGTGATCTCTCGGCTTAGTTTCGTTGATTTTAGTGCGGCCCAGGTGATCGTCAATGATTTTTTGTCCGATGGCCCCTCGACTGGGACGAATGCCTGACCGCCCTGGCCTGGGCCTTTAAATGGCCCCCGAGAGAATTGATGAAAATGACCGCCGCCGAGCTCGATTTCTGGTGCCGGCGGCTGACCGGATTCATGGAGAAGCGCAACCATGGCGGAATCGTCGGCCAAGTTTAACCTGATCATCGGCGCGGTGGACCAATTCACCGGGCCGTTCAAGGTGTTTGGCTCGGCCATGGATGCCGGGGCCGGCAAGCTCAAAAAGCTGGGCGCCGAATTTTCCAAATTCAAAAAGGGGCTGGATAAGGCCCTGGGCTTCAGCCAGACCAAGGCGGCTCTCACCGGTTTGGGCCAGGGCTTGGCCAGGGTCGGCGGTGAAGCCCGTAAACTCTTCGGCACCTTCGCCCGGGTCGGGGCCATCGCCGGTTTGACCGGGGGCGGGCTGGTCGGCGGTGTTTACAAACTCAGCCAGGGCTTCGCCGATGCCGGGGCCCAGGCCGACGAAATGGCCCAGAAGCTGGGCCTCACCGCCCAGCAGTGGCAATCCATGACCTATGCCGCCAAGATGAACGGCGTGGAGGCCGCGCTGCTTCAGGGGTCATATGAAAAGCTGAATCAAAACCTCATCGCCGCCGCCCAGGGCGGAAAAACCCAGGCCGCCGCTTTCCAGGCTCTGGGGGTGAGCCTCAAAAGCGTCAAGGAGCCGGGCAAACTCAAGGCCACCGATCAGCTCATGACCGACCTGGCCGAGGCCTTTTCCAAACTGCCCAATGATGCCCGCAAGGCCACCCTGGCCACCCAGGTTTTCGGTCAGGCCGGCACCAGGCTGCTGCCCATGCTCAACAAGGGCGCGGCGGGCCTCGATGAACTGCGCCAGCGGGCCGTGGAATACGGCCTGGTTTTCGAAGGCGAAGCCGTGGCCGCCGGCGCGGCTTTCAATGAAAGCCTCGATGACACCAGACTCAAGGTCACCGGCCTGGGCTTCAGCATCGGCCGCTCGTTTCTGCCGGTCACCCACGGCCTGGTCAAGATGTTCGGCGAGTTGGTGGATGAAAACCGCGACCTGATCAAGACCAAAACCGCCGAATGGGCCAAAAAAATCACCGAAGTTCTGCCCAAAATCAAGCAGGGCTTCCGGGATCTCATCGCCGCCGTGCCTGAAGTGCTGAAGCGGGTCAACGCCTTTGCCAAGGCCCTGGGCGGCTGGCACAACATCGCCAAACTCGCCGCCGCCGTCTTGGCCGGGCCTCTGGTCCGGGCCATCGGCGGCCTGGTTTTGCCCATCAAGGCCCTGGGCCGCGCCATCATGACCACGCCCATCGGCCTTATCCTTGGCCTGGCCACGGCTTTCGGGGCCTTGATGGCCCAGGCCGGCGTGCTGGAGCCGTTTCTTGATGGCATCAGTTCCGGCTTCGGGGCCATGAGCGGCTATATCAGCGAGGCTTTCGTCGCCCTGGTCAATCAGCTGGCCGAGGTTTTCGGCCTCGCCGGCGAAAACCTGCGTGACGCCAACGGCCAGCTCAACCCCGAGGGTTGGAAAGAGCTGGGGGTGGTCATCGGCGGTTTCGCCGGCAGCGCCCTGGCCGATCTGGTGAGGGGGCTGGCCGAAGCGGTGCGGCTTTTTAAAGAGCTCGGCCAGTGGCTGGGTTCGACCGCCGGCAAGCTGATCACCGGCATCGATGTGCAGGCCATGGAAGGAATCGTGGCCGAGCGGGGCAAGATTCTGCAATCGATGAAGGCCGAAGCCGATGCCGGCACACTGACGCCCGCCAGAATGGCCGAATATCAGGGTGGGCTGGATACTCTGAAAAACGATGAATGGAACGCTCAACATTACAAAATGGCGTCCTCGCGCAGTGCCGGCCTTGAATTTTTAAAAAGCGGCAGCCTGAATCCGGCCCAGTGGGGGGCCGGCCTGGGGCGGAAATATGGATCCGGGGCCGCGTTCTTGCCGGGCGCCGGCGGCGGGGTGAAAACGGCTCCACCATTGCTGGGCGAGGGCGCCCTTCAAACCATCCGCGAAATCAGCGAGCACACCGAAATCAAGGAAACCAAGGTCGAGGTGGCCGTCAAAGTGACCGCGGCGGCGGGCGCCACCGCCACCGGCAGCCTGAACACCAGCGGCAATTCCGAAAACGTCACTGCCGGGCTCTCCTTCAACGCCGGCAAGGTCGGCGTGTCCAACTCCGGGGGCTGAGGCATGACTTTTTATGAAAACCTGCGGCCGGCCTCGTTCCGGGGTGTGCCTTTCAAGGTGCAGGGCACGGACGACGGCCGGGGCCGGGCCACGGTCATTCACGAATTCCCCCTGCGCGACCAGGTGTATGTGGAAGACCTGGGCCGGGCCCAGCGCACCATCGAGGTCACCGCCTTCGTCATCGGCCCGGCGTTCGAGGCCGAGCGCGACACCCTGATCCAGGCCCTGGAGAAAAAAGGCCCCGGCACCCTCATCCACCCCTGGCTGGGCAGCTTTCTGGTCAGCCTGGCCGAGCCGGCCAAGGTCAGCCACAGCGCCGAGCAGGCCGGGCTGGTCATGTTCCAGTTGAAATTCGTCGAGGATGCCGCGCCCAACGCCCCCGCCCCGGGGCTCGATTTCCCCGGCCTCTCCCAGGCCGCCGCCCTGGCCGCCCGCCTTCTGGCCGGGAACTCGCTCGACCTCGGGTTCCAGTGGGAAAGCGTCACCGCCGAGGCTTTGGAAACCGGGCAATTCTGGGCCGGCGGGCTTTTCGATCTGTTGGCCCCGGTCTACCCGGCCGCCGAGTTCAACCCGCCGGCCATCGATGACCGCGCGGCCGTCTTTCAGCGGCAGATCCGCCGGGCCGGCTCCTTCTCCCAACTGGTGGCCGGCTTCTGGCCGAAAGTCGATTTCCGCTATAACGCCGCCGCCGCCAAGACGGCCGCCTGGGGGCTTTTGGGAATCGCCGCCGAAACCCCGGCCCCGGCGATTCCGGCTCATTACGGCAGCATTCGCCGCCGCACGGCCGCCAACGAAAAAGCCTGCCTGGATTATCAGCGCGAAATGTGCGGGCTGGAGGCCCTGCGGGCCCTGGCCTGGCTGACCCCCGACAGCGCCGAGGAAGCCCGCCGCCTGCGGGAGACGGCCATGGCCGTTTGCGACGAGCTCCTGAACCTGGCCACCAGCGACGAGGTATTTCAATCCATCCAGCGCCTCCACACCACCGCCCAGCGGGCCCTGGCCGAATCGGCCGGCCGGGCCCCCCGGGTGGCGGTAAATACCGAGGCCGAGATAACCCCGGCCTTGACCATCGCCTGGCGGCGGGTGCTGGTGGATTCGGCCGGCGACGATCCCGAAACCGTGCTGGCCGATATCGTGCGCCGCAACACTATTCGCCACCCCGGCTTCGTGCCGGTGGAACCTGTGGAAATATTGCGTGAGCGGCAACTTCTCGGCTGAACCATTTCGGCCGCCGACCAGCCGCGTCGGCGGTGGCGGCGGGCCCCGCCCGCT
Source organism: Candidatus Adiutrix sp. (assembly GCA_031553735.1). GTDB lineage: Bacteria > Desulfobacterota > Desulfarculia > Adiutricales > Adiutricaceae > Adiutrix. The sequence goes on from JAVBLB010000109.1 coordinate 26,549, forward strand.
GGAGGTGCTGCGTGAACGGGCAGTCTGAAAACGTCATCCTCCGCATCGGCGGGGTCAATTGGGAGGGCTGGAAGTCGGTGGAAGTCACCCGCCAGGTGGATGCCGCGGCTGGCAGTTTTTCCCTGGGCCTGGCCGACAAATGGCGCATCGACCAGATGGCCCCGGCCATCGCCGCCGGCATGGCCTGCGAAGTGTTGACTGGGGGCGGCTCGCTCATCAGCGGCTATATCGACAACCTGACCATCAATTTCTCCCCGAGCGATCACGGCCTCACCGTCAGCGGCCGCGACAAGACCGCCGACCTGGTGGATTGCTCGGCCGTGCACGAGCCCGGCTTTTTCAAAAACCAGACCGTGGACCAACTGGCTCAAACCCTGGCCGGCCCCTTCGGGGTCAGCGTCAAGATGGAGGCCGAAGCCGGCGAACCCATTGAGGTCTTCAAGCTCGAAGAAGGCGAAACCGCTTTCATGGCCGTGGATCGGGCCGCCCGAATGCGGGGGCTCCTGCCCACCCCGGACGGGCGGGGTGGCTTGAGCCTCGGCCGCCCTGGGCAGAGGCGCAGCTCCACCGCCCTGCGCCAGGGCGAAAATGTGAAGGAAGGCAGCGTGACCTATGACGTCAGCGACCGCTATTCCGACTACACCTGCAAAGGCCAGAAACGCGGCACCGATGACGAATACGGCGAGTGCTGCTGCGCCGTCAAAGGCGAGGGGCAAGACGGCGGCATCGACCGCTACCGCCCCCTCATCGTGCGGCCCGAAACCCAGGTGACGGCTGAGGATGCCGAGCAGCGCGCCAAGTGGGAGGCCTCCACCCGGGCCGCCCGGGGCGTCACCGCCAGCGTGACCGTGCAGGGCTGGCGGCAGAACGGCGGCCAGTTGTGGGAAGCCGGGCTCCTGGTCTTTTGCGACCTGCCGTTTCTGCACCTGAGCCGGGACCTGATGATCGCCAAGGTCACTTTTTCCCTGAGCATGGATGGCGGCACCACCACCAGCCTGGATTTGAAGGACCCCAAGGCCTTCGATAAAGACCCGCCGGCCAAATCCGGCGGCGGCCGCTCCGCCTCCGGCGGAAGTTCCGGCGGAGGCGGAGCCGGCGGAACGGGCAAGGGCGGGGGCGAGCTGCAGCAGGAATCATCGGCCAACGCCTGGAAAATTCACGATGGCATGACGGGAGCGCTCTGATGGACAGCCGCGATAAGAAACACTACGGCGACCTCATCCGCAACGCCGCCCCCACCCGGGTGGTGCTGATCAGGACGGATGATGAAAAAAAGATGCAGACCCACCAGGTCAAGGGCCTTTCCGGCGAGGTCTTCGAGGACGTGGAATACTTCCAGCCTTACGGCTTCACCAGCCGGCCGCCCCGGGGCTCGGAAGCCGTCGCCTTTCCCGTCGGCGGCGACCGGGGCCATTTGATAATTCTGGCCTGCAGCGACCGGGCCGTGCGCAAGAAAGACATGGAAGAGGGCGAAGTCGGTTTCTATCACCGGAACGGCGACTATGTCTACCTTAAAGACGGCAACAAGCTGGAGACCCAAACGAAAGAGGCCACCACCAACGCCGAAGACAAGGCCGTCACCAACACCAAAGAATTCGAGGCCAACGCCGCCGAAACGGCCAAGATCAACGGCGGCGAAAAGGTCGATGTGGCCGCGCCTGAAATCGGCCTCACCGGCGACCTCAGCGTCACCGGCCAGGGCGGCGGCCCGGGCAACACCGTCATCAAAGGCGACGTGCGGATCATCGGCAATCTGGTGGTCACCGGCAACATCACCGTGGGCGGCGATATCACCGCCGGCGGCGACGTGGTGGCCGGCGGGGTCAGCCTGCGCGACCACGTGCACCCCGGCTGCCAGGGCGGCGCCACCGGGCCGCCGGTAGGCGGTGGCGCGTGATCGATCTGGCCCTCATTTTCACCGAGCACGGCGATTTCGACCTGGCCATAAAAGATGATGACCTCTTGGGCGATGAGGGCCTGCAAACGGCCGTCACCGTCAGCCTCTTCACCGACCGGGTGGCCCGGGCCGATGACCCGCTCCCGGAATACCTGCCCGGCCAGGTTTCCGACCGGCGCGGCTGGTGGGGCGACCTGACCCGGGAAAACGGCCGGGCCCGGCCCGTCGGCTCTCGCCTCTGGCTTCTGTTCCGGGAAAAGGAACTGCCGGAAACCGTGCGCCGGGCTGAAGATTACGCCAAAGAGTGCCTGGCCTGGCTCCCGGCCCTGGGCGGGGCCTATCGGGCCGAGGCCTTCGATGACCGCCCCGGCCGGCTGCGTCTCGAAATCGAGGCCTCGCTTCCCGGCCCGGCCGAGCGCAGCCAGCGCTGGACGGCCTTTCTCGACTATTCCGGCCCCACCCGCATTGAACTGTTAGGCGCGAAGGTGTAAGCGATGCCCTGGTCCGAACCCACGCTGAAAAAACTGGTCGAGCAGATCCAGCAGGATCTTTCCAACCGCCTGTTGGATGGCCGGCCCCTGACCCCGGAATCGGTGCTCTCGGTGCTGGCCACCGTGTGGGGCGGCAGCGCCCGGGAGATGTATTACTTCCTGGCCTGGGCCTTCCGGCAGTGTTTCCCCGATACCTCGGAAGCCGAGTTCATGGAACGCTGGTCGGCCGTCTGGGGCTTCAGCCGCAAGCCGGCCGCCGCGGCCCTGGGCCCGGCCGTGGTGCGGGGCCTGGCCGGCACGGTGGTGCCCGAAAACGCCCTGGCCCAGCTTGAAGACGGCGGCCAGGCCTTCGCCCTGGCCGGGGGAACGCTCCCGGCCGGCGAAGGCGAGGTGACGGCGGAAATGGCCATCGAGGCCGTCACCCCCGGCGCGGCCGGGAACCTGGCCGCCGGCACGCGCCTCACCCTGGTCAGCCCGGTGGCCGGGCTGGCCGGCACGCTCACCATCGGGGCGGGGGGCCTTTCCGGCGGGGCGGATCTGGAGAGTGACGATTCCCTGCGGGCCCGCTTACTCAAGCGCCTGCGCGAGCCGCCCCACGGCGGCAGCAAAACCGATTACGAGCAGTGGGCCCTGGCGGTGCCGGGGGTGGAAAATGCCCGGTGCTTCCCCGAATATACCGGCTTGGGCACGGTGGGGGTGGCCGTGTGGGGCGATGTCGATTCCCCGGAACTGTCGGCCGAGGTGGTTCAGCGGGCTTACGACCACATCCGCCCCCTGGCCCCGGTCACCGCCGGGCCCGGGCTCATCGTCTTTTGCCCCGAACTTTTGCCGGTGGATATCGTGGTGCGGGTGGTGCCCGATACGCCCCAGGTGCGCGAAAACGTGCGGCTGGAACTGGGCGACGTCTTCGCCCGGGAGGCCAAGCCCGGCCAAATGATCCCCATCTCCCACCTGCGCGAGGCCCTGAGCCTGGCCGCCGGGGAATATGACCACTACCTGACCGCCCCCGAGGGCAACATCTATCCCGGGGCCCACCAGCTCCCCCGCCTCGGCGGGCTCACCTTCGTGGATGAGTGATGAAACGCCATACGCCCCAGGAATATCAGGATTCCCTGACCCGCCTGCAGCCCCCGGGCCTGGCCTGGAGCCGCCGGCGGGGCGGCAATCTGGGGAAACTCTGGCTGGCCGCCGGCGAGACCCTGGCCCGGGTCGAGGGCGAGGCCTTCCGCCTCATCGACGAGGCCAACCCCCTGACCACCTTCGAGGCCCTGGAGGATTGGGAGCGGGTGCTGGGGCTCCCCGACGAGTGCGGGCGGCTCGGCGGCACCATCGAGATCCGGCGGGCCGACGTCATCGCCAAGCTCAACCACCCGGTGGGCCAGTCGATTCAATATTACGTCGATTTCATGGCCATCTACGGCTACACCATTGAAATCAACGATGAGTGGCCGCCGTTCGAGGCCGACGTCAGCGGGGCCGAAGACCAGGTTTGGGAAGCCCCCGCCGGCACCATGATCGATGCCGAGGGGAATGTTTGGCAGGATTGGTATAACGGCTGGCTGTTCGTCTGGGAAGTGTCGGTGGTCAACCGGGTCTACCGCCGCTTCACGGTGGGCGTCGACGGCGCCGGCGATTATCTGGGCCAGTGGTATATGGAGGGCCAGCAGTGCGTCTGGTTCTCGGCCGATGAATCCCTGGCCGATGATTACCTGCGCGAGTGCCACGATCCGGATCTGGAGTGCCGGCTCAATAAAATCAAGCCGGCCCACACCCACCTGATTTTCACCTACAAATACGTGGAGGTTGATTGATGCACCGCATCGACAGCAGATACGCCGTGCCCGAGCCGCCCGAGCCCGGCGAGGCCGTGGCCGCCCCCGGCTATTTTCAGAACGGGGATGAGGAAAGCGAAACCCCCGGCACCAAACTGGACGCCGCCTGGTGCAACGCCGTGCAGGAGGAACTGGCCGGGGTGGTCGAAAAAGCCGGGCTGACCCTGGATAAAGCCAAGCGCGATCAGTTGGCCCAGGCCATTATGTTGCTGGTCAGCGCTTCACCCGAAATCCAGTCGGCGATCACGGCCAGCCAGGTAGCCATCGATGGGGCTGGCGAAGCCAGAGAGATCATCGTTCAGCATGTCGGGCGTGAGGGCAATCCCCACGGCACCACCGCCGGCCAGGTGGGGGCCTACACCGCCGCCCAGGTGGATGCCCTGTTCAGCCACCTTGATGGCTCTCAGATAACCGGCGGCGTTATCGACGTCGACCGGCTGCCGAAGGTGGCCATCAGCGAACTGGTCACCGTGGCCGACGACGCGGCCCGCTTCGCCCTGACCATCGAGGAAGTGCAGCTCGGCGACCACGTCAAGGTCGAAGCCACCGATAAGCTGTATTTCGTGAAAGACGACGCCAACCTGGACAGTGAAGCCGGCTACGAGCTCTATGCCGCCAGCATCGGCTGGTCCAGCGTCACCGGCAAACCCTCGGCCTATCCCCCTTCCGCCCACACCCACCCGGCCGGGCAGTTCACCGGCATCCTGCCCGTCAGCCAGGGCGGCACCGGAGCCGCCACGGCGGCGGAAGCCCGGGCGGCCCTGGGCATCTCCGGCACCACCGATTGGGGCAGCATCAGCGGCAAGCCCACGGCCTTTCCGCCCGAGACCCACACTCACCTGGCGAACCAGATCGCCGGCATCCTCTCCATCACCCAGGGCGGCACCGGGGCGGCCACCGCCGCCGAGGCCCGGGCCGCTTTGGGCGTGATCGATGCGGGTGGCTTCAATGCCCGCACCGTGGTCACCACCTCGACTTCGACCTGGAAAGCCCCGGTCACGGGCTGGTACAAAGTCACCATAATCGGCGGCGGCGGCGGCGGCGGCAAAGGCGGCGGCAACAACATCGGCGGTACCGGCGGGGCTCAGGGCGGCACGACTACCTTCAACGGGCAGTCGGCGGTCGGCGGCTCCGGCGGGGGCGGGGGCGGCTCTTTCGCCGGGGCCGGCGGCGGGGAATGCGGGCAGGTCGTGACGGTCTACATGTATTTGATCGCCGGACAGACATACGCCGCCACCATCGGGGCCGGCGGGGTCGGGGCCACGGCGGCGACAGCCTCCGGGCAGGAAGGAGCCGATGGTTCAGGGCCTTACGGCGGCGGCGGCGGCCAGATCGGCAACGCCGGCAGCGGCGGGCCCGGGGCCAGCAACGGCAGCAGTTATAACACCTCGTCGAAGGGTGGCCCCGGCGGGGCCGGCGCCAGAAATGATCACGGCTTTGGCAATGGCGGCGGTGGCGGCGGCGGGTATTCCGCGGGCAAAGGCGGCCAGGCCGGCCCGGGGGCCACCGCCGGGGGAGCCAGCGCTGGCAACGGCGGAACCGGCGGCCCCGGCGTGGTCATCTTCGAATATTACGACGCGGCGGCATAAAGGAGAATCGCATGCCCACTTTCTATTCACCCGAAGGCAACCCCGAAGTCTGGGCCAAGAAACCCGCCGGATATTCTACCCCGGAGGAATGGGCGGCGGCCCACCCGGCCCCGGAACCAGCGCCGGGCGCTTCGCTCGCGGCCGAACTGGCGGCCGTCGATGACGATCTGGCTCGGTTGGACGCCGAATACCTGACTCCCCGTGTTCTGGCCAATCTGGCCCAGGGCGATGAATTCGCCCGAGCGGAATATAAGCGGCACGAGGCCCTGGCCGAGCCCCTGCGCCGGCGGCGGGCCGAACTCACACTGCTGACGAAGGAGGCCCCCGATGCAGAGAATTGACGGCCCCTACGCCGTATCCACCAAACCGGATCCCTCGCCGCCGGCCAGCAGCCCCGGCTTCTTTTCCGGCGGCGACCCGGCCCGGGGCGTCAAGGCCACCCGGGTGACCGCCGCCTGGCTCAACCGGCTTCAGGAGGAAATCTGCAATGTCATCGAAGCGGCCGAAATCACCCTGGACCGCACCGACGACACCCAGCTGCTCCAGGCCCTCAAGGTGCTGTTCGGCATCAGCGGCGGCGGCACCGGCGGCGGCACCGGCGGAACCGGCGGGCAGTCGCCTTCCGGTTACCTGACCGAGTTTCGCGGTTTTTTCGAAAAAACGCCTCCCGAGGGCTGGGCCAGGCGTTACGGCGAATTGCTGGTGGCCGCTGATTTGAGTTACCCGCAATTGTGGGAAGCCCTGCAGAAACCGGCCAACGCCTGGAAATGCAAGACCCAGGCGGAATGGAACGCCCTGCGCCAGGCCAGCCCCTTTGGCGGCGTGGGCGGCGCACCCTTTTTCGTTATCGACCTTTCGGCCCGAACCATCCGCCTCCCCGATACCCGGGGCATGTATATCGAAGACGCCGGCTTCGACGGCCTGGAGGTCGGCGGGGTGCATGGCGACGCCATCCGCAACATAACGGGGCAGCATTATTTCGGGCAGGACATGGACCTGCGGCGCGGCACGCCCCGAACGCCCACCGGCGCTTTCGCCTATGGGGCCACAGTTCGTGAAACCGTTGATAATCTGAGTTGGAGCAACTCTTCCGACAATCAATGGTGTCCCCTCCTGTTCGATGCCTCACGGGCGGTGCCAACAGCCAGCGTCAACCGGCCCAAGGCTTTTGGCATTCTGCCCTGCGTGTATGTGGGGACCTCCGCATGAGGGCCGGGATTTTGAAATCCGCGTCCCGTTGGCTGGCCCTGGTCCCGGTGAGCCTGGCGGCTTCGCTCTTGAACTACCCGCTGGCCCCGGTGGTAACGCTCTTCGCCGACGAAGCCGGCTGGCTGCCCCGGTGGTTGAGCTGGTTCCAGACGCCCGACAATTCCCTCGATGGCGATGCCGGGTGGAAAAACGAGCACCGCTGGTTTCGTGATTCGCCGAAGGTCGACCGGAGCTGGCGCCGATGGGTCAACCGCTTCCGCTGGCTGTGGCGCAATTCCATGCACGGCTTCGAGCGGTCGGTGCTGGGCTTCACGCCCGCGGAGGGCTTCAGCTATCTGGTCCGGGGCGAGGAGCGGGTCGGCAACCGGCCGCTCTGGAACGGCCTGGTGCTGCGGGCCGCTATCAACCCCGGCGTCCGGGCCGCCTTCCAGTTCTATTTCGTGCGGGCCTGGTCGCCGAAGTTCTGCCTGCGGGTCAACCTGGGCTGGAAGCTGTGGCAAAGCCCGGCGGCGGGGCGGCCCTGCCAGCATGTCATGTCCATCAATCCGTTCATGGGGTGGGACTGATGAGCGAGGACCTGCGAAACCGCCTGGAAGTCTTCATCGCCCGGGTCGAAACCCTTTTGGAGGCCAAGCTGCCCCATCTCGAAGAAATGGCCAAACGCGGCGAAGTCGATATCGACAACGCCTATAAGCTCATCCGTGAAGTCCAGGCCGCCCTGAAGGCCGACATCACCGACCTGAAGGTGTCGATGGCCAAAATCGCCGTCGTCTCCAACCTGGTCATCGCCGTTCTGACGGCCGTCATCGTCAACGTCATCGTGAGGTAAAGCATGAGAAGAATCGATTACATCGTCATTCACTGTTCGGCCACCAAGGCCTCGGCCGACGTCGGGGCGGCCGAGATCCGCGATTGGCACGTCAAAGGCAACGGCTGGCGCGACATCGGCTATCACTATGTCGTCCGCCGCAACGGCCAGGTGGAGCCCGGCCGGCCGCTGGCCGAGGTCGGGGCCCACGTCAGCGGCTATAACTCCAGCTCGGTGGGCATCTGCCTGGTGGGCGGCATCGGCGCGGCCGGCCAGGCCGAAAACAACTTCGTCCCGGCCCAGATGGAGGCCCTGAAAGCCCTGGTCGGCAAACTCAAGCGGCAGTTTCCCAAAGCCAAAATCCAGGGCCACCGCGATTTCCCGGGCGTGAAAAAAGACTGCCCCTGCTTCGAGGCCAAAGCCTGGGCGGCCGCGGAAGGCCTGGCGTGACCGGCCCCCTGCGGAATGACGAGGGGCAGCTGAGCGGGGCCAAGCTGGTGCTGCTTCTGGCCTGCCTTTTGGCCCTGGCCTGGCTGGCCCGGGATCTGGTCACCGGGCGGGACCTGGCCGAAACCCACACCGCCGTTTTGGGCATCATGCTGGTGGTGGGCCTGATCAACCGCTTGAGCGCCCGGGGCCGCTTCCGGCTGCGCCTGGGCCGAGACGGGGCGGAGGTGGAGGCCCTCCACCGCGATGACGGGAGGCGTGACGATGATGCTTGATTGGAAAATCTGGGCCGGGCTTCTGGCCGCCGTCCTGATCGGCGCGGCCTGGCTGTATGTCGGCCACCTGCGGGCCGAGCGGGACCTCCTGACCCGCCAGGCGGAAACCCTGGCCCGGGAGAATGCCGGCCTGGCCGCCGAGGTCGCGGCCAACGCCCGGGCCCTGGCCTGGCGCGAAACCGAGCGCCGGCGCCTGGCCGCCGAAAATGAGGCCCTTAAAGACAGGCTGGAGAAAGTGTATGCGAATGATCCGGAATCTCGGGCTTGGGCTGACAGCCTGTGCCCTGACGGTGTGCTTGACTGCCTGCGCTAAACCGTGCCCCCCGGCCCGGGCCATGCTCCCGCCCACGGTCTACCTCCAGGAGGTCCCCGAGCCCCGGCTCCGGGGCCGCACCAACGGGGACCTCCTCGCCTGGGCCGTGGACCTGCGCGAAGCGCTGCGCCTGGCCAACGCCGATAAAAAAGCCCTGCGCCAATGGGCCGGGCTGGAACAGGAGGCGCCCATGAAGTAGCGAATCCGACACATCGACCACGCCCCGGCCGCACCGCCGGGGCTTATCCCGAAAACGCGCCCGCCTGAAAATCCCGCCGGAAATCCTCGCGCCCCGCAACGGGAGCAAAAAAGCCGCCCCGACCTTGGGCGGCTTTTTTGGTCTGTTACGTTCGGGCTTTGGCCAGATCGGCCCACCTGGTGGTGAAAAGGCCGCTCATTTTCTCCCGCCGCATGTGCCAGTCGGCCTCGGCGGGGCCCTGGGCCGCGTAGCGCAGCGCGTCCCGCCCATACCGGTCGTTGACCGTGTCCAGAGCCCGCATCAGGTCGCGGGCTTTTTGCTGAGCGGGGCCGACGGCGGCCTCCATCAGGGTCATCTGGCGGCGGGCGGCCTCGGCCAGGTTGTAGAGCATGATGCCGCCTTTCATGAACCCGTGGCCCGGCTGGTAGCAGCGGTCCAGGGCCTCGGCCGAAGCGGCGATGAGCTCGCCGGTGATGTTGGTCGGCAGCGGCAGGTGCACGTGGGCGCTCAGGCTCACGTAAGGCTCGTCTTCGGAATGCCGGCTGGTCAGCACCCACACCTGCATGGATGAGGCCTCCAGCCCCTCCGTCCGCAGCCGCTGGCCGGCGATGGCGCAGTGCATGGCCAGGGCCTGGGCCAGGTCCTCCTTGCGGGTGGTGCGGTGCCCGAATGACCGGCTGGAAACCAGGGTCTGCCGGGGCGCCGGCGGCTCTTCCAGAATGCACTGCACCCCGCGCAGCTCCAGCACCGTGCGCTGGCCGATCACGGTGAGATATTTTTTGGCCCGGCCCAGCTCCATGTCCCGCAGTTGGCGGGCGTTGGTGATGCCCAGCCGCTCGAGGCGGTCCGACATCCGCCGGCCGATGCCCCACACATCGACGGTGGGCGTCTCTGCCAGGGTGCTTTCCAATTCCGGCGAGCCCAATTCGAATTTCAACACCCGCGACAGCTTCTTTGCCCGGTGGTTGGCCAGCTTGGCCAGGGTCCGCGTCGGCCCGATCCCCACCCGCACCGGCACCCCGACCCAGCGGCGCACCCGGTCGTGGAGCGCCCAGCCCACATCCTCGGCCTGGCCGGCCAGCACCCGGTCGAAGGGCACGAAGGCCTCGTCGATCGAATACTGGTCGATCTCCGGCACCACGGTCTCCATGGTCCGCATGACCCGTTGGGAGATGTCGCCGTACAGCGTGTAATTCGAGCTGAAAACCGTGACCTTGTGCCGCTTGAGGTGACGCTCCACCTCGAAGTGCACGTCGCCGAGTTTAAAGCCCAGGGCCTTGGCCTCCGGGGTCAGGGCGATGAGGCAGCCGTCGTTATTGCTCAGCACCACCACCGGCCGGCCCTCGAGATCGGGCCGAAAGAGCCGCTCGCAGCTGCAGTAAAAGCTCTGGCAATCCACCAGGGCCCACATCAGGGGTTTCGGGCGGGGCGCCGCCGGGGCGGGCTCGGGCGCGTCACGGCCGCCGGCCCCTCGGCCCGGCCTAAAGAGCGTGAACGACATAGGTCACCACCCCCCAAATGCTGGCGTCTTCGCGGCCGGTGATTTCGATTTCCGGATAGGCGGGGTTGGCCGGCACCAGAAATACCTGTCGCCCGCGTTTGACGAACTGTTTGATGGTCAGTTCGCCCTCAATGGCGGCGATGACCACCTTGCCCGACTGCGGGGTTTTGGACCGATCCACCACCAACAGGTCGCCGTCGTGGATGCCGGCGCCGGTCATCGAATCGCCCATGGCCCGCAGAAAAAACGTCGCCGCCTGGTTGCGCACCATCAGGTGGTGCAGGTCCAGCTGATCCTCGATATAGTCCTCGGAGGGCGACGGCCAGCCGGCCGGCACCGGGCACAAGAGGGGAACGCCGGGGCGGCCCTCGGTCACTTCGGCGGCGGGGATGATTTCGGGGTATAGCGTGCGGCCCATGGCGGCGGCTCCAGATGAATTCGGCCGCGACGCGGCCGGTAAGTTGATTGTAGTATGAAAGCGATGGGCTTGGCAAGGGGCCGGGATCCGGCCGATGGGCTTATCAGCCGGGCAACTTCTCGGCCCGCACCTCGGCCTGGTCGCGGTCGAGGTATCGGGCGAAATCCGGCCCGGCCAGCCAGTCGTCGACCTCGGCCTCGGTGAGGATGACCGGCATGCGGTCGTGATAGCGGGCCATGGAGGGGTTGGCCCCGGTGGTCAGGATGGTGAAGCGCTCGGGGATGCGGCCGCTCAAGGGCTCGTGGAAGGCGTTCCAAACGCCGGCCAGAAAAAGGAACCGCTCGCCGGGCCGGGTGAAGAGATAGCGGTCTTTCTTTTTACGGCTGGAGGCGATTGAGCCTTCATCCCGCCCGGCGGCGGCTTGCATCCCGGCGTCGGGGTCGGCGCGGGCGGTTGCTTGCTTGGTTTGGGCGGGATCTTTGAGTGCGACATCTGTTTTACCTCGTTCCTCGGGGGCTTCTCGTATTCTGATTTGGCTTCTGCCTTCCAAGCCGAGGCATCCTGTATGAGTTTTGGATGATCAGACATGAACTCATCTCAGACTCAAACTTATGGTTTATAAAAAGAAATTTTTCTTAAAAAAGCTGGAAGGATGGAAACACCGCCAGAATAGGCATATTTCCCTGTCTTTTCATAGGCAAAGCATATGAGGGGCGGAAGTGTGCAAAACAAGACCAGACAGGTGACTAGTATCTTGAGTATGTCGGGCGACATGGGCATATTCACCAGAAGATACATGATAAACCACAAGGGGATGCTAATAAATGTATGAAAGGCACCGATTAAAATGGAACCAAGCCAGATGAAAATCAATATATGGGTATATGACTGTATAATTTCTGCAAGTAACTCCTTGCCGGATCGGCAGATCAGGGCGTACCCGGTGGCTAAACAACCAAGAGTCAAATAATCGATGGTTGAATATTCCGTTAAATAATTAACAGTGGCGTCAAAAGAAATAAAAAAACCAGCAAATATGCAGAGGCTTGACCAAAATGGGCAATATATATTCAGAAGACCGATGATGATTGATATGATCAGATTTCCTGTTGTTGATAAATGAGACATATACTGAAGGTAGGTATATGTGTTGAAACCGATTGACGCGGCAATTAGTATGCATGCTGATATGTAGCGTATATCGCGTCGAAAATATCTTGACATCTATTCCCTCTGTTGGGCGGGGTAAGAGCCCCTTAGTTTTTTATTGTCGCTAAAAGTTTGCGTCTGTGCCGTCTGCTTTCCCAAGTCTGGTTGAAATGACTGGGTTGGAAAAAAAGATAACCACTGCCCGCCTTGCCGTATTCCATCTGCGGAATCCACTTCTTCCTCAACTCGCTTGCAGTGCCTTCAGCCACGCCTCCTCGCTGATGATCCTGATAGGCCGCCCCTTCGCTTTATGCTCCACCGCCTGCATGATCTTGGTGCCGTGGCTGGATAGCTTCCAGTCGCGGGAGCCTAAAAGCCCGACCACCAGGTAATCCAAGGTGGTGGTCATATCTACCCGAGCACCACACAAAGCAGCATCACTCCTGCAAAAATTGCGAAGATCAGAATCAGGAGGTGAACGATATGCCCAAGTAGTACAGAGCCGATATCTTTTTCTTTCGCTTTTGAGGGGCCATTTGCCTGGTAAAATCCGCAATGTCTCGCTTTGGCTAATAGTGCCGAAGCCCCATCAGGGCTTTTCCCATTCGCCCATCTCTTTTTGCCGGGGTGGTATCCGAATCTTTTATCGTTGATAAAAAAATTTACCCAACCATCATCACCACGCTGAATTATGTAGGCCATGCCGTCATATGTGCCGTAAACGGCATCATTGCCGGGCATACCTCTTTCATGTTGGAAGCGATCGGTCATGATGATGCCAAAAGCCAACATGTCGTTTGGCAGCAATTCCGGATAATCGGCAATCGTTGCCAAGAGGTGCTTGCATAATCTCCCTGGGCTGCCTGGCTCGTGGTTGGCGTGTCGCTTTTCCCAATCAGGGCAGGTGCAGGTCCAGTTTTTTACATTCAGCGTGTATTGATCCGATCCCGATAAGCTGTTTGTCGCGAATTCATCAGGGCCTTCATATTTACCCCTTTCCGTCACCTGCCCCGGCAGGGGTGTGAAGTTATACATGTCGCTAAATGTTCTGGTCTGGATATACCGAGATATCTCACCGTGGTTCTTCAATAGTTCTATCAGTTTGGCCTTGGTAGATTGAGCGGAAGCCTTGATGCCTAGGTCATTGCATATTTCGAGGAGGCGATCCTTTTTCAAGCCGCTCAATTCCTCTTCTACGGTTGAAGTAGAGTCGGCGGCTTTGGTGATGATGCCCCATTGAAGTAATTTCTGGAACCTGGGGTAATAATGATCGCTTGGTGGGCAGGCCACCAGGGTCGGTCCGCGCGAACACCTGGAGGAGAACATACTGAAATTGAAAAGGCATTCCGGTGGGCCCCCAAACCTCTTCTCAATTTCTCGAAAGCGGCTTGGCCATTTCAGTCCGAAATTGTTCAACATCAGCCATTTGAAGTCGTTTAGCTGCTCTTCATCCCGCCAGCCTTCATCGCTCATAGAAAGCCCCTCTGCTATATTATTTTTCAGCTAATACTTTACCGTCAAGCTATGGCGCCCTTCAATTTATGTTTTCCGGCCAATAGGCGCACCACTGGCACCGCTCCCAGGTTGGGGCGCAACGGACTGAGGCCCCCGCAGTTCATTCACCTGGTCCTGCAACTGGTCCTTCCGTCGGTGGGTATCCAGGAGTTCGTCTTTCAACCGAGCCACTTCGGCCCGCAGGGCGACCACTTCTTCATTCACCTGGATAGGCGGGGGCGTCGTTGTACCCGGCATTGAGTTATTACTATCTCTTAATGCAAAAAACTCTGAGAGCTTCAGACCGAAAGCGGACGCTATTTTGATCACATTTTCGATACCTGGATCGGTCTTCCCTGTGGCGTATTCGCTGATGCGCCCTCTGGGAATTCCTGTTTTTTCAGCAATATCTTTTTGTTTTAGGTTGAAGCGATTTAAAGCGATATCAAGTGTTTCACTAAAAAATGTCGTTTTTGAAATTTTGTCGCTTGACATTGATCCTCGAATTCGATATTTTAGATTCACTATTAACTGAACGACGCCACCAGGGCGGCGATATCCCCACACGATCACACCAGGAGGCCCACGATGAGCAAGAGAACCGGAATCATGCTGGCCAGCCCTCTTGATGAAGCCAAATTGGCCAAATGGCCCCGTCCCTATATTGTTCAACCCAAACTTGATGGCGAACGCTGCCGGGCCGTTTTCGGGCCGGAAGGCCTGACCCTTTTGACCAGCCATGGCCGGGTGGTCAACGACATGGTGCCCCACTTGGTGGAGGCCCTGGCCGCCTCGCCCCTGGCCGCCCTGGGCGAAATTGACGGCGAACTGTATACCCATGGCCTCGATTTTCAGGTCGTGCAGTCCATTGTCGGCCGTTCTAAAAACATTCATCCCGAGCACCACAAAATCGGCTTTCACGTCTTCGACGTCGTCTCCGGTCATGCCCAGGAAGGCCGCCTGCAAAGGCTGGCCCACGTCGCCCGCGACCTGCCCGAAGGGCTGGCCCTGGTGCCCTGGCGCGAGGCTCGGAACATGGCCGAGATTTCGGCCGTGGCCGGCGATTGGCTGGCCGAAGGTTACGAGGGCGTCATTCTGCGCCGTTCAGACGCGCTCTATGAGCGCAAGCGCGTCAGCACCCTCATGAAATTCAAGCCCGGCCGCGAAGATGAATATGAGGTCATCGGCGCGGTGGAGGAACAGGATCAATCAGGCCGCCCCAAGGGCCGCCTGGGTGCTCTGTTGGCCCGGGGCGATGACGGCGCCCAGTTCTCGGTCGGCACCGGCTTCACTATCCCCCAGCGGGAAGAGATGTGGGCCGAAAAATCAAAACTGCCCGGCCGTAAAGTGCGCATTCGCTTTCAAGAACTCACCAGCGGCCGGGGCGTCCCCCGCTTCCCGGTGTTCACCGCTCTGGTTTGAACGATAGCCCGCGAAGGGGGCGCTTATGCCTGAATCAAAACCACCCCGGCCGGAACTAATGACCATGAGGGGCAAGCGCCTGATCTATGAGGCGAAAGGGCCCATTGCCCCGATGCCCCGGGTAATCCGTGTCACCCGCTGGTTTGGCTGCCCGCCTCTCCCGCCGGCGCCCATGTTAATTTTGGTAGCCAACGGGTTGGACGGCCAAACCTCCTTTGAGCAGGTCGCGGATGTCGATTGCCCGCTTTGGGCATCTAAGGGTTAAAAGATATGGCCGCACTAAGTTGGCCGGTGATAGCCGGTTGGGGTTCGACCCTGCTCCTGGGCATCGCCCTGGTTTTAAAAACAGTATGGACGAGAAAAAAAACCGCTGATGAAACCGAGCTCTATGAAAAATGGCGGTACGGACACTGGATCAATCTTCGCCCCGACCCGTCGCGCCCTCGCTCGCTCCGGACCCGAAAGCCTTTGCCCGGGTACTGTAAGACCTGCGGACGGGCTTTGGATATCAAGCGCGAGTCGGGCTCACTGCACTGATTCATGCGGCCTGATTACGATTTCAGCCCCCGGCGCAATGGTGAAATCGATGGTTCCGTAACCCAGGTCCACCGAGAGTGATTGGCGGTTATCGCTGATCACGATCTTTCTGGCTTGTGGGATCTTCACCGATTGCTTGTTCCGGTTTTTTTCGGCCATGTGTAAACGCTCTTCGGGGGATACCTTGTCAAGCCCGCCCTGAGCAGTGGCCAGCAATGAGGACACCAACAGCACCAGATGGTCGACCGGGATATCGAAACAGAGACCCTCGTCAACCCCATCGGTAATGAACGTCAGGCCGACGAAACGAGGATCATAAGACCCCAGAATTTCAAACGCATCAGGGTAAGAAACTTTCCGTTTTTTCTCTTCCACTCCCACCGCCTTCCGTTGGGAATCTAAGGGCTAAAAGCCGTCGATATTAAATAGGTTATGACATGTCTTCTATATTATCAGAACAAGAAAAGGTGCGCAAGCGCAAGGTTTGGCTTCGGCAAAACGGCTGGACCTTCGAACGGCTGTCCCAACTGCTGAATATGTCGCGGGGCTGCGCCTTCGGGGCGATCGGCAAAAGCCACGCCCGGCCGGAACTGGTCGAGCGGCTGCGGACCACCGGCCTTCCCGAAGACCTGCTGCCCGAGGCCCGTTACGTCCGGCCCGGGCCCAAGCCCAAGCGGGCCGAGCCCTGAGGTCGGCCGGGGCGCCGCCGTCTGTCTCCATCGCGCGTTTTCCCCTCGGCGGCGGGGCCCCGGTCGGCTTTCGGGCCATTTTGTCGGCCTCAACAAAATGGTTCTGATCCCCCATTTACCGTACCAAAGCGGCGTCGGCCGCGAAAGATTACGCCGAGATGGATTATTCAACCAAGCACCAGGGCGAGCCCCGTGAATTCGACAGCTATTACGACCTTTTGGTGGACGTCATCGCCAAGGATCCCCACGTCACCCAGAAAGGCCTGGCCGGGGCCCTGGCCCAGAGCGTCAATTCCGTCAGCCGCAAGCTGAGGCACGACCTGGTCTTTCGGCTGGAGGAGCTGCCGGTCATCCTGGCCCATCTCCACCACCTGCCTCGGCCGGCCGGGGCGGCCGACTGCGAGGTCGATTTCCGTCGCAACTATCTGCGGCTGGTGGAGTTTCTGGCCGACCTGGCCGAGTGCCTGGTGGTGCGGCGGCCGGACGCGGAGAGCACCGCCCCGGCCGATCAGGAGATGAGCGAATTCATGCGGCGCTTCGGCGAGCTCTCCAGCCGCTATGTGGAGGCCCGCAGCCTCGACAGCCCCGGCGGCCGGGGCCTGAGCCGCGAAGAGAAAAAAGACCTGTTGAACCTGGCCTGCCTGGTTCAGAACCGCAGCACGGCCCTGATCGCCGCCCTGGTCGCGGAAGAAGAGGTGGAAAATGTATGAAGACGACCGCGAGGCCTATCTGGCCTTCGCCAAATCCCTGCAGATGGATTTCCATTTCCTGAGTGAAATCATCGACGGCCGCCGCCAGGCCTCGGCCGAGCTGGCCCGGGCCCTCTCCGGGGCCACCAACACCTGGGACCGGCTCTGGACCGCCGAAGGCAAGGCCGCCGAGCGGCTGATCACCGTGCGGGTCTGGTTCATCAAACATAAACGCCAGCCCGGTTACCAAACCCGGGAGCCGGAGCCGCGCCACACCCGTTCCGGCTGCCGCCGCTGCGACTGAAGGAGGGCCACATGAGCGACCGAGCCGAATCAGCGGGAATCCGCTGGCTCACCCCCGCCGACGCGGCCGCGTATCTGGGCTGCACCATCAAGTTTCTGGAAAACGACCGCTACCTGGGCCGCCACGGCATCCCCTACTGCAAGATCGGGCAAAAGGTGGTGCGCTATGACCGGCAGGACCTCGACGACTTCATGGCCGCCCGCAAAGTGCGGTGACGGCCGGCGCGGATCCCGCGCCTATCATCGAATTTCAAGTGGAGCAACACCATGGGCAAGAAGAAAAAGGAAACCGAAGCCGCCGCGCCGATGGCGGCCGCCCCGCCGGCCAAGAGCGCCACAATCCGGCGATTCCCCGGCACTGTTGAAGCCCGGCGGCCGCTGGTGCCGGCCGATTACGAAAACATCCAAAGGGCCATGGTGGCCCGCAACCGCCAGCGGATCGACCTGGCCACCGAGCTGGAGGCCCACAACGCCAAGGTGAAGGAAACCCGCCGCAAGATCTCCGCCCTGGCCGGCGAGGTCGAGGCGGATCTTTTAACCATCGAATCCGGCACCCTGGCCGAAGAGCGCCCCTGTATCTGCCTCAAAGATTCCAGCGCCGGCACGATCATCAGCATGGATCCGGAAACCGGCGAGATTCACAAGACCGAAAACCTGCCGTATTACCAGCGCGATTTCGCTTTCGCCCGGAACGCGGACGACGACTGCCACAGCTGCAAATATCTGGTCTGCCTGATGGCGGCCCGGGGCGGCGACTGCGAGAGTTTCGAGGAATGCCGCGATTGCCCCGGCTTCTGCTGCGTTTTCGCCGATGGCGGCCGCTGCGGCTTCGGCAAGCACGACCCCGAAGCCGGTTATGATGAGTATCCCGGCCCGTATGATCTGGAACGGGATTGTTTTTTCTGCCCCCTCCACGGCTGCGAGCACAACATCGGTGAAGTGGATAAATGCCCCGTCGACGACGACGGCCGGCGTGTGGACTGTTACCAATGCGGCCAGTTCACCTGTAGTGAGCCGGAGGAATGCGAAGTCGTGGCCAAAAACGCCCGGGCTGATAGTGGCGACGCCGCCAGCGATGAACCGGAGGTGGCTTGATGAAAGACATTGATCTGGCCAGTGGGGTCAAGGAATTCAAGACGGCCAGCGACCGCGCGGTGATGTATTTCCTGCGGCGGATGTGCCATGACGGCCGTCTGTGCTGGTATATGAACGGCACCGGCGCTTATGAGCACATGCTTGAAGCCGGGGCCGAAATTCGGGGGATCAGCGTTGAGGAATTCACCCGGGATCATAACAAACACAAGGCCAAGGCCTACGACCCGGCCAAAGCCGCCTGCCGGGAATGTGAACGGGTGGATCCGGATGAAGGTGCGCCGGACTGTGGCAATTGCCTGGCTTCCGTGCCCGCTCTTCTGAGCATGGCCGTCAAATTGATTATGGAAATGAGCCGGCATGCGTCCGGCGACCCGGCCATATCGGAGAGAATCGAAATCTTTTTCGAAAGCATCGCGGACAAGTATCCCGATTTCAAATGGTCGCAATGCGCCGGCGTATATTCGGGCAGCTATCGGGAA
Source organism: Candidatus Adiutrix sp. (assembly GCA_031553735.1). Lineage (GTDB taxonomy): Bacteria > Desulfobacterota > Desulfarculia > Adiutricales > Adiutricaceae > Adiutrix. Next base: position 45,385 of record JAVBLB010000109.1, read on the forward strand.
GAGACTTTTAAACGCTCAGGCGACGGCTTGGTGGAGGATTGGTGATGATGGCGCTTTCCATCTGGCAGCCGTGGGCCTGGTTGATCGCCAACGGCTACAAGGATATTGAAAACCGGCCCTGGTGGACAAAATTTCGGGGGCCGTTCCTCATCCACGCCAGCAAGACCATGGATGATTGCACGCTGTGGGAACTCATCAATCATTACCAGGTGAAGGGCATTGCCGACCCGGCGGCGGCCCAGCGGGAAATCGAGGCCCAGCGGGGCGGCATCGTCGGTCGGGCCGTGCTGGTGGGCTGCGTTGCCCGGAGCGGCTCCAAATGGTTTCAGGGCCGGTATGGATTCGTCATCGAGCAGGCGCGGCCCTTGCCGTTCGTCCCGTTACGGGGGCGGCAGGGTTTCTTTGAAACGGGTATTGAAATCCAATCATGAACGGCAAAATGGCCCTGGTGCTGCCCACGCAGAAAAGTTTGCGGGGCTTTTCGGTAGCTGAACTGGCGGGCATCCATGACCGGTTGTTTGTCGAAATACGCCGCCGGGGCTGGCATCGGGTGGGGGCGCTTCGGCGGCGGGCCGGGCTGATCGAGGGCGAACTGGCCCGCCGGCGCCCGGCGGCCCACGCGGCCTGGCTCGCGGCCCGCATCGAATATCAGGGGCCGTTGTCGGTAACCGCGCAGTGCTTCTTTACCAGCGAGGGTGATTGATGGCCGAGCAATGTCCATTATATCGCACGCCGGATGGTCGGCCGATCGACCCGGGATCCAACTTCTGCCGGCGCCTGCGCGTGGGGCTCCGGCGGTATCCCTGCCGGGAGTGTGGCCTGATCGAGGCCCCGCCGCTCAAAGCCGCGCCGGCGCCCGCGAACCATAAATTATTGAGCCTGGAGGAGCTGTTGGGCTCCCCGCCGGCCGGAGAGGAGTTTTTGATGGAAACCACTGTGGAGCGCCAACCGGAAGAGGTCGGGGCCGCGGCGCCTGAAGCCGGGCCGGAGGAGAAGCTTCATCAGGCCCTGCAGCGGCTGCGTCTCGAGCGGGGCCTGGAGATCAAGCAGGTCGCGGCCAAAATCGGGGTCAGCTTGAGTGCCGTCCGGATCTGGGAAAAGGGCTCCGCCAAGCCGAGTTCCTTTTCCCTGGGCAAGCTGGACGAGCTTTTTGACGGGCAACTGCTGCCGGGCCGGGAGGTCCTCTCGCCGGCGGCTGATGAAAGCGATCCGACGCCTGACGAGGTCCTGGTCGGTGACGAGCCGCCGCCGGTGCCGGAAGCGGCCGACGGGGCGGCGGAGGAAGAGTCTGATCCCAACCGGACGGCGAAGCCGATCCGGGTGCCCGGGGTCATCGCAGCTGAAGAGATCGAGAATCCGGTTGCGGCTCCGGCTGTTTCAGATGTGCCGGTCGGCGGTCCCGTCGATTGGATGCTCGCGGAACTGGCCCGGGCCGAGGCCAAGCATCCGCACTGGCCGGCAGATCCCGTCCACGCCGCCGCCATCCTGGCGGAGGAATCAGGCGAATTGACCCAAGCGGCCCTGGATTTTTATTACGGCCAAGGCTCCCTGCAGCGCATGAAAGAAGAGGCCATCCAGTGCGGGGCCATGGCCCTGCGGTTTCTGGAGAACCTGGGCCTTTATCACGACCGGCCTTTCGGCGACTCCAGGGCGGCGACGGTCGCTGGGATCGCGGCGGACCTGCGGGGGATTCTGGAACGGCTGGACGGCCGGCCGTAAAGGAGGTGCCGTATGCTGCTCAATCCCAGGCCGGGCACCGAGGTGGTGATCTGGTACGCCCCCCGGCCGGCGGAAGACCCGGCCGGCGGAAGACATGATCACGCCGTTTCACGGGAAGCTCGGCGAAATCGTGGCCACCGGCCGGGGTTCGCCGCGCAACCACCTGGTGCGGCTGGACGGCGGGGCGATGGTCATCGTCCCCTGCGGAAATTTGTATCGGCTGTTTGGACAGCGGCTATCTGATTGACCAATGTCGGGGAAACCCGCAATCATCCGGCGGTCGCATGACCGCCAAATAACAGGAGTGAAAAATGAGAATGGAAGCGAGAGAAGAGCTGATGGGCTTGTTGTCTGATGCCATGGCGGCCCGAAAAGGGATCGAGGCGCATATACGCACCTTTGACGATCAGGAGGCGGGCATGGCCCATGCCGCCCGGCTTCTGGATTTGAAGCGCGGCGATACGGTTTACTGGCGGGCCAAAGATTGCGCGCCGGTGAAGTCGGTGTTCGTTGAGTTCTCAGACGGCTACGGCACGGCCTTGTTGGTGTGCTGGAACCCCGACAAGAAGATAGTTCACCCCGGCCAATACCCGTTCCCGTCCCTTCTTTTTGAAGACGAGATCACCGAAGAAATGCGCGCCCTTCCGACAGCCGGCTGAATATATCTAAATGGCCCGGCGGGCCCGGATTCGTGGATCCGGACCCGCCGGGATCGGTGGAAGGATGAGGTGCATTCGTGTCGTCGATCATGATTGTAACGGCCCTGGCCCTGGCGGCCGGCCTCATCGTCTGGCGCCGCCGGGTCATCAGGCGGCGAAGAGACGCCATCAAATGGAGGGCATCATGGGATCCCCAGGGTTGAACGAAGTTTTGGAACTGGTGGCCGGCTACCTCAAACCCATCGTCCAGGAGGCGGTGCGGGAGGAGCTGCGGGCGGCCGAGCCTGCGCCGATGGCCGCGCCCACAGCCAAGGAAAGCTATACTCCGGCGGAAATAGAAAGGGTGTTCGGCATCAAAAAGGGCACCCTGTCGGCCCTGCGGTGCCACGGCAAGGGCCCGGCCTATTTCAAGGATGGCCGCAAAATCCTGTATACGAAAAAAGATATCGAAGCATACCTCAAGAAGGGGAGGGTGAAGACGTATGATCAGCAGAATTGAAGAAGCGCTCGACGGCGCTCACCGCTTTGCGCTGGGTTTCCGGAGCGAGGTGGGCGTATCGCCGGGTCATTTCGGTGGTCGAGTGGCCGAGCAGGGTGCCGACGGTGTAGAGGCTCTCCCCTTGGCTGACCAGCCAGCTGGCGAAGGTGTGGCGCAGGCTGTGAAACACCACTCGGTCCCGCCGATCGTCGCGCCCGGCGTTCAGGCCGAGGGCTTCCGTGGCCCGGGCGAAAATGTGGCTGAGGCTCCAGTTGGCGCCCCGGCCGCCCCTGGGGCGCGGAAAGGCCGGCTCCCCGGGGCGGAGTTCGAGCTCCGACAACATCTCCCGAAGGTGGCTGGTGAGATACACGACCCGGTTGAGATGGTTTTTGGTGTCCCGCACCTGCACCTGACCGGCGGCCAGATCGATATGCTCGCCCCGCATCCTGGTGATTTCGCCCAGCCGCATGCCGGTGAAAAGGCTCATCATGGCCAACCGCCACACGTACACCGAGCGGCGCTTGAGCTCATTGAGCAGGGCCTCGGCCTCATCCCGGGTGAGATAGCGGCTGCGGCGATTGTCCGCCCTGGGAACGGCGGTCAGGGCGGCCGGGTTGCCGCCCTGATATTCGCCCCACTTGATCATCAGGTTATACACGCGCCCGACCAGCCCCACCACATGCCTGACCGTGGCCGGGGCTTTCCCTTCGGCGAGCAGCCGGTTTTTGACGGCGTCGATCTCGGCAGCGGTGATGGCCGACAGCGGCAGGTTGGCCAGGGCCGGGGCCAGGTGGGCCTCGTAGCGGTATCGATCGTTCCCGGCATGGGCCAGGCTCTTGAGATGGCGCTCCCAGGCGATGGCCCAGGCCTGGCTGAAGGTGGGGTCGGCCGCGCCGAGTATCCGGCCGTGGCCTCTCGTCTCGCGTATCCTCTCCGCCCGGACCTGGCTGGCCATGGCCGCCGAGTAGCCCTCGGAGGCCCAGCCGACTTTCTCCCACTTGCGGCGGCCGTCAAGTTGATATACTATGTACCAGCATTGATCAGGGCGGCCGTTGTGGGTCTTGCCGGCCGAGGGCTGGCTGAAGACGCCGGTGTATTTGGATTTGATGTAGCGAGCCATGCGAGCCACCTTTTCGATCTTCCGCCGCGGCCGTTTTGCCTACGGTTTGCCTACGCCACCGCGACGAATGCCTACGTTTTGCCTACGCCGCCGCGAAACCGTCACAGCCATAATACAGCATCGACTTCCATAAAATCAACAGCTTACTATCGTCATGCTTCGTCTTCAATCGCCGCAGACAGGATTAAAAATCCTGTGACCGGGTTCCTAATCCTGGTGTCGCGCGTTCGAATCGCGCCGGGGGCACCATATAAATCAAGGGGTTCAGCAGGTTTTGCAAACCCCTTTTTCATCATTTACGGCCTTATTTTCCGTACAATGTACGGTGACGATAACCGTCTATTTGAAGCCGAACACGGAACTCAGGACTTTGTGTGCCGCCCCGGTGTATACCTTGGCATAGCCCATGGCGGTTTTGATGTCCGAGTGCCCCGCCACATCCCGGACCAGCGACAGCGGGGCGCCGTGCTGCACCATCATGGTACAGGCCGTATGCCTCAACATATGCAGGTGAGCCGGAACCCCGGCTGCCCGAGCCGCCTTCCTGAATCTATGCGATAGATAATACAATGATCCGAAGGGAAAGACCAACCCCGAAGCCTGGGGTTTGCCTAAGGCTTCTACCGCCGGGGGCATCAACGGAATCGCTCTCTGGCGGTCACCCTTGCCGATGATAACCGCCTGGGGGCAATCCCCCAAGGTGATGCACTCCTACCGCAGACCAGCCGCCTCAGCCCGCCTCACCCCGGTCCAGAGCATGAAAGACCAGAGCCGCCGGAATCTTTCGTTCGGCTCATGGGTCAGGATGGTCTGAAACTGTTCAGAGGTCAAATGCTTCGGTAAACGCCTGGGCGTCTTGAGCATTTCGAACTTCGGAGTTTTTTCGATCAGTTCCCAGGCTACAGCCCGGTTGAAAGCCGCTTTCACGTGGCGCAAGTCCAGGTTGACGGTTTCAACACTAACCCCTTCCGTCTTACGCGAAGCCGCCCAGGCTGTTATTTCACGGCTGGTGATAGTATTATTAACCCGGCAACTGACGAAGCCGATTCTCGGACGGCCAAGTCCAGCGATTTCGGGCTTTGGCGAAATCGCGAGTGTGACTTCTTCCTATGTGGTCACATGTCAACGTATATTTTTGAACTCCTTCTTTTGATTAAAGAGGCCAATCTGAGTCTGGGGTGTTTCACTCATATTCCTATTCGTGTCGTCAGCACTAACTACCGGTTTCAGTAACGATTCCAGAGAGCCGCAAATTCGCTTGGGTCATCGGGGACAAGACAATAAGTACCTACGCGGCCATCTCTGGAAACCCCTTGAGTCGTATTTCCATACTCAGCTTGGTTTTAGATCAATTCAATTCAAACCGCCGGATCGGCTAGGGGTGCATAATGAGATTGATATCGACGATTGCTCTGCCACAACTTCCACAAAATGGTGGCCAGCTTGCGGGCCAAGGCCGTTATCGCCTTCTGCGGTTTACCCCCGCGCCTGACGACCCCATTAAAGAACTCACAGGCCCATTTTTCACGTCCTCTCAAAATCCAGGCCGCTTCAATAAGCATGCTCCTGAGTTTACTTTGCCCGCAGGGCCTCAAGCGTGTCGAAGCATTGCCGGAGCCACTTTGAGAAATTATCGGAGCCAGCCCTATAAAACTGGCCAGTTGCTCAGAACGCTGAAAACGTCCGGGGTCAAATATTTCCGTCCTAAAAATGGCGGCGGTGATTGGACCTACGCCAGGCACTGTCTGCAAAACATCGTCTTTGGGGGTGACCTTCGCATGGATTTCTTTTTCCAACAGCCGTTTTTCTTCTTCAAAAAACTCCAACTGGCGCAAGTGGCTGTCGAGAGTAAAACGCAAATCGGCGAGCATTTCCAGTCTTTTCAGTTCTTCCAAACCAACCCGGCTCCAGCGTTCCAGCCCTGGAGGTTCGGGCAAACCGTGGGCTATCAGAAAGCTTTTTATACGTTGCTTGGTCATCGCCACCTCCCGCGCCAGTTGGTTGCGGCGACGAGTTTTGGTTCTTATAGCTTCCTGCTCCGCCGTTGGTACGGCTATCGGCTTCAACAGACCTATGGAGAGGTATTCCGCCAATTTTTGACAATCGATTTTATCGGTCTTCGCCGACTGAGCGGCTGGCCTGGGAATGCGGCTGGCCGCTGCCACCAGGGCATTGATGCCCACTTTTTCACAGGCACGGTACAAGCCAAAGCCGCTTAACCCGGCTTCATAGGCCAGGGTGGTTACCGCTATGCCCCGGCTTTTAAACTGTCGCAGGAGTGAATCGTTATCAGCCGGCGCGCTGAAATAGTGGCGAACCCCGGTGTCGCTTAAAACCGACACCGCGTATTTGGTCTTATGGACGTCAACTCCAACCCAAATTTTAACGCCACGGGTGGATTCTTCAACTATCGATTCCCAATTGGATACGCTTTTCTTTACCATGTCGAGTCCTCCTCTTGATTTGCTTGAACGCTACAGTGCGCTTGCAGCTATCTTAACAGGCTATGACCAACATGGTAATTTAGTTGCCGGAGTAATAATTTTTCGGGTTAGACCAAAATGGGATTCGAAATGGCGAAGTGAGGTTTTATATCTTGCCCAAGACCCTTCGGAAAGCCTGACCCGGCTTTCATGAAGATATGCCGTGATGAAATTACGTAAGGCCAATTCCGATTCCCGACCGATGAAATCCGCCAGCCATTGTTCGGCTTCAACTTGAGTTTTAATGTCCGAACCAAGAGACCGCCGAATGTGTTGGCCGTTCACCGTCCCGGCAAACCACCAGCTCTGCCCCCGCTTATACACCTTCATAGACCACCTCCTGAGAAGAGGGGACCGTGGAAGGGGCGGTCCCGCCCGGCAGGCCTCCGACGAGCTCGTTGGGCGGCCCATTCTCGGCCTGCCAGGCGAAACGCTTGCAGGAGAAGACGAGGTGAGCCATCAAGGGTGAATCCTTGGCCCGCACGAACTCCCCAGCCATCAGTTGAACCACTTCCCGATACGGAACCATCAGCCTTTCAATAAACCGATCCGGGCGGTCTGGAGAGAGCAGCCAAAAATTTGTTTCCTGGCCACAACGGCCTAATCGCTCTTGATACGTATGCGGTCCTTGCCGCTCCCTCTCTTCAAGCTGTTCCGCTTCGGAAAGAAGATCAACCGTTTTTCTTCTAAGAAGCACCCGACGTCAGAAGAGGCGGAAAGTCATACTCGGCTTTACAAGCCTCCGGCTCTGTCGGAGGTCGCTGACATTCCCGGTGGTGGCTTCAGAATATAAACATAAAAAACTATTTATATAGTGATCGATGATGTGTTATAGTCGCAAGTCATACGCACACTCATGCGCAACCAGAGAAATGTCTGGCCGCCCGACGCGGCCCGGGACCGGCCGGGCCGTATTCCGCCACCGCCTGCCGGGGGAAGCTGCTGGCGGGCGCCGGGGTATTTTTTTCAGACAATGACCGGACACGCCAGGGAGATCGAGCCGCTATGCCTCAGACTGATGACCACCACGTATTGAACAATGCCCCGATGGAGCCCAGGGTTTTTATTCCATCGCTCATTATCGTCTCCTTATTCGGGATCCTGATGACCGCCTATCCGGAAATCGCCGCGGTCGGCGTCAAGGCGTCGTACAGTTTCGTCACGAAGAACCTGTCATCAATGTTCATGATTTTCGGATTCATCTCCTTCGCCCTGGTGATGTGGCTGGGCTTCGGCCGATACAGCCACGTCAAGCTGGGCCAGGCGGACGACCAGCCCGAATTTTCGACCTTCTCCTGGGTGTGCATGCTGTTCTGCGCCGGCATCGGCATCGGCCTGATGATCTGGTCCATCGTCGAGCCCATCTATTACCTGGAAGGCCCGCCCATGGGCATCGATCCCATGAGCCCGAAGGCCTATGCCTGGGCCCACATGCTGCCCCAGTTCCACTGGGGCGTTTCGGCCTGGGCCATCTATTGCCTGCCGACCATCCCCATCGCCTACAGCGTCTATGTCCGGCGGGAGAGCGCCTTCCGCATCAGCGACACCTGCCGGCCCCTCTTGAAGGATCAAGCCGACGGCTTCGGCGGGAAATTCATCGAGATTTTCGTGCTCCTGGGCACCATCTGCGCCACCGGCACCTCTCTGGGTCTGGCCATCCCCCTGATTTCGAAGTTTCTCGCCCACTCCACGGGCCTGCCGGACAACATGTCCATGAAGACCTTCGTCAGCGTGGTCAACTTCATCCTCTTCGGGGGCAGCGCCTACTTGGGGCTGCGGAAGGGCATCCAGAACCTCACCCGGATCAACGTCTGGGGAGCTTTCCTCATCATGGGCCTGGTTTTGTTCCTGGGGCCCACCGGTTTTATCTTCGACCTCTGGACCAACAGCCTGGGGCTTTTGTTTGAGAACATCGCCGGCCTGACTTTTCAGACCGAGCCGCTGCGCCTGGTGGGTGAAGGCGGCGCCACGGACGCCTGGCCGCAGTGGTGGACCGTGTTTTACTGGGCCTGGTGGGTGGCCTATGCCCCGGTGGTGGCCCTTTTCGTGGCCCGCATCTCCCGGGGCCGCACCATCCGCCAACTGGTGATCGCCGAGTGTTTCTGGGGCACGCTGGGCTGCTGGTCTTTTCTGGCCGTGTTCGGCGGCTACAGCCTGTATCTGCAGAAAACCGGGCTGGTGGACGTGGTGGGCATCCGCAAGGCTCTGGGCGACCCGGCCGCCTGCCTGGCGGTCATGTCCGCCCTGCCGCTGAAGGAGTTTCTGGTGCCGCTCTACACCTTCATGTGCTTCATTTTCGTGGCGGCGATGATGGATTCGACCGCCTTCGCCCTGGCCAACATCTGCACGAAAAAGGGCTATCACGACGGCCAGCCCGCCCGGTGGAATCGGCTGGTCTGGGCCGCGCTCATCGCGGTGTTCAGCATGGGCATCCTGGTTACCGGCGGGGAGGAGGCCCTGCGGACCATTCAGACCTCCACGCTGGTCGGCGGGGTGCTTTTGGTGCCGATCATCCTCATCATGCTCTTCAGTCTGATGAAGTGCCTCAATGAGGATTTCGGCGCCCGGCTGCATCCCCGGCCGGTGATCCGCCAAAAACTGGCTGAGGAAGGCGCCTTGGCGGCCTCCGCCGAGGGATGAATAATGCCGGGCCGCCATCAAATTCGAAGCGATTTGATGGCGGCCCGGCAGGGCGTGCGACATTCGATACCCGTCCGCTTCGGTTCCAATGAGGGAGGTCGGTCGCCCCTCCCGAGGCGGGCGCGTTACAGGTCGACGCCCAGAATGCGTTTGGCCAGAAGGCCCACGGCAAACGAGATCAGGGCCACCCCCAGGCTGAGGCCGGCCATTTCCCAGAACCGGCGGGCGAAGGGCAGGGACTTGGCCACTGAGACATAATAGTTGAACAGCAGAATGATCAGGACGACCACCGCCAGCATGGTGCCCAAGGCCGCCAGATACATGGGGCCGGGGAACAGAAGGTAGGGCGCCACCAGGCCGACCACGGTGGCCAGGTAGGCCGCGCCGGTGTAGAGACTGGATTTGAGGGCGTCCCGCCGGCCGTCGGCCCGCTCGGCCAGGTAGTTGGAGGCGGCCATGGACAGAGTGGCCGAAGCCCCGGTGATGATGCCGGCCAGAGCCACCAGACGGGTGTCGGCCAGGGCCAGGGTCAGGCCGGCGATGGTGCCGCTGAGTTCCACCAGGGCGTCGTTGAGGCCCAGGACCATCGAGCCCACATATTTCAGGCGGTCTTCGTCCAGCATCTCGGCCAGCCGTTCTTCGTGGGCCTGCTCGTCTTCGATAATGGTTCGGGCTTCGGGAAAGTCCTCGGCCAAGGCCCGATAGGCCCGGGTGACGGCGTACTCGCGTCTTTCCAGCAGCTTGAGAATGAAAGTATAGCCGAACAGGCGGCTGAGCAGCAGGTAGCAGATGGCGCGGAGCCGCTGGGGCCCGATCCGGATTCCGGTATACCGGGCCCAGACGGCCGCGTGCTGTTTTTCATCGTCGGCTATGCCGGTCAATATCTTCCGGTTGGCCTCGTTCTTTTCCCACCGGGCCATGCGGCGATAGATGAGGTGGTCGGTCTCCTCGCTCCGCTGGTAACTCAGCAGCAGCTTGCTGGTTTCGGCCTTGATTTCCATAACGCCTCCTGCGGCCGCCGTTTAGAGCGCTTTTCTATTGAAAGGAAATGAGCATGAAAATGAAAAGCGCCCGGATGTTTGCGCGTTTTACAATTTATTAAAGACAGATAAATTGTAAAACGCTCTAGGGCGGCCGGAGCCAAGCAAAAGCCCGCCGGGCCTGTCGATGCGGGGCCGGGCGGGCGGTGATGCGACGGGCGGCGCGCCCGGAACTTAGTACCGGTAGTGGTCGGGCTTGTAGGGGCCGTCGACCGGGACGCCGATGTATTTGGCCTGGGTATCGCTCAGGGCGGTCAGTTTGGCCCCGATGCGGTCGAGGTGCAGGCGGGCCACCATCTCGTCGAGATGCTTGGGCAGCACGTACACCTTCTTTTGATATTCGGCGGTTTTGTTGAACAGCTCCATCTGGGCCAGCACCTGGTTGGTGAAGCTGTTGCTCATGACGAAACTGGGGTGTCCGGTGGCGCAGCCGAGGTTGACCAGGCGCCCTTCGGCCAGAAGGATGATGCGTTTGCCGTCCGGGAAGAGGATGTGGTCCACCTGGGGTTTGATGTTTTCCCACTGATACCGGCGCAGGGAGGCCACGTCGATTTCACTGTCGAAATGGCCGATGTTGCAGACGATGGCCTGATCGCGCATGGCTCGCAGGTGCTCGTGGGTGATGACTTTCAGGTTCCCGGTGGCGGTGACGAAGATGTCGGCCTGAGAGGCGACTTCGTCCATCCGCACCACCCGGTATCCCTCCATGGCCGCCTGGAGGGCGCAGATGGGGTCGATTTCGGTGATCCAGACCGTGGCCCCCAGCCCGCGCAGGCTCTGGGCGCAGCCCTTGCCGACGTCGCCGTAACCCATCACCACGGCGATCTTGCCGGCCACCATGACGTCGGTGGCCCGTTTGATGCCGTCCACCAGACTCTCCCGGCAGCCGTAGAGGTTGTCGAACTTGGATTTGGTGACCGAATCGTTGACGTTGATGGCCGGGAAGGGCAGGGCCCCGGCCTGTTCCATCTGGTACAGCCGGTGGACGCCGGTGGTGGTTTCCTCGGTCACGCCCTTGATGTGTTTCAGCCGCCGGGAATACCAGGTGGGATCCTGGGCCAGATAGCGCTTGATGGAGGCGAACAGGATCGCCGCCTCCTCGCTGTCCGGATTTTCCAGAAGCGAGGGATCTTTTTCCGCGGCCGCGCCTCGGGTGATGAGGAGCGTGGCGTCGCCGCCGTCGTCGAGGATCATGTTGGCCGGGGTTTCGGCCGGCCAATCCAGGATGCGGTGGCAGTATTCCCAGTAGTCCTCCAGGCTTTCGCCTTTGCAGGCGAAAGTGGGGATGCCGGTTTTGGCCATGGCCGCGGCGGCGTGATCCTGGGTGGAAAAGATGTTGCAGGAGGCCCAGCGCAGTTCGGCGCCCAGGGCCGTCAAGGTTTCCATGAGCACGGCGGTCTGGATGGTCATGTGCAGGGACCCGGCGATGCGGGCGCCTTTCAAGGGTCTGGTGTCGCCGTATTGCCGGCGCAGGGCCATCAGGCCCGGCATTTCGGTTTCGGCGATGTTGATTTCCTTGCGGCCCCACTCGGCCAGGGACAGATCGGCGACGTGGTACTTCATACGGTTACCCCCATAAATAAAGGAAAAAATAGCGAGTGCCGTTGTTGAAGCGAGCCTGAGGGTAACCCTTGCAGCACTCCTCGCAATGTGATTGATTATAACACATCAAAAGCGGTTTTCAAGTGCGGGGCCGCGCTATGCCCGGAGAGGCCAAGCGCGGCCGCAACTATTTTTACCTGGCGGGCCCCAAAAACAGGGGTGGAAGCGGCTTCAAAACCGCTTCCACCCCGGATCTATTCAAGCCACTTACACGAGAGCCCGAAAGGCTCGTTCTGATTCAACCCTCAGGCCAGCAACGAGCCCAAAAGAACCAAGAGACCGATCACCACACCGGCCACCACCGCCCAGATATTGACCCCGCCCTGAGCTTGAAGCCAAGCCAGGGCCTGACGCGAGTTGCCTCGATAAAGATGCCTGGCTTTTGCGATGTGCCGATCCACTGACCGCCAATAAAACCATCGCCCGGTTATGTTTTGAAGAACGGCCAGACTAAAGCCCACTCGTTCATCGGCATAAGAAGACCAACCTAAACACACACTGACAACGCCCAGCGCGCAACAAAACAGCAGAATAGCCGCTCCCTCAAGATACATTTTACGATAAAAAAACCAGAAAGGGCCGAAAAAGAAAGCCGCCCAAGACAAAGTACTCCAGACCCCAAGGCTTCCCCCTTGATCGAAAGCCTGGAAGCTACGCTCGAACGCCGCATACCGTTCGCCCACATACACCGCCCGGACCATCCCCCGGGTTAGACGCGGCCGACCATCGGGCCGGGTTTCAGGCCGGGCCGAAGTCGCGGGGTGAAGGTAAGGTGCAGGGGCCGGGTGAAGTCGATTTGCCATAGCCAGAACTCCAGGCCTTGGCAGGGCCGGCCCTGCCAAGGCGGCGCTCTCAGTCGTCGAAATTACCCTCCGGCCCTTTGTCGCCGGACAGAGCGGCGGCTTTCTGCGCGATCTTGGCCTCCGTCCAGTCGGCCGGGTTTTCGATGCGGGCGGCCTTGGTCCCCAAATCGTGGCTCCCGGCTTTCATGATGGCTTCGTAAGCCAGCTGCGCACTGCCCTGGGCCGAAAAAACCTCGGTCAGAAGGCGATAGGTGAAGTCTTCCACGTCACCGGCCATGCGCTCGCGGATCTCCCGGGCCTGGCCCATGATCTTGTTCTCATAAGGCAGGTTGAAGCTCTTGTAATCACCGGCCTTCATCTGCTTGGCCTGACCGGCGGCCAACATCTCGGCCCACAGCTCCTCGCTCATGCCCCGGCCGGCTACCTTGACCAACTGACCGTCGGCATCGAGCTCGGCGTTGCCATAGTCATCGATCTTGACGCCCCAGGAAACCATCTGAAGGGCCGTGGCCACGTTGGCCTTGGTGGTGTTGGTCCTGCGGGCGATCTCCCGCAGGCGGTCGGAGGAGTTGCCGCTGGTGCCGTGCTGGGCGCCGGACAGGCCGTAGGGCTTGATGGCCTGATGGACCTTGGCCGTCAAATCCACCTGGATGCCGGTGGCCGAGGCCTGGATGCCGTGGGTGGTGCCGTTGTTCAGGGCGATCCAGTCGGGGTGGATGTCGTGGGCGTTGAGGCCCTGGACCAGGAAAAGCGCGTCCTCGGGGGTGGAAAGGCCGATGTCGCCCTTGATTTCCCCCACTTCGCACTCCAGGCCCGCCCATTTGGGAATGAAGGGGTTGATGGCGATGGAGGCCAGAAGGTTCTTGTCGTCCGTCATGTGGGAGGCGTCGATGGCGATGGAGGTGATGCCGGCCTCGAACATGGAGGGCACTTCCACCTTGGCTTTGGCCAGGTCCTTGTCGTTTTTCAGGCCGTAGTGGTCGGCGTGGATGGCCACGGGGATGGTCAGGCCCATCTCGTTGATCAGGGCGTCCACCTGGCGGGCCAGGTTCCAGTAGTTGGGGGCGCAGTAGGCGCTGGCCCCGCCCTCGCTCTTGGCGATTTCAATGATGACCGCCGCGTCGGCCCGCTGGGCCGCGGCCAGAACGCCCCGAATGATCAGGTGGTTGCGGGCGTTGGCGGCGATGGTCATGGATTGCCCTTTGGCCATCAGGGCCCGGTCGATGACCTTGCCGCTGACCAGCAGAGCCTTGGAATTGGGAAAGAGCTTCCGAATGTTGGGCGGCCGCCCGATTTCGATCAGTTTGGCGTATTCGGGCGAACTCTGGGACCAGGCCATGGGGCACCTCCTGTACAGGGCTGTCTGGATTACGGTTATCGCCGGACCAAGATGGCCCGGCTGCTGACTGCTGATGGCGAACGATCCGCCGCCGCCCGGTGCGCGGGCGGCGGTCACCATTCCCAATTGGTTTTCAGAAGCTCGGGGTCGCGAATCAAAAGTTCGGCAATTTCCACCGCGTTGGTGGCCGCGCCCTTGCGGAGGTTGTCGGCCACCACCCACATGGTCAGGCCGTTTTCGCACGACAGGTCGGCCCGGATGCGGCCGACGAACACTTCGTCGCGGCCGGCGGCGTCGATGGGCATGGGGTAGCGCCCCCGCTCCGGCTCGTCCACCACCAGAATGCCCGGGGCCCGGGTCAGAAGCTCGCGGGCCGCGCCGGGGTCGAGGGGGCGGCCGGTCTCGATCCAGATGGCTTCCGAATGGCCGTAAAACACCGGCACCCGGACGCAGGTGGCCGAGATTTTGATGGCCTCGTCACCGAAGATTTTTTTGGTCTCGTTGACCATCTTCATCTCTTCCTTGGTGTAGCCGTTGTCGGTGAAGACGTCGATCTGCGGCAGGCAGTTGAAGGCGATGCGATGGGGATAGACGGCCTTGGTGATGTCCTGGCAGTTGAAGATCTGGCGGGTCTGGTCGGCCAGCTCCTCGATGGCCTTCTGCCCGGTGCCGGAAACGGCCTGGTAGGTGGAGACCACGATGCGCCGGATGCCCACCGCGTCATAAATGGGCTTTAAGGCCACCAGCATTTGGATGGTGGAACAGTTGGGGTTGGCGATGATGCCCCGGTGCTGCGACAGCGCCCGGGGATTGACCTCCGGCACCACCAGGGGCACCCGGTCGTCCTGCCGCCAACAGGAGGAGTTGTCCACCACCGGACAGCCGCTCTTGGCGGCGATGGGGGCGTATTCCCGGCTGGCCGAGGCCCCGGCCGAAAAAATGGCCAGATCGAGGTCTTTGAAGGATTCGGCGGTCACTTCCTGAACCACCAGTTCCCCGCCGCCGAAATCCAGCTTGCTGCCCGCCGAGCGAGAGGAGGCCAGAGCCCGGACTTCGGAAAAGGGGAAGCCCCGCTCTTCCAGACAGTTCAACACTTCTCTACCCACGGCGCCCGAAGCGCCCAGAACGCCCACTTTGTATTCTCTGGACATGACTCTCCAACTTTCGAAAAAAATTGGCGGCTGTCGACCCTTCGTCCCGGCCGCCGCGATTCAACCGACAGGATGCCCCCGCGGCCCCGCCCATCCCGGGTGCGGCCGCGCTCATCAGGGATTGACGCACTCAAATACTATACTATACAAACATCTTTTACCGCAAGCCGATAAAGCGGCGGCCAGCAATTCTCAAAGTGAAAGTGCGGTTCCCGTTCCATCCCCGCCAAGAGGCAATTTCCATCCCTGGACCCCCACCGAAACCGCCC
>JAVBLB010000158.1:0-14055 GCA_031553735.1 Candidatus Adiutrix sp.
CGACCGTGTCGCCGACGTGAAGTCGCGCTCCCCAAGGCCGCCACCGGCGACGCGGTCGGGCAGCGGCCGACCGGAGAAGCGGTACCGGCCAGCCTCGCCGTGCGGCCGCCGACACCCTCTTCTCATTGAGCGCTTACCAAATATAATAACTGCCCTTCCAGACGCCTCCCTCTTTCGCCCGCCTTGGCCTGTCTTGGCCCTCTTTTTGCTTCAAGGTAGATCGACTCAAGCTTGTCCCGAAGAAAAGCTTGAAGCCCCCGCCGCCAAACGGGGTGAACCGACCGGGGAAAGCCTTATGAATCAGCCGTTGCGCCGCGTCAACCTCAGCGCCGACCAGGATCCCAACGCCAAATTGGCCGCCCTGTTGGGGCCGGCTTTCGCGCGCTACCGCCAGGCTTTCGACCGGGCCGAGGGCGGCCGGCGGCCGGAGGCGCCCCTCCATCTGGATGTGGACGTCACCACGGCCTGCAATTTTCATTGTCCCATGTGCCCGGCCGGCCACAATGAAACTGGGGCGGCGCGCGAACCCTCCGCCGCTGGGCATAAATTTCCCGGCTTCCTGAAGGGCCGCTTCCTGCGGAAGGAATGGTATAGCCGGGCCCTGGCCGAGGGCGCGGCCTTTGGTCTCCCCTCGCTGCGGCTGGGCGTGACCGGCGAGCCCCTTCTGGTGGCCGACATCGACGACTGGGTGCGGGAGGCCCGGGCCGCCGGGGTGCTGGACGTGAGCCTCATCACCAACGGCCGCCTCCTGACCGCGGAAATGAGCCGGCGCCTTATCGCCGCCGGGCTGACCCGGCTGATGATCTCGGTGGACGCCGGCGGGCCGGAGACCTATGAAAAGGTCCGGCCGGGCGGAGACTGGCGACGGCTGCTCGAAAACATCCGCGATTTTCTGCGCCTGCGCCGCGAGGCCGACTCCCCGACCCCGCTTCTGCGCCTCAGCTTCGTGGAGATGGAGGTCAACCGGGGCGACCGGGAGGCCTTCGAAATCCGCTTCAAACCCCTGGCCGACTACCTCAGCTTCCAGCGCTACCAGAATATTCTGGGGCTGGAGAGCACGGATTTGGGGCTTCGGGACGCGGCCGGCCCGCCGGCGGCGGCCGGCTTCTGCGCCGAACCCTTCACCCGCCTGGCCCTCCTGGTCGACGGGGGACTTTTCCCCTGTTGTTCCGACTTCGGCCGCGTCCGCCCCTTAGGGCATGTGGCGGCCGACGGGCTCCTGGCCACCTGGCAATCGGCGGCGGCCTGTTTTTTGACCACTCCCGAGGCCCGGTCGGCCGAACCCTGCCGGACCTGCCTGGAGCGGTCCGCGATTCAAACCGGCTTTCAGGCCGTGACCGCATAACCACTTTAATGGAGTACTTCTCCCCGCATATATCAAGAAAAATCGGCCGAGGCCGATGGACAGAGAGGCAGCCATGCACATTTTAGCTCTGGGCAGTGAATACTTCCACGAGGCCTTCGCCCGGCAGGGGCACAAGGTCATCGCCCCGCCCCACGACGACGGGTTTCCCCTGGGCGATTTCTACCACCACCTGGTCGACCGGCCGGACGTGCTGATCTACACCGACCACCTGGGCAAGCACGCCTGGCCCGAAGGCCTGGAGCAGTTGGACATCCCCAAGATCTACTACGCGGTGGACACACCCATCAACATGTGGTGGCAAAAGCACTTCGCCGGGCTCTTCGACCTCTGCTTCGTCGACCAGAAACCCGCCGTGGAACAACTGACCGCCCGGGGCCTCGACGCCCGCTGGCTGCCGGTGGCCGTCAACACCGCCGCCTATCAGGACCACCGCGGCGAAGGGGCGGACAAGATCTACGACTTCGGCTTCGTCGGGGTCATCGACGACAAGGTGCGGGCCAAGCGCAGCCGCCTGGTCAAGCAGCTCTCCGGCCGTTTCAGCCTCAAAACCATGGGCGACCACCTGGAAGGCTGGGTGGGGCCGGAGGACAGCGCCGCGCTCTATCGCCAGTCCCGCCTGATTCTGAATGAAAACCTTTTCCCCGGGGTGACCACCCGCATGTTCGAGGCCATGGCCAGCGGCACGGTGCTGTTCACCGAAAAGGCCGGGGGCGACCTGGGCGAACTGTTCCTGCCCGGGGAAGATTTTGCCTGGTTCGAACCGGGCGAGTTGTTCGAGGCCGCCGAATATTGGCTGGCCGACGAAACCCGCCTCAAACGCGTGGCCGCCCGGGCCCTGGACAAGGTGATCGGCGCCCACGACATCGGCCACCGGGCGGAGACGGTGCTGAAAGCCGCGGCCGCGCTCAATCTCAGCCGGACCCCGCGCGGCCCGGAGGCCTGGGACCTGACCGGCCGCACCCTTTTTCTGACCGCCCTGCGCTGGCCGGCCGAAACCGGGAAGGGGCGCCTGTTGCGGGCCGAAAGCCTGTTTCTGAAAGCCGCCGAGGAAGGGGGGTTGTCCCCGGAGGGCAAGTTCATGCTGGGGCACATCTCCAGGATGAAGGGCGACCCGGACCGCTCCCGCCTGTGGCTGGCCCGGGCCTGGGACGAAGGCTTCCAGCGGGCCGCCCTGGGGATGGGCGTTCTGGCCATGGGCCAGCAGCGGACCGACGAAGCCGCCCGCTGGTTCGGGGCCTTCACCGGATTGGGCGCGGATTTTCCGGAACTGACCGTGGGGAGCCTCCACTTCGAAGCCGTGCTGCCCATCGCCGCCCGGTTGGTGGACCTGGGCGAGGGCATCACCCCGGGCTTCAACCTCATGATCCACGATCCGGCCCTGTGGACGGCCTTCGAGTTCTACCTCTCGGCCCACCAGGCCCGGCCGGAGAACCTGGAAGTGGGCCGGATTCTCAGCGGGCTGCTCCTGAACGCCGGCGCCCCGGCCGAAGCCATGGACGTGGCCCGGTCCACCCTGGCACACCACCCGCAGGATGAAACCCTGAGCCAGATCTTCAGCCAGGCCGCCCGGGCTTCCTACCTGAGCCTGAATTGAGACGGGAGAACGATATGAATCCGGATCTGAACACCACCTTGAACTTCAACCTGGCCCGGCGGATGGATATGGCCCGGGGCGGAGGGCCCCAAATCGTCGAAGGCCCCCGGGGCCCCGGTCTGACTTACGATCTGTGCGTCATCCACAACCAGGACGACCCGTCGGGCGAAGCCGAAAGCTGGCTGGCCGGGGCCGTCGTCAGCCACCCGGACCGGGCTCCGGGCCTGGCCCTGGTCTGCGGCCTGGGGCTGGGTTATCACCTGAAAGTTCTACGGCAAAAATACCCCGGCATCCGCCTGGTGGTCTTCGAGCCGGTTCCCGAGATGGTCGACGTCTATGCCCGGCACGGGGTCATGGCTGGGGAGGACGTGGACGGCCCGCCGCCCCTCATCCTCACCGACTGGCGGAACTTCGAGGCCGCGGTCGGCCGGGAACTGGTCCACGGCCGCCGGTCCGGGGTGATCGTGGTGGTCCCGGAGGGCTACAAGGCCCTGCGGCCCGAGGCTTTCGGGACTTTCGACATGTTCGCCCGCCAGGAAATCGTCCGCCGGCTGGTCATCGAGCGCACCCGCCGGGAGACTGACGCGAAGTTCCTGCAAAACCTGGCCGCCAACGCCGGTCGATTGCCGGACCTCCCGGACCTGATGGTCCTCAAAGGGCGCCTCCCGGCCCGCCCGGCCTTCCTGGTGGGCTCCGGACCCAGCCTGGACCAAAATGCCGTGCATCTGCGTCAGGCGGAGAGCCGGGGCCTGATCCTGGCCGGGGCCTCGGCGGTCAAGCCGCTCCTGGCCTACGGCATTCGCCCGGATGTCATTGTGGTGCTGGAGTCGAGCGACACCAGCGACTACCTGCGCCTCAGCCCGGCCGAGCGGGAAATCCTGGGGCCGGACGCGGTGCTGGCCCTGGCCTCCGGCTGCCACCCGGCCCATTTCCAGCTCGAAGGCTTTCACCAGGCCGTCTTCCACCTGACTCCGGGTGCGGCCCAGACCTTTTCCACCGGCGCTTTTCTGCCCCAGGGCGGCAACGTCGGCACGGCCGCCTTCGCCCTGGCCTATAACTGGGGCCTGTCGCCGCTGATTCTGGTGGCCCAGGACCAGGCCTACGGCGACGGCCGCCTCCACGCCGCCGGCACCCCCGGCGAAGTGACCGAGGCCAGCCCCGACACCTTCGCCGTGAAGGGAGTGGGCAACACGGTGACGCGGACCGACACCGGTCTTCTGGCTTCCTTGGGCTGGTATGCCGAAGCCGCCCGGACCATCGCCGCCCATCAACCCGCGCCGCCGCTCTACAACTGTTCGGCCGGCGGGGCCCAGGTCCCCGGCTTCACCGAGATGCCCCTCGACGCCCTGGTGGCGTCCCTGCCCCCGGCGGCTTCCCGGCTGGATCTGGCCCCGGTCTTGCCCAGGCTGCCCCGGACGCCCCGAAGCGAAATCGAAGCCGACGTGACCCAGTTGGCCGGCGTGGTCGGCACCTTAAGGCGCCTGGCGGTGAGGGATCACGGCCGGGCGGCGGCCGAAATCAAAGACGCCGGCCAGGTGTCCAAATTCCTGGGCCAGGTGCTGGCCGAAGCGGCCGTGGCCGAAGGCCGGGACGGGCTCATCGCCGCCCTCGACCGGGCCGACGGGCTGATGACGATGATGCTCTCCGCGCTCCTGAACCGGGATTGACCCCAGGGGAATGGCCATGGCTTCGTTCAACAGTCAATATCAGGGACCACCGCCATCCGGAACGGGCCGGGCGCCCACCCTGGGTGTGGCCATGATCATGAAGAACGAGGCCCTGAACCTCCCCCGCAGCCTGGCCCCCATCGCCCCGCTGGTGGATGAGATGGTGGTGGTGGACACCGGGTCCGCCGACGGAAGCCGTGAACTGGCCCGCGCCTTAGGGGCCCGGGTGCTGGACTTCCAGTGGATCGGCGACTTCTCGGCGGCCCGCAACTTCGGCCTGGCCGAAGCCGGCACCGATTTCATCCTCTGGCTGGACGGCGACAACAGCGTCAGCCCGGAAGGACTGGCCGAGTTCCGGCGGCACCTGGCCGTGGGGGCCGAGCGGATTCTCTGGGCCACCGAAGTGGTGGTGCCGCAGGGCGATCGTCTCTGGCAGAAGCGGGTCTTCCCCAACCGGCCGGGTCTGGTCCGCTTCGAAGGCCGGGTGCATGAGCAGTTGGTCCACCCGGCCGACTGGCCGGCGGTGGCCACTGAAGCGGAGATCAGCCACTGGGGCTACGCCGAGCCGGCCGGGGCCCGCCGGAAGGGCGAGCGCAACCTGGAACTGCTGCTGAACTGCCCCGAGACCCGGGCCGGCGAATTCTACTGGCTTTACCAGACCGGCCGCACCCTGGCCAACCTGCGCCGCTACCCCGAGGCCGTCGCCTGGCTGACCCGGGCGGCCGAGGCCCGGACCGGCAACCGGCCCCTGTGGGGGCACGCCCTGATCCTGCTTTCCCAAACCCTGGGCCGGCTGGGCCGCCACGAAGAAGCCGAAAAAACGGCCCGGCGGCTGGTGGAGGCCGAGCCCGGCTACGGGCCGGGCCACTATCACCTGGGCCGGCTGCTCTATGACGCCGGAGAGGCCGTCGAGGCCGGCCAGTGGCTGGAATCGGCCCTCATCCTGGGCACCGGCGACCAGGTCTGGGGGGCCGATCAAATCAGCGGCAACTTCCGGGCGGCGTTCCTCCTGGGCCGCATCTGGGCCGGCCACGGCCGCCGGGGGCCGGCCCGCCAGGCCTTCAACCTGGCCCGCGACCTCGATCCCCGGAGCCCGGAGCCGCCCTTCGCCCTGGCCGAAGTGGCCCTGGCCGAGGGCGACCCCGGCCAGGCCCGGGCCCATTTGGAAAAAGCGCTGCAACTGGCCCCCGAACACCGCCGGGCCCGGGAACTCTACGGCCGGCTGAGCGGCGGGCCTCAGGAGGGTGAAAGTCATGTCCGACAGTAAAAAAATCGGTTTCTACACCGCCGGGCCGCCCTTCGAAGGCGATTCACTGGATCGCGGCGGCGGCCTGGGCGGCTCGGAGACGGCCTTCATCCAGGTCACCCGGGCCCTGGCCCGGCGGGGCCACCAGGTGTCGGCCTTCACCTCCTGCGAGCGCCCCGGGGAATACGGGGGGGTGACCTACCACACCCTGGCCCGGTCGCTGCCGATCCTGGCCAAGGAGCATTTCGACATCTTCGTGGTCAGCCGCTACGCGGCCTTCTTCAACCTGCCCCTTTCGGCCGGCCTCAAGGTGCTGTGGAACCACGACACCCTCGACAACCCCCGGGAACTCAGGCAGGTCCACGACGAAATCGACCTGTGCCTGGTGCTCTCCGAATTCCACAAGGACAACTTCCTCCTGCGCCTCCCCCAGTTGGACGACCGGCTGGTGGTCACCCGCAACGGGCTGGATTTCGAACTCCTCGACCAGTCCGCCACCAACGCGGCCGTCGATCCCAACAAGCTCATCTACGCATCCCGCCCCGAGCGGGGCTTAAAGCCCCTCCTGGAATCGGTCTGGCCCCGGCTGCACCGCTGGAACCCCGACCTGCGGCTCCACGTCTGCGGCTACCGCATCGCCCTGACCAACCCGCCGGCCCACCTCGACCACCTCTACCGGCAGGTCGATCTTCTTCTGGAAAACACCCCCGGCCTGGTGCTGCTGGGGGGGCTGGCCAAGCGGGAGTATTACCGCCACCTGGGCGAATCGGCCCTGATGCTCTACCCCTCCGTCTTCCCGGAAGTCAGTTGCCTGGCCGCCCTGGAGGCCCAGGCCCTGGGCGTGCCGGTGCTGACTTCCGACGCTTTCGCCCTGGCCGAGACGGTGGTGACCCCGGAAACCAGGATCGGCGGCCGGCCGGGCTCGGAAAGCTATATCGACGACTATGTGGAGCGGGCCATGAATCTGTTGTCCAACCGGCCGACGCTCCGGCGCCTCGGCCGGGAAGCCCGGGCGACCATTCGCGGCCGCTATTCCTGGGACCAGGTGGCCGCCGAGTGGGACCGCCTCTTCACCCTGGGGCTCCGGGCCAGAAACAGCCCGCTCCCCCTGCTGGAAACCAGGACGGACGATCATGCCCGGGCTCATTGAGATGCCGCCCATGGCCCCGACGCCCCCACCCCCGCCCTGGGCCGGCGGCGCGGCGGCCGATTTCCCCGGCCGGACGGATCTGCTCTTCGGCCCGGACCGGGTCGAGACCGCCGCCGGGGCGGCGGCCCGCCTGGAAATGGGCCCCAAAGGCTTTTACGGACTTAGCCACTGTCAGGACGGCCGCACGGTGCGCCTGGCCAGCGCCGTGGACCCGGCCGCCGAAGACCGGGCCCTGGTGGAGCGGTTCGACCTGAAGCCGGGCCGGGGCGTGCTCTGCCTGGGCCTGGGCCTGGGGTATCACCTGGAGGAACTGGCCGGGCGGCTGGCCCCCGAAGAGCCCCTCTGGGTTCTGGAATCCCGGCCGGAACTGGCCGCCTGCGCCCTCCGCCACCGCGACCTCTCGGCCCTGTTTCAGCGGCCGGGCTTCCGGCTGTTTGTCGGCCCCTTCACCGACCGGCCCTGGGGCGAGGGCGAAACGCCGCCGGACCAGGCGCTGTGGCGGCCGGCCACCCTCCGCCATTTCGTCGACGAATACCCGATGGCCGGCCGCCGCCCGGCCGCCCGGCCCCGCCCGGCCCTCCGCCGCCTGCTGTTGGTCCAGAGCGGCTATTTCCTGGACCGGGAGCTTCAAAACGCGGCCGGGGATCTGGGCCTGACCACGGCGTCCTGGCATTTCCAGCGGGGCCTGACCGCCAGCGGCGACAACTTCCAGGAGTTGCTGGACCTGTTGAAAAAATTCCGCCCGGAACTGGTCTTGACCGTCAACCACCTGGGCTTCGACCGGGAAGGCCGGCTGGACGACCTCTTCGCCCGCCTGTCGCTGCCGGCGGCCTCCTGGTTCGTGGACAGCCCGGCCTTCATCCTGGGCGACCACCGGCCCGGCCCGGCCGTAGCGGCCTTCGCCTGGGACCGCGACTATCTGCCCGGGCTGCGGGAACGCGGCTTCCGGCGGGTCCACTACCTGCCCCTGGCCACGGACGAACGTTTTTTCCACCCGGCCGCCCGGCCGGCCGCCCCGACCCGGGCGGTGACTTTCGTCGGCGACAGCCTGACCGCGGCCACGGTCAAATACCTGGCCAAGCTGGGCCTGGGGGCCGAACACCCCCGCCTGTCGGATTTCGTCGACGCCGCCGACCGCCTGGCCACCGACTTTCTGGCCCGCCCCGATTTGCGGCCCGCCCCCGGCCCCCTGGAGCGCTTGGCCATCGATTTCGACCTCGCGCCGGGCCCGGAACGGATGGACGACCTGGCCGCCCTGGTCACCTGGCGGGCCAGCCGCCACTGGCGCCAGGCGGTGCTTTCGGCCGTGGCGCCGGGCGACCTGACCGTGGCCGGCGACCGGCACTGGGGCCCCTTGCTCAATCTGCCCCCCGAGCGGCTGTCGCCGCCGTTGGAGTACTACACCGGCCTGGCCCCCTTTTACCAAAGCGGCCAGGTCAACCTCAACATCACCAGCGCCCAGATGAAGACCGGCCTCAACCAGCGGATCTTCGACGTCCCGGCCGCCGGGGGGTTTCTCCTCACCGACCACCGGGAACAACTGTTCGAGCACTTCGAGCCCGGCCGGGAGGCGGTCACCTATCGCGACCCGGCCGAGGCCCGCGACCTGGCCGCCTGGCACCTCCGCCATCCGGCCATCCGGGAAGCGGTCACTCGGGCCGCCCGCCGCCGCATCCAGGATCAACACCTGTACCGGCACCGGCTGGCGGAAATTTTGAACGTCATGGGGCGGTAGACGAGTTCGCACATCCTGCGTCTTACCGCGCGAAAGCCCTCTGAAGCCGCCCCGTCAGCCAACCCGTCAAGCGGTCCGGACCGCCGTGCGACATCGATAAAGCATCGCCGGCGGAATCCTATACCAATCCGGCGTCAGAGGTCGGTCATGAGCGAGCGTATTTTGGTGATCCAAATGGCCAAACTGGGGGATTTCATCCAGTCCACCCCCCTGTTGGCCAACGCGCGCCGAAAATTCCCCGGGACGGAACTGGTGCTGGCCGGGGAGCAGCCGGCCGTGCTGGAAGCCGCCCGCCTCTCACCGCTGGTGGATTTCATCCGGCCGGTCGAAACGGAAAAGCGGCCGGACGACCGCTATAAAGCGGTGTTCGTTCTCAACAGCCACCGGCGGGCCATGGAGACGGCGGCCGGGGTTTCCGCCGAACAGTATTACGGCCCCCGGCTCACAGCCGGCGCGCCGCGCTTCACCCCGGCCCAGGAATTCCTGATGGCCCTGATGGGCCTCCGTCGCGACCTGGGGCGCTTCAACCTGGTGGACGTCTGGGCCTCCCTGGTTTCGGAAGCCATTCCGACCCCGCTGGTCTGGCCGGCCCAGGCTGGTCCGGCCCGGCTGTCCACGGCCGAGGGCTTCAAAATCGGCTTGCAACTGGGCTCCCGCAATCACCTGCGGCGCTGGCCGGCGGAACATTTCGCCGCCCTGATCGCGCACCTGGCGGATCTGGGGCTTGAATTCACCCCGGTGCTGCTCGGCTCAAATGATGAACGGGCCCTGGGGCGGCGCCTGGAAACGCTTCTGAGCGGACGGGGCCGGCCGCCGATCAATCTCATGGGCGCCACGGACCTGGCCGGTTTGGGGGCGGCGGTGGCGGAACTGGATCTTCTGATCACCGCCGACACCGGCGTGCTGCACTTGGCCGCCGCCGTGGGCACCCCGGCCCTGGCCCTTTTTTTCGGCCCGGCCTTCGGCCCGGAAACCGGCCCCTACGGCCCCGGACACCTGATTTACCAGGCCGCCGCGCCCTGCGCCCCCTGCCGCGAAAACGGCGACTGCCGTCGCCGCCAGTGCCTGGAGATGCCCGCCCCCGACGTGGCCGCCCGCCTGGCCGCGCTCCAACTGACCGACGGGGCGGCGGAGCTCCCGGCCCTGCCTCCCGGCCACCGGGTCTGGCGAACCGAAATCGACGGCTTCGGCCAGGTGTTGCGGCCCCTGGGCCGGCCGATGCTGACGGCTCCCGAGGCCCTGGCCCTGGTGGTGGGCGAGGCCGGGCGGAACGTGCTCCGGCCCGATTACCGACCCGAAGCCGGCGGCCCGGCCGCCCGGCTGGCGGATTACGAAAGGCCGGGCGGCCTCCCGGCCCTCGACGGGGCGGCCCTGAGAATCCTGGCCGAGCACGGCTTTTCCGGGCGGCCTCAGGACGGGGCCCGGTTCGTATCCATCGCCCGCCGGCTCGCCCTGGATCTTGGCTTTAATTTTGCTTAATTCTGAAACCGGGCAGCATTTGCCCGACGACCGTGGAATACACTCCCGAGGAGGCGCGATATGAACAGCTTGACCGTGGACGGAAACCACCTGACCGCCGGTGAAATCGCCGGCGAAAACCTGGAAGAGATCCTCAACGTGCTCATGGAGCATCCGGTGGTGGCCAACCGGGTCATCACCAAGGTCCTGGTCAACGGCGACCGTTACAGCGAAGAAGTGCCCCACGCCGCCCTGGAAGTGGAACGGACCCAGATCGAGAGCCTGGAGTTGGAAACCCACACCGCCGAGGATCTGAGTCTGCACTTTCTGGAAAACGGCCACTATTTTGTGAACACCCTGCGCCAGGCCCTGCCCAAAGTCGTCGACGACTTCCGGCTGGGCGACGAAGTCGAGGCCAATGAAAATTTCCTGGCCTTCCTGGAGTCCCTGCACCTGTTGGTCAACATGCTGGAGCAGACCCGCCTGTCCATGGGGCTGGGCGAGGACATCGCCGTGGGGAAACCGGGCTCGCTCAACGAGTATCTCGGGCGGCTGGGCGACACCCTGAGCACCCTGATCAGCCTTCAGGAGCAGTCGGACTGGATCTACCTGGCCGACATCCTGGAATACGAACTCGACGCGGCCCTGGAAGACCTGGTCGAACTGCTGCCTCTTTTGAAAAAGGCGGGGCACTGACCCATGGCCGCGGTCATCGATACCGCCGGCCCGCCGCCGGCCGACACCCCGCTCGACCAGCTCCTGGGCACCTATACCCAATGCCTGAACCTGAGCCGGGAATATGTGCGGCGCGATCTGGAAGCCGCCCCGGACGGCGAAGTGGACCCGGACGCCCTCGAACACTTCCTCTGCGCCCGGGCCGACCTCTTGGCCCTGGCCGAAACCAGCCTGACCAGCCTGGCCGGCCAGGGAGGCAACGAACCGGCCCGCCAGGAGGTGAAGGACAAGGTCATGGCCGTCCTGGAAGAAATGACCCGGATGGAAACCCGCCTGGCCGACTTCCTGGGCGACAGGCTCGAGCAGATGCGCCAGACCATCGGCCGGATGAAAAAGAGCGAGCCGGTCTTCAGGCATTACGCCTACCTCGGCGGGCCCGTTCACCCCAGCCGCATCACCCGGCATGAGTGAGGCCGCCTAATCTTGGGCGGCGGTTCTCCGGCCGGCGGCGACGCCGGCTTCGCCAAGGAAACCGCCGAAAAAAAGCCGCCGACGGTCCGATCAACCGCCGGCGGCTTTTTTGTATCATTTTTCCCGGAATACCCAATTTCGCCAGGCCGCTTTTCGACGGCGTCCGGCCCCCGCGACTCAATCGACGAAAACGAACCGGGTCTCCGGCAGAATGGCCGCGGTCAGGGGGCCGCCGTACACGGCCCCGGTATCCAGGCCCAGGCGGCCGGGAGCCACCAGGGGATCTTTGAAGGGGGTGTGGCCGAAGACCACGGTCTTGCCGAAGTCGTAGTCGCTGTCCAGAAACGTCTCCCGTATCCACAGCATATCCTGGGCCGACTGCTCCTCCAGGGACCGCCCCGGAGCCAGGCCGGCGTGGACGAAGATGTAGTCCTCGGTTTCGTAATACAGCTGCAGGCCCCGGTAAAACAGGAGGTGGGAGGCCGGCAGCTCGTTTTCCGACCGGCAGTAGTCCCGCACTGTGGCCGCGAGGCCGTTGGCGAACAGCGAGGGGAAGGCGTGACCGCCGATGAAATCCAGGAACATTTTTTCGTGGTTGCCCAAAAGGGTGATCACTTCCCTGGGCGCCTTGTCGGTCAGCTCGGCCAGCATGTCCACCACTTCATAGCTCTGCGGGCCCCGGTCGATGTAATCGCCCAGAAACAGCAACAAGTCGCCGCAGCCCGGCCGCCATTCCAGCCGGGTCAGCATATTCTTCAGCTTGACGTAACATCCGTGGATATCGCCCACCGCGTAAATGCGCCGACCTTCCATGTGCCATCCCTTATCGCGCCGAAATGATCCTTTTTACACCCGCTTCCGAATGATACCATAAACCTTGCTCAAAAGTTAAGACCGCCGTCCGGGCGGTCAAGGCCGGCGCGCCTCCGGGCCCCGAAAGGCGCGCCGCCGGCCTTATTCTTCGGAAGACCCCACTTCGAAATACCGGCGGGCCATCCTGAAGACCACCGGGCTCAGGAACAACAGGGCCACCAGGTTCGGCAGGGCCATCAGTCCGTTGAAAAGGTCGGCCAAATTCCAGACCAGGGGCAGTTCGGCCAGGGCCCCCACCGGCACCACCAGGGTGAAGATGATGCGGAACGGCAGGGCCGCCTGGTGGCCGAACAGATAGATGGCGCAGCGTTCGCCGTAGACGCACCAGCCCAGGATGGTGGAGAAGGCGAAAAGCACCAGGCCGATGGTCACCAGCCAGGAGCCGAAGCCGCCGGGCAGGGCCACATCGAAGGCCTTGGCCGTCAGCGTGCCCGCGCCGTCGATGCCCTCGGCCATCCACTGGCCGGAGACCAGGATGACCAGGGCCGAGATGGAACAGACCACGATGGTGTCCAGGAAGGGATCCAGCATGCCCAGAAGGCCCTGCCGCACCGGATCCTTGACCATGGCCGTGGCGTGGGCGATGGGGGCGCTGCCCAGACCGGCCTCGTTGGAGAACAGACCCCGGGCCACCCCGAAGCGCACGGCCGCGGCCAGGGTCGAGCCGGCGAAACCGCCCACGGCCGCGTGGCCGGTGAAGGCGCTGCCGAAAATCATGGCGAAGGCCTCCGGCACCTTGTCGATATTGACGGCCAGAATGATCAGGCCGCCCACAACATAGATCACGGCCATGACCGGCACCAGCGTCCCGGCCACCGAACCGATGCGCTTGACCCCGCCGATGAGCACCACCCCGGCCAACCCCAGCAGGATGACGGCCACCAGCCGGGGGTCCAGCGCTCCGCCGGACTGATTGACGACGTTGGCGGTGACGGCGTTGGCCTGGGTGAGGTTCCCGATGCCGAAACTGGCCACCATGCCGAAAATGGCGAACAGGGTGGCCAGCCACTTCCAGTTCTCGCCCAGGCCGTTTTTAATGTAATACATGGGGCCGCCCACATAGCTGCCGGCCGGGGTCACCTCCCGGTACTTGACGGCCAGGGTGGCCTCGCAGAACTTGGTGGCCATGCCGAAGAGAGCCGTCATCCACATCCAGAAGACCGCCCCCGGGCCGCCCAGGAGGATGGCCGTGGCCACCCCGACGATGTTGCCGGTCCCCACCGTGGCCGCGAGCGAGGTCATCAGGGCGTGCCAGGGGGTCAATTCGCCCTCATGCCCGGGAGCGGCCTTGCGCCCGGCCCACATGACGGCGAAGGCCGGGAACAGCTTGCGCCAGGGCATGAACCGCAGCCCGAACATCATGATGACCCCCACCCCCAACAGCAGAGGGATGAGCACGTAAGGCCCCCAGATGAAACCGGAATACCGTTCGGCCAGAAGGCTCGTCAGGTCCAGGGTGGTGGTCTGATTCAAGACCTGATCGACCACTTCCCGTGGCAGGGCTTCGGCGGCCGGGCTTAAGACGGCGAATTGAACTCCCATTTTTTCTCCATACAAAACCAGTCAGAGGCGATTATTTTTTTGACCCGCCGTCACCACTGAGGCTGACGGGGTCGCGACGGCTTTCGTCCCAGTGGAACGCGGTGCGTTATTAATTATATAAAAAAGGGTATGCGGCGAAGAGAATGATTTATTATTACTCCGGCAACTAAATAAGTCATACTCGCGATTTCGCCAAAGCCCGAAATCGCTGGACTTGGCCGTCCGAGAATCGGCTTCGTCAGTTGCCGGGTTAATAATACTATCACCAGCCGTGAAAT
>JAVBLB010000036.1:0-8458 GCA_031553735.1 Candidatus Adiutrix sp.
CTCGCCTGAACGGCTCAAACAACTGGCGCTGCGGTGATCTTTTTAACCAAGCCGCGACCGCAAAAGCTGTCGGGCGGGAAGACGGCGCCGTCATGGTCCACACCCTCACCGCGCCGCCGGTTGTTTGAGCCGTACAGGCGAGTTCCGGCGGCGCAACGACCAGCTGTCTGACCCAACGGTATTGCCTTTCGGGGGTCCAGGGGGCGACAGCCCCCGGCGCGGGTGGGTCCAGGGCAGGGCCCTCGCAGGGCCCTCCCCTGGCGGGGTCCGGGGCAGCGCCCCGGCGGACGCCGAGACTCCCGCGATTCATCACTTCGTTTTTCAAAAAACGACTGCCTTGTTAGAAGCGTAAATCAGCCGAAAATGATATAATCCGACGACTACACATTTCAAGATTCAGGCCGCGGGGGGACACTATGAGCGATCATCAAAAAGTCCTGGATGGCCCGGCCGCTCCCGGGCCCAAAATCGATCCGGCCCTGGCGGCGACCTATGAGGAGGCCCTGTGCGGCGACGACGTCGACTGGGCCGCCCTGGACCGGCTGCTGGAAAAGAATCTGGAGCTGGTCTACCTGACGTTTCCGGAACGGGTCGCCTCTGAAACCGTTCTGCATAAAATCGCCCGGGCCCTGCCCGATGAACTTGGGGCGGCCCTGGCCCTGGGCCGGAAAATCCTGGAGCGGGGCATATCCCCGGACATTGAGCTGGAGACCGGCCGCCATGATACCCCGTTGATGGAATGCATGAGCGGAATCTTCGGCCAGGTGGAGGCCCTGCGGCTTTTCCTGGAATTTGGGGCCGACCCCAATTGGCGTACCCAAAGCGGCCGGACCGCTCTGCACGACGTCGGTTGGAACGCCATGGGCAATTATCTTGAAAAAATGGCCCTGCTATTAGAGCATGGGGCCGATCCGTGCCTGGCCGACGACAGCGGCAACACCCCGCTGCATGATATCTGGATGGAGATCGCTGAAAAAAATTGGAGCCTGGATATGGACCTGGTGCACATCCTCCGTCGGACCCCGGCGGACGACGCCGGGTTGAACACTGAGGAACTGATATCCCTGAAACGGGCCGAGCGCGATGCGAAAGTGGGGAAGCTCACCCGGGCGTCGGAGATGCTGACGGCTCGGGGGGCCGACCTCGGGGCCCGCAACAAGGCTGGGCAGACCCCGGAAGAATTCGGCCTGGCCAGGTGGCCTCGAATCACCAACGACGACGGGCGGACTCTGGAGGAGCTCGGGCCGGAACAGTGGGCTCAATTCCGGCCGGCCAAGCTGGGTTGGATCGAGACCGTCTCGTTGCTGTTCAATACTTTCCGGCGCGAATTCGGGTGGTGGCTTCGCGGCCGGCGCGGCCCCCGGGGGCTGGTGGCCGGCCTGCCGGGCTATTTTCAGCGGCGGGCCCGGCCGCGGGAACCGAAGCTGGCGGCCGCCCTCGACCGGCTGCCGAAAAGGGGGCTTCTGCCCCCGGTTGCGGACGGGGACCTGGCCGAACTGTCCGCCATCCTGGAAGGGGGCCTGCCGGAAGCGATGCGGGCCGTCTATCACCATCACGGGGGCATGAAGCCTGGAGCCAACAATCTCGAACTGCGCCTGAAAACGCCCGCCGAAATGGTGGAGGAAATCAAAGACCGCCGGTCGAACCCGCTCTACCTCGATTTTCCCATGCCCAGCGACGGGCGGGACTACGCCCTGTTCTGGACGGACGACGGCGAGATGCACGCCGGCCTGTTTTTGAAGGCGCCCCTGGCCGGGCGGGTCTTCATGTTCATGACTCCGGAGATATTTCCCCAACCCGCCTTTCGCGATGTGGCCGCTTTTTATCGTTGGCTGGGCGAAGGTGGTTCGTCCGCTTCCGGAGCCGGGCGTTACCCCAGCACGGATCCCAATGGTGAAGACCCGGCCGACCGGGAACTGTCGCGGGAAATGCTCGACCGCTGGGAAGAGGGCGGCCGGTCCGATATCGGCCTGGCCCTGATGTCCCTGTATCTGTCGGGCTATGATGACAGCGGCCGCTGGGCGGCCGTGCTGGATTCCATCATCGACAGCCGGGACACCGACTTGTGCGTGGGGCTTCAGCAAGAGATCTGCGGTGTTCTGGGCACCCGCCGTTACGAGCCGGCGGTGGAAACCCTGTATCAGGCCTCCCTGAGGCTCCGCGTAAGAGGCATGGCCATCGCCGCCTTGAGGGACATCGACACCGAGTCTTCCCGCCGGGCCATTCGGGAATTGAAATTGGCCCTGCGTTCCCCGGAAGAGGTGGAGATCCTGAGGGCGGTTCTCCGTTCCGATTATTGAGCCGGCGGCGTCACTTGGAGCTTGCTTGTCGGGGGCGGTTTTCATATACTGTATGTCACTCAAGATTGAAGGGATTTGAGCTTTCGTCTCGATCGCCGTGATCGGTCCATGACGAAGTTGCGGCGGTGTGCGGCCCCGTCTTGGGCATTGGGAGTTGAATATGAATGGTTTTTTGACGTTGAAACCGGTTGATGAACTGCTGCGGCTGATTGCGGATTTCGAGCCGCTGCCGGCGGAAAGCGTGGTTATGGAAGAGGCGCTGGGCCGGGTGCTGAGTGAGGGGTTCCCGGCCCCGGAGGACCTGCCGGGCTTCGACCGTTCCACGGTGGACGGCTTCGCGGTGCGGGCCCGGGACGTCTTCGGGGCCACGGAGGGCCTGCCGGCCGCGCTGGAATATCTGGGGGAATGCCCCATGGGCGAAACGCCCGACCTGGTCGTCGGCCCGGGCCAGACGGCCCGCATCTGGACCGGGGGCATGCTGCCCAAAGGGGCCGACGCGGTGGTCATGCTGGAATATTCCCGGCCGGCCGGCTCCCTGATGGAATTGACCCGGCCGGTGGGGCCCCAGGAAAACGTCATCCTGGCCAACGAAGACGCTGAAAAGGGCGAGGAATTGCTCCCGGCCGGCCGGTTGCTGCGGCCCCAGGATCTGGGGCTTCTGGCCGCTCTGGGGCAAGAGCGGGTCGAGGTGCGCCGCCGGCCGAAGGTGGCCGTGATTTCCAGCGGCGACGAGGTGGTGCCGCTGACGGTCCGGCCCCGGCCCGGCCAGGTGCGGGACATCAACTCCCACACCCTGACCGCCCTGGCCCGGCTGGCCGGGGCCGAGGCCCGGGCCTTCGGCATCGCCCAGGACAGCGAGGAACGCCTGCGGGCCGTGGTGCAGGAGGCCCTGGACTGGGCCGAGGTGGTGGTGGTCTCCGGCGGTTCCTCGGCCGGGCAGCGGGATTATACGGTCAAGGTCTTCCGCTCCATCCCCGGGACCGAGATCCTGGCCCACGGCGTGGCCATCCGCCCCGGCAAGCCCCTGATCATGGCCCGAAACAACGGCCGTTCCCTGTGGGGTTTGCCCGGTCACGCCGCCAGCGCTCTGGTCTGCGCCGAAGTTTTTCTGCGGCCGCTTTTGGCCCGGCTGGGCGGGCGTCTCATTGCCGAGCCCTGGCGCGGCGGACTGAAGGCGGTGCTGAGCCGGCCGGTGGCCTCGGCCCAGGGACGCCGGGATTACATCCGGGTGCGCCTGTCCCCTTCGGAAGAGCCCGGCGGCCCCTTGGTGGCCACCCCCATCCTGGGCAAGAGCGGGCTGATCAGCACCCTGGTGCTGGCCGACGCCCTGGTGGTCTGCCCCGAGGATCTGGAAGGCCTGAATGCCGGGCAACTGGTGGATTTTTATCTGGCTCTGTAAACCCGTTCCGGCGTCTTTCAAGCGCCGGCTTTCATATGTGACGAGGTTCCCATGCAACGCAAGGTCTATCTGAAGCTGACCTCCCTTGAGGAGGCGCTCGGAATCATGTTCGATGCTTTCCCGGGTCGCCTGGAAACGGAAACCGTGCGCCTGGACCAGGCCCGGGGGCGGACCCTGGCCGAAAACGCGGTGGCCGTGGTTTCCTCCCCGGCTTTTCACGGCGCGGCCATGGACGGGGTGGCCACAGCCGCCGAGAAGACCTTCGGGGCCTCCGAACGGCGGCCGAAGACCTTACGGATCGGCGTGGACGCCCATTGGGTCAACACCGGCCGGCCCCTGCCGCCCGGCTGCGACACGGTCGTCATGGTGGAGAACCTGGTCTCCGGGCGCGAGGCGGACGGCGCGGAGACGGTGACCCTGGAAAAGGCCGCCGTCCCCTGGCAGCACGTGCGCAAGCTGGGCGAGGACCTGGTGGCCACGGAGAGTCTCCTCCCGCCGGGCGTGGTCATCGGAGCCTATGAACTGGGCGCCCTGGCCGCGGCCGGGGTGCTGGAACCCCGGGTGTATAAGCCGCCCCGGGTGGCCATCATTCCCAGCGGTTCGGAATTGGTGCCTCTGTCCGAGGCCAATCAGGATCTCCTGGCCGGGGGCGACAAGTTGCCGGAATTCAACAGCCTGGTGCTTTCGGCCCTGGTGCGGGACGCCGGCGGCGAGCCGGACATCCGGCCCATCGTGCCCGACGACCCGGACCGCATCCGGGCCGCTCTCCTGGAAGCCGCCCGGAGCGGGGCCGACCTGGTGGTCATCAACGCCGGTTCCTCTGCCGGCAGCCATGATTTCACGGCCGAAATCATCGCCGAGCTGGGCGAACTGCTGGTGCACGGGGTCTCCATCATGCCCGGCAAACCCACGGCCATCGGCCGCATCGAAGGGACGCCTGTTCTCGGCATCCCCGGCTACCCGGTTTCGGCGGTCATCGCCTTCGAGCAGTTCGGCCAGGGCCTCCTGGCCCGCTGGCAGAACCGGGCCAGGCCGGAGCGGCCGACGGCCCTGGCCCGGCCCTTCCAGGCCATACCCTCCCGCCCGGGGCTGGAGGAATTCATCCGCGTCAAGCTGGGGCGGGTGGGGGACAACCTCATCGCCGTGCCGCTGCCCCGGGGGGCCGGCACCGTCTCCAGCCTCAGCCGGGCCGACGGCTTCCTGCGGGTGCCCCTGGAGGCGGAAGGCCTGCCCGCCGACGAACCCACCCCAGTGACCTTCATCCGCAGTCCCCAGGAAGTGGACGGGGCTCTTCTGGCCATCGGCAGTCACGACAACACCCTCGACCTTCTGGACAGCCTTCTGCGCAAGCACCGGCCCGGCTACCGCCTCACCTCGGCCCACCTGGGGTCCCTGGGGGGGATCATGGCCCTGAAGGCCGGGCGCTGCCATCTAGCCGGTTCCCATCTTCTGGGGCCGGACGGCGTCTACAATCAGGCGGCCATCGCCGAAAATCTGGCCGGCCGGCCGGTTCGGCTGGTGCGGCTGGTGGACCGGGAGCAGGGCCTGATCGTCCCGCCCGGCAACCCTTTGAAGATCGAGACCCTCAATGACCTGGTCCGGGAAGGGGTGACCTTCATCAACCGTCAGCGGGGCAGCGGCACCCGGGTGCTTCTGGATTGGGAGCTGCGGCGTCTGGGTCTCGACCCGGACCGCATTCAGGGCTACCAGGACGAGGTATACACCCACATGAACGTGGCCGCGGCCGTGCTCGGCGGCCGGGCTTCGGCCGGCCTGGGGGTCAAGGCCGCCGCCGCGGCTCTGGGGCTGGATTTCATTCCGGTGGGGGTGGAGGAATATGACCTGATCATCCCCGATCAGTATTGGGACGACCCCCGAATACGGGCCCTGATGGAAGTGATCCGCTCGGAGGCTTTCAAAGACGCCGCCCGAGCCCTGGGCGGCTACGGCCTGAACCGGACCGGCGAACTCATCCAGGGCCAGGGCTGAGCCCTGGACCCACCGGATGCGCCGTGCCGGCGCATCCTCTCCGAACCCGCTTCGCTGGGCGGCAGCGGCCGCAACGCTTGGGGGGCCGGGACCGTCTTGGTCGTTGTCAGAGATGGAAACGGGAAAAGCCGGCTTTGCCGGCTTTTCCTTTTTCGTTTACCTGATTCTTCATTCAAAGGGCGCAAAGCGCCCGCTCCCACCCTATAAATGACCCGAAGGTCTCGGCCACCCAAACGTTGCAGACACCCAAGCCCAGCGAAGCGGGTGCGGCAGATGCGACAGCATCTGTGGGTCCAGGGCTATGCCCTGGAAAAAGCGAAGGCCGCCCGGGCGAACCCGGGCGACCTTCTGTTGCCTTAAGGCGCCGATGATTACATGGCGGCCTTGAAGACGCCGATGACTTCTTCCAGTTTGGCGGTCCTGGGGTTGGTCAGCATGCAGGCGTCCTTCATGGCGTTTTCGGCCATGATCTTGAAGTCGCCTTCTTTGACGTTCAACTGGGCCAGGCCGGCGGGGATGCCGACGTCATTGGCCAGGGTCTTGATGGCGGCGATGCCGGCATAGGCGGCGTCGCGGGCGGTCATGCCGCAGGTCTTCACGCCCATGTGCTCGGCGATGACGACGAAGCGTTCCATAGCCGCATTGACGTTGAAGGTGCAGACATGGGGCAGCAGGATGGCGTTGCAGACGCCGTGGGGCAGATCATAGAAGCCGCCCAGCTGGTGAGCCATGGCGTGGACATAGCCCAGGGAGGCGTTGTTGAAGGCCATGCCGGCGAGGAACTGGGCATAGGCCATCTGTTCACGGGCATCCGCATCGGAGCCGCGGGCCACGGCCTTGCGCAGGTATTTGGCGATCAGGTCGATGGCCATCAGGGCGCAGGCGTCGGTGATGGGGGTGGCGGCGATGGAAACATAAGCTTCCACGGCATGGGTCAGAGCGTCCATACCGGTGGCCGCGGTCAGAGGAGCGGGTTTGCCCATCATCAGGTCAGGGTCGTTGATGGAGAAGTTCGGGGTGACCCGCCAGTCAACGATGGCCATCTTCACCTTGGTGTCGGTGTTGGTGATGATGCAGAAACGGGTCATTTCGCTGGCGGTGCCGGCGGTGGTGTTGATGGCCACGAACGGAGGCATGGACTTGGAGGACTTGTCGACGCCCGCATAATCACGGATGTTGCCGCCGTTGCCGACCAGGATGCCGACGCCCTTGGCGCAGTCATGGGAGCTGCCGCCGCCGAGGGAGACGATGGAGTCGCAGCCGTTTTTCTGATAGGCGGCCAAACCGGCTTCAACGTTCTTATCAGTGGGGTTGGGCACGGTTTCGTCAAAAATGACGCAATCGAGACCGGCACCCTTGATATAGCCAGCCACCTTCTCGCTCACGCCAATGGCAGTAATGCCTTTGTCAGTGACGATCAGAGGTTTTTTGGCATTGAGCATCTTCAGCTTGTCGCCAACTTCCTTCACCGTACCACTGCCAATCGCGTTAACCGGGGGAATAAAAAATACGCTGTTCATCGAGGAACCTCCATCCTTTCGTTACATCTCTTTGAAGAGTTGCGGTCATAAGGCCACCCGAGCAGACCGGGCGGTCATCGTGTCATCTCAAAAAGCCAGAACAGTGTTTACCCGAGCTTCAATCACTCCGGGGCCGTATTCGGTGCCGGTGAGCGCCCGCCGATAAAATCCAGGGCGCGGTGACGATTACAGCGGAAGGCATTGTTAAATCACGGTCAGGCCGTGCCGCAGGGTGCCTTCGGGATCGCTGGAGGCTGAAGCCCCCGCCATACGTTCATCAAAGTGATCCGAGTTGTAAGTCTGCCTCCTTTCCCAGATCGTGTCAATGAACCGCGGGTGTAGCCGAACCCATTTCACGTTATTGTGTCACTCCGGTCATACTCGGGATAAAGGCGATACACCTTCATCCAAGCCGCCGCGGCACGTCCATAACATCGCAGCGGCGGTCGATGCCCCGTCGGGGCCCGGATACAGATACCCAGCGCCATATATTTATGGCTGATACCAACAACGCGGCCCTTCACACCGTAAAAGAGATATAAAGGACTTCGACTATTGAAGTTTTAATTTGAATCGTATTATTTTGTAGATTCTTTATACATCACTTTGAGTTTGGTTGTCAACTAAAATTTTGAGATTTCAAAATCCGATTTTGTCTGTCGGGTAACTGGTTAATAATAATATGTTTTAAATTCAGGGTTTCGACCTCTGCCCGGTGGCCCCACCTGATTCGGCCAAAAGGTTCTGGATGGCCGCCGGGGAGGGCAGGGCCGGGATGGCCCCCGGGGCGGTGACGGCCAGGGCGCCGGCGGCGCCGGCGTAAGTCAGAATGGCGGTCGCTTCGGCCTCATCCAGTTCCGTCAGGTCCGAAGGCGTTCGGCCCGCGCCCAAAAGACCGTGCAGAAGGCCGCCCATAAAGGCGTCGCCCGCCCCGGTGGTGTCGCGGACGTCCACCCGGGGCGCCGGAACGTTGAATTCGCGGCCCCCGAGAAGGGCCCGGCAGCCGGCCTCGCCCAGGGTGACCACCACCAGCGGGGCCGGAAATTCGGCCCGGACCCGGCGAAGGATCCGCCCCGGGTCGCCGGTGCCGAACAGCGATTCCCCGTCTTCCAGCGACAATTTGATCACGTGGGCCAGGGGCGCGGCTTCCCGGACGGCCGCGCGGGCCGCTCCCGGGGAGATCCAGGCCGGGGGCCGGTGGTTGGGATCGAAGGACACCAGCCGCCCGGCGGCCCGGGCCCGGGCCGCCG
>JAVBLB010000029.1:0-30716 GCA_031553735.1 Candidatus Adiutrix sp.
TGGCTCCTGTCCTCCGCAGCCGCCTCCTCTGGGGTGACTCGCCTTCCCGCCCCCCCCTCCCCCCCCCCCCCGCCGCCCCCCCCCGCCGCCCCCCCCCCCCCCCCCCCCCCCCCCCCCCCCCCCCCCCCCCCCAAGGCTGAAAAGCCCCTCACCTTTTTAAGCCTCAGCCGGCGGCGTGCGCTTTGCGGCCGGCGATGTAGGTGGCCTGGACGGTTCGGTCGTCGCCGATGGTCATCAGGACGAAGAGTTTTTCGGCCAGGGTGCGGGCGAATTCCATGCGGAATTCCAAAAGCGGGGTGGCTTTGGGGTTGAGCACCACCAGGTCGGCTTCCAGGCCGGGGGCGATGGAGCCGATTTTGTCGGCCAGGTCCAGGGCTTCGGCCCCGCCCCGGGTGGCCAGGTAGAAGCCCTGGATGGCGTTCAAGCGGGTCTGGTTCACCTGGGCCGCCTTGTAGGCTTCGTTTAAGGTCCGCAGGAGAGAAAAGCTGGTGCCGCCGCCCACGTCGGTGGCCAGGCCCACCTTCACCGGGCGGTTTTTCCGCTTGGCCTCGAACAATTTGAAGGCCCCGCTGCCCAGAAAGAAGTTGGAGGTGGGGCAGTGGGCCATGGCCGCGCCCAGGCGGTTGAAGTCGGCGAAGTCTTCTTCGTCAATATGGATGCAGTGGCCGTAGATGGACCGGGGCCCCACCAGGCCATGTTTTTCATAGACTTCCAGGTAGCGTTTCGAATCGGGGAACAGCTCCCGGACCCAGGCCACTTCACCCTGGTTTTCGCTCAGGTGGGTCTGGAGGTAGCTGCCCGGGTGTTCGCGCCACAGCCGGCCGGCGGCGGCCAACTGCTCCGGGGTGGAGGTGGGGGCGAAGCGCGGGGTGACGGCATAGAGCTGGCGGCCCCGGCCGTGCCATTTCTTCAGGAGGCGGCGCGAGTCTTCATAGCCGGTCTCGGCGGTGTCCAGGAGGGCCGCCGGGGCGTTGCGGTCCATGAGCACCTTGCCGGCGATCATGCGGGTGTTGAGTTCGGACGAGACTTCGAAGAAGGCCTCCACCGACTGGGGGTGCACGGTGCAGTAGACCGCGGCCGTGGTGGTGCCGCAGCGCAACAGCTCGGCCAGAAAGACCCGGGCCACCCGGCGGGCGTGGTCGGGATCGGCGAAATCCTGTTCGGCCACGAAGGTGTAGGTGTTGAGCCATTCGATGAGCTGTTCGCCGAAAGCGCCGATCATCTGGGTCTGGGGATAGTGGAGGTGGCAGTCGATGAAGCCGGGACAGATGAGGCCCCCGGGATAGTGGTCCACGGCCAGGCCTTCGGCCAGGTGGGCCGCATAAGGCCCGACCGATTCGATGAGGCCGCCCCGGATGACGACCAGGCCGTCTTCCAGGTAGGTGTAGGATTCCTCGGGGGCGTTGAAAAACGGGTCTTTGGTGAAGGTCAACACCGGTCCGCGCAAAGCGGTCTTGGTCATGGCGGGCTCCTTTTGTGGGACTTGTCGATGCACAAAAGCCGCGGCGACGGCCGCGGCTTTTGTTTTTGGTCAGATGCTTCTGGTTTCGGGCCGCTTATGCCATATGAAGCGACCGGGTCACTTGGCCGGCTCCGATTCCACGATCCCGTGTTCGATGGGCTCGGACTCCACCGCCTCTTCATTGTATTTAGGCATCAAAAGGTTGGTGATGATGGCCACGATGGCCCCGGTGGCCACCGGCGAATGCAAGAGGTCCTGGAGCCAGTGCGGCAGGGCGTGGCTGAAATCCGGCTGCAGGGCCGCGCCGACGCCGGCGCCGATGGAAATGCCGATGATCAGCACCGACCGGCGCCCGACGGGCTCGCTGAAGATGATGCGCATGCCGGTGGCGGTGATGATGCCGAACAGGAGGATCAGCGCCCCGCCCAGAACCGGGGCGGGGATGATGTTGAACACGGCCCCGACGATGGGGAACAGGCCCAGGATAAAGAGGTAGACGGCCACATACTTGCCGACGTGGCGGCTGGCGTTGCCGGTGAGCTGGATGACGCCGTTGTTCTGGGCGAAGATGGCCATGGGGAAGGAGTTGAAGATGCCGGCGACCATGGAGGCGAAGCCGTCGCAGAGAATGCCGCCCTTGAGCCGGCCCACGAATTCAGGGCCGACGGTGGGGCGCTTGGAAAGCATGGAGGTGGCCGCGAGGTCGCCAGTGGCCTCCATGGTGCTGACCACATAGAGCAGGGCCACGGAGATGAACCCGCCGGAGCTCAACACGCTGAAGTTGACGCCATACTTGAAGGGGTGGGGGATGTTGAAGACCGACAGGCCGCGGGTGGCGGTGCTGAAATCGATCATGCCCATGAAATAGGCCACGACGGTTCCCACCAGAAAGCCAATGACCATGGCGCACATGCGCAGCACCGGGGTCTTGAAGCAGTTGAAGACGATGATGACCAGCAGCACCAGGCCCCCCAGCCCCACGTTCTGGGCCGAGGCGAAATCCTTGGTGCGCAGGATCACCGACTGGAGGTTCATCGCCGCCGAGGTGATGCTGTCGACCAGCGCCGGCGAAACGTTGGGCAGCTGCTTCATGGCTTCCAGCATGACGTTCATGTTGGCCATGGTCAGTTCCCGGGCGGTCAGCACCTTGACCACCCCGGGGCCGCCGACGAGGTTGTTCATGCCGACCGCGATCAACGAAACGCCGACCATGGTCACGGTGATGCCGCAGACCAGCGGGGTGAAGACCACCCGCAGCACGTTGGTCATGCGGCTCAAAGCCATCTGGACGAACGAGCCCATGATGACCGCGCCGGTCATGACGGCCACGATTTCTTCGGGGGTGATGGCCGGATTGGCCGCCCGGGCCGAAAACCCGACGGAAATAAAGGCCGAAAGGAAGATGAAGCTGGTGGCCTGGATGCTCAGAAGCCCCGACCCCAGGGGGCCGAAGCGGTTGGTCTGGATGAAGGTTCCGATGCCGGAGACGAAGAAGGCGGTGCAGGCCATGTGGATGACGATCTCGTTGGGCATTCCCAGAGCCTTGCAGATGATGGTCGGCGGCGCGCCGATGCTGATGAACATGGACATTAGGTGCTGCAGGGCGGCCAGGGCGGCCTGGACGAACGGCGGGCGGTCTTCCAGTTCAAAAATGATGCCCGAGGAGGCGTCCTTGAATTCAGCGGGTGAGGACATGGCTGAAACCTTTCTCGTTTAAAGTTGCGTCATATTGTGGTGCCAATGAATACGGGGTCTATTTTGCATCAATGAGGCGCGCCTACCTCCTCCCGGTTGCCGGCCGGCAGCAGCAGATTGGTGATGATGGCCGTCAAGCCGGCCACGGCCACCGGGGAATGAAGCAGATCGGCCACCGCCGGCGGCAGGTTCCGGGCGAATTCCGGCTGGAAGGCCGTGCCGATGCCGAGGCCGAAGGAAATGGCGATGATCATGATGGCCCGCCGGTCCAGGCACTCGGTGAAGATGATCCGGAGCCCGGTGGACAGGATGATGCCGAACAGGAGAATCAGCGCCCCGCCCAAAACGGCGTCGGGGATGACGTTGAATATCACCCCGACCACGGGGAAGACGCCGAGAATGATCAGGTAGACGGCGATGAACTTGCCCACGTGACGGCTGGCGTTGCCGATGAGCTGGATGACGCCGTTGTTCTGGGCGAAGATGGCCATGGGGAAGGAATTGAAGACCCCGGCGATCATGGAGGCCACGCCGTCGCCCATGATGCCGCCGGAAAGCCGTTTGGTGAAGGCCGGGCCCTGGGTGGGCTCCTTGGACAGCATGGAGGTGGCGGCGATGTCGCCGGTGGCTTCCACGGTGCTGACCACATACAACAGGGCGATGGAAATGAAGCCGCCCCAGCTGAAATCCAGGCCGTATTTGAAGGGCACGGGCAGGGAGAAATACTTGATGTTCTCCGGCAGCGGCTTGAGCATGCCCAAGGTCCAGGCGAGTATGCTGCCCACCACGAAACCCACCACCATGGCGCTCATCCGCAGGGCCGGCCGCCGGCTGCAGTTGCACAGGAAAATGGTCAGCAGGACGGCCGCGCCCACCCCCAGGTTCTTGAGGGAGGCGTAGTCGGCGGTGCCCACGGCGTCACGCCCGCCGACGAAGCTGAGCATGCCGGTGTTCAAGAGCGAAATGCCGACCATGCTGACGGTGATGCCGCAGACCAGGGGGGTGAAGACCTTGTTCAACAGGCCGGTCATCCGGCTGAGGACGATCTTGACCAGGGAGCCGGCGATGGTGGCCCCGGTCATCAGGGCCACCAGCTTTTCCTTGGAGATGGAGGGGTCGGCGGCCATGGCCGAGACCCCCAGGGCGATGAAGGCGGTGGGGAAGATGAAGCTGGTGGCCTGGATGCACAAAAGTCCCGAACCCACCGGCCCCACCGGGGTGGTCTGGAGGAGCGTTCCGATGCCGGAGACGAAAAAGGCGATGTTGACCATGTAGACGGTGATGTCCATGGGCATGTCCAGGGCCCGGCAGATCAGAAGCGGCGGGGCCCCGATGCTGATGACCACCGACAGCAGATGCTGCACGGCCGCCACCGCTGCCTGCCAGAAGGGCGGGCGGTCGTTGAGACCGAAAATCATCTCCGGAACTTGGCAGGCGGCCGCCGTATCGCTCATGGTATCACTCTCGCTGTCTTGGTTGGCGGCCCGGCGCTTGGCAGGGTCGGCCGGCCAGGGCGCCGGGTCGCGGGAACGGCCCGTGGCCCGGATCAGTGTCGTCAATCGGTGGCGTTGAACATCCCGGCCGCCGCGCCTTCACCATAATGCGGCCGCGGCGGCGCCGGGTCTTGCGGGACTTACTCCAGCCGCATGACGAAGTTGGCGATAAAAGCCGCGCTGACCAGGATCATGACCCAACTGACATCCTTAAATTTGCCGGCGCCGAGCTTCAACAGAGTATAGCTGACGAAGCCGAAGGCGAAGCCGTTGGCGATGCTGTAGGTCAGCGGCATCATGATGATGGTCAGGAAGACCGGAATGGAGTCGGTGATGTCGTCGAAGCAGATGTGGGTCACTTCGGACATCATCAGAGCGCCGACGATGATCAGGGCCGGGGCGGTGGCGAAGCCGGGCACCAGGCCCACCAAAGGCGCAAACAGAAGAGCCACGACGAACAGGACGGCGAAAACGATGGCGGTCAGGCCCGTGCGGCCGCCCTCGGCCACGCCGGCCGCGCTCTCCACATAAGAGGTCACGGTCGAAGTGCCCACCAGGGCGCTGGCCATGGTGCCGATGGCGTCGGTGGTCAGGGCCCGGTCGAGATTTTCGATGTGCCCGTCTTCCTTCATGAGGCCGGCCTTCTTGGTCAGGCCGATCAGGGTGCCCATGTTGTCGAAGAGTTCGACGATGGTGAAGGTGAAGACGATGTGAAACACCCCGAAGGCCAGAGCGCCGGTGAAATCCAGGGCCATGAAGGTGCCTTCATAGACGCCGGGCTTGCCGAAAATGCTCGGCACATCGGTGCTGATGATGCTGGAAAGGCCGGTCGGGGCCGGGCAGGCGCCGGTGACCATGCCCAAAAGGGTGGTAAAGAGAATGCCCAGCAGCATGGCCCCCTTGACATTCCAACGCATCAAAATGCCGGTCACCATTATTCCGATGCAGGCCAGAAGCGCGGGATTGGCCAAACCGAGCTCACGGCTGGCCACGTGCCCGGCGGCCACTAAGGTATCCGGATTGGCCACCACGATGCCGGCGGTCTTCAGGCCGATGAAGGCGATGAAGGTGCCGATGCCCACCCCGATGGCGTTCTTCAGGCACATGGGCACCGAGTTGATGATGGCCTGGCGGATGCCCCCCAGGGTCAGGATGAGGAAGACCACGCCGGAAATGAAGACCGCGGCCAGGGCCGTCTGCCAGGAGAGACCGAACATCTTCACGGCGGTGTAGGTGAAAAAGGCGTTGAGGCCCATGCCGGGGGCCACGGCCACCGGATAGTTGGCCCACAGGCCCATGAGGGTGGTGGCGATAACCGCCGACCAGATGGTGGCGGCGATGGCCGCCTCCTTGGGGATGCCGGCTTCGGCCAGGATGTTGGGGTTGACGAAGATGATGTAGCCCACGGCCACG
This sequence comes from Candidatus Adiutrix sp., assembly GCA_031553735.1. Lineage (GTDB taxonomy): Bacteria > Desulfobacterota > Desulfarculia > Adiutricales > Adiutricaceae > Adiutrix. The sequence continues at coordinate 6,064 of JAVBLB010000029.1, forward strand.
AAGGTGGTCAGGCCGGCAATGAGCTCGGTTTTGACGGTGCTGCCTTTCGCCTGGATCTTGAAAAGCTTTTCCAGCACCCCGCCTGAGGCGACAGTGTTTTCAGCCATTTCTCCTACCTCTTCAAACGTGAAGGTTCCCCGGCCGGGCCGGCGGTTGGTGATGACAGGGGGCCCCGGAGGGGCTTTCCACCGCCGCACACGTCATGGACGAATTGCGGCGGCCGGGACGTCAGGTTCAAGATTTCCTACCAAGGGACTGCCGAACGTTCATCCCGCCCCGCAGGTTGAAGGCGCACCTCTCCCCCGGGGCCGGAATCGATGTGAATCGGGCCGCTATGCCGCACAATCGGATTGTACTTCCTCTAAAACTCTCACGGGCGAAGACCGGAGCTTATCCGGCCGCCGCGCTCAACCGTCAGGGAACGCGGCGGTTCATCGCCCTTTCGAAACTCAGTCCCCGGCCTCCGGGCGGCACTCGGCCGCCCCCGTGACCGGGCGCCCCAGAGCCATCTCCACCGCCTGGACGATCATCTCATAGCCGGTGCAGCGGCACAGGTGACCGGCGTGGACCCGCTTGATCTCCTCGCGGGTGATCTCGGCGGCCCGGTGCCGGTTGTTTTCCACAAACGCGGTGGTGGTCATGACCAGGCCGGGGGTGCAGAAGCCGCACTGCACCGCTCCGGCCTCGACATAGGCCCGCTGGACCGGCGACAGCCCGCCCTCCGGCCGCGCTTCGCCTTCCACGGTCCGAACGCACTTGCCGTCGGCCCAGACCGCCAGGGTCAGGCAGGAATCGGTGGGCCGGCCGTCGATCAGGACGTTGCAGGCCCCGCACTCGCCGACCCCGCAGCCCTGCTTGACGCTGATGAGGCCCTGGCTCCGCAGCACTTCGGCCAGGGATTCCCGGACGTCCACGTTCACCTGAACATCCCGTCCGTTGACATGCAGTTTGATGGCGACCATGTCAGTTCCTCCCTTCGGCCCGCGCCGCGGCGGCGCGGATCATCCGCTCGGCCAGGGTTTTGATGATGCGGGTGCGGAATTCCTTGGAGGCCCGCCAGGAGGTCCGGGGCCGGATGTCCCCCTCCAGGGCCTTGAGAACGGCGGAGAGGGTCTCGTCGGTCAGGGGCCGGTTCAGGCCGGCCGCCTCGGCGGCCGGGCAGCGGATGGGGGTGGGCGCGGCCACGGTCAGGGCCAGGCGCAGGTCGGTCATCACCCCTCCGGCCACCTTCACCCCGGCCGCGCAGCCGATGGTGGCGATATCCATGGCCGAGCGCATGGCGTATTTGTAATAGGCGGCCCCCAGGCCGGCCAGCTTGGCCAGATCGAACTCAAAGCCCAGCAGAACCTCGTTATGGGCCAGGGCCACCTGGCCGGGCCCGGTGTGGAAACCGGCCAGGGCGGCCCGGCGGACGGCCCCTTCCGGCCCGGCGATGACCAGGGTGGGTTCCAGCACCAGCATCGGCGCGGCCGTGTCGGCGCTGGTGGCCCCGTTGGCGATGTTGCCGCCGATGGTGCCCATGTTGCGGATCTGCGGCCCGGCCACGGTGGCGCAGGCCTCGCCCAGCACCGGAATGCGCTCCCGCACCGGCCCGGCGGCCATGGTTTCGGCGAAGGTCAGGCCCGAGCCGAGATACAGCCGGCCATCATTTAATTCGATGGCCTTCAGTTCCGCCAGCCCGTGGATGTCCACCAGCCGGGTGAAGGTTTCGCTGAAATGGCGCAGGCGAACCAGGGCGTCGGTGCCGCCGGCGATGAGCTTGGCCTCGGGGTGGGCGGTCAGGAGCCGCACGGCTTCGGAGACGCTTTCGGCCCGATGGTATTCCCGGATGTCGAACATACGCCGCCCTCCTTACAGCCCGGCCTTTTCCAGATAGCGGAAAAGGGTTTTGGGGGTGATGGGGATTTCATCGACCTTGACCCCGGTGGCGTGCCAGACGGCGTTGCGCACCGCCGGCGCGGGGGTGACCAGGGGCGGCTCGCCCAGGGCCCGCACCCCGAAGGGGTTGGTGGGATCGGGGATCTCGACGAAAGCGCAGTGGAGGTCCGGCAGATCCATGACCGTGGGCATCTTGTAATCCAGAAGGTTGTTGTTGAGCACCCGGCCCTTGTCGTCGATCAGCATCTCCTCGTACAGGGCCATGCCCAGGCCCATGCCCTGGCCGCCCTGCACCTGGCCCGTGGCCAGCTTGGGGTTGACGATGCGGCCGGAATCGTGGACGTTCCAGATCTCGTTGACCTTGATCCGGCACAAGGGGATATCCACTTCCAGGTCGACGAAGGTGCAGCAGTAGACCGGGGGATTCATCCGGGTCTTGTGGGTGGCCTCGGCCACGATGGGCCCCCCCAGATCGAGATGGTAATAGCTCTGCAAGGCCAGGTCGGCCAGGGTGAAGACCGGGAGCCGGCCGTCGCTGCCGACGATCACCCCGTCCCGGAGGTCCAGGGCGTCGCGGGGCACGCCGGAGAGGAGGGCGGCCAGATCCAGTATCTTGTTTCTGAACTCCCGGGCCGCGGCGCAGATGGCCGCGCTGGAGGTATAGGTCTGGCGGGAGGCATAGGCCCCGGTGTCGAAGGGCGTATGGTCGGTATCCTGGGTGGTGACCACCTGGATGGAATCCAGGGGCAGCTTCAGGAATTCAGCGGCCATCTGGGCCATGGCCGTGTCGGCCCCCTGGCCGATCTCGGTAGCCCCCACGGCCAACGTGACCCGGCCGTCCTGGTTCAGAATCAGGCGGGCCCCGGCCAGTTCCACCGACGACGGATAGGTGTTGGAGCCGTAGCTGGCGCAGGCCACCCCCACTCCCCGGCGGATCGGCCCGGTCTGGCCGCGATAGGCTTCGCGCTTCCTCTTCCAGTCGATGAGCTCCGCGCCCCGGGTCAGGGCGGCGGAAAGGCCGGCGGCGTGGATGGTGTGCCCGTTGTACTGGCAGACGTCCCCGGCCCGGGCCACGTTTTTGAGGCGCAGTTCCAGGGGGTCCATGTCCAGGGCCCGGGCCGCCTCCTCCACCAGGCAGTCCATGATGAAGGTGACCTGGGGCTGGCCGTAGCCGCGCATGGCCCCGGCGCTGGGGAGGGTGGCGTAATAGGTGGTGGCCTCGTAACGCAGGGCCGCCCGGGGATAGAGATAGGGGGATTTGGAACCGGCCGCGCCGGCGATGGAGTGCCCGTGGGAGGCATAGGCCCCGGTGCGGGACCAGACCCGGACGTCGAAGGCGGTGAAGGTGCCGTCGCGCTTGAGGCCCAGCTTGACTTCACCTTCAAACGGATGGCGGGTGCGGGTGGCGACGAAGACTTCTTCCCGGCTGAGGGCGATCTGCACCGGCACACCCCCCAGCTTCCAGGTCAGGAAGGCCGCCAGGGGCTCCACCAGCACGTCCTGCTTGTTGCCGAAGCCGCCGCCCAGATAGGGCTTGACCACCCGGATGCGGCTCCAGGGCAGCCCCAGGGCCTGCCCCACCACCCGCCGGACGATCTGGGGAATCTGGGTGGAGGAGACGATGACGATGTGGTTCTCGCCGTCCATGTAGGCGTAGCTGACCGCCGTCTCCATGTGGCAGTGCTGCACCGTGGGCGTCCGGTAGCGGCCTTCCACCACCAGTTCGGCATCTTTGAGCAGATCGGCCACCACCCCGCCGTGCTCGCTGACGGTGTGTTTCAGGATGTTGTCGGGGTGGGCGTCATGAATGGCCGGCGCGCCGGGGGCCAGGGCGCTCTCGCGGTCCAGCAGCGGCGGCAGTTCCTCGTATTCGACCCGGACCAGGTGGGCGGCCTTGGCGGCGGTCAGGGCGTCGCGGGCCACCACCACGGCCACTTCGTCGCCCACATGGCGCACATGGCCGGTCAAAAGGTGCCGGTCGGCCTCGTCCCGCCTGGCCGGCAGAAGATTATACGGATGCCCGGCGGTGGGAAAGAGAAGGTCGGGCACGTCCTGATACGTGAAGGCGGCCTCGACCCCGGGCAGTTCCAGGGCCGGACGGACGTCGATGGACCTGACCCGCCCGTGGGCGATGGGCGAGCGCACCAGGGCCGCGTGCCGCATTCCCGGCAGGGGCAGGTCCTCGGTGTATCGGGCCTTGCCGCTGACCTTGGCCGCGGCGTCGAGGCGGTTGGGGGAAGTGCCGATGGTCGTCATGGAGACCTCCTGATCGGCCGTCGGCGCCCCCCATCCGCCGGCGCGGCCGCGCCGGCGGATGGGGACCCCGAAGGTCTGGGGATGCTACCCGGGAGTTCTGTAGCGACGCGGCGGGGGAGCCTTCCGTCCGGGAAGGCCTTCCGCCCTGGGCGTCGGACCTTTGTTATACCCTGAAGAGGTGGTGGTCCTTCAAAAGGGCCCACAGCACCGCGGCTTCCGCCGCCGGAACCAGAGAGGCCTCTTTCAGGCCGCCGGCCAGGCTCACGCTCCGGGCTTCGAAGGTGGCCGGATCCAGCTCGGCGGTCATGTTCCGGTCTTGGTATTGTAGCGCATCGCCGTTGATTTTTAAAGTGGCTTCCTCGCCGCCCCTTTTGACCAGCACCAGCCCGGGGGCGGCGAAGTGAAAGCCCTCCGGGCCGCTGTCGAAACTGGCCTTCGACAGGTGCACCCGGAACTTGTCCTGATAGGGCGCGCCGCTGGTGGGGCAGAAGGCCGCGCAGTTGCCGCACTCGTTGCAGAAGTCGGCCAGGTTGACGATCTGGAAGGCCTGATCCACCGCCGCCCGGCCTTCGGTGGCGATTTTGACCCGGCCGCCGTCGGCCACGGCCTTCTGGATCGGCTGGGCCAGCTTCTTGCCGTTCACGGCGATGGCCAGGTTGGCCCGGTTGGGGCAGACGGTGCTGCAGACGTTGCAGACCAGGTCGCACTGCAGGCACCGGGCCGCCTCCTCTTTGGCCTGGGCCTCGGTGAAGGTCTCGGTGTAGAGCTGGAAGTTGAGCCGGTCGGCCGGGGCCTTGTGACCGGGGGTCGGGCCGAAGCCGCGCCGGGCCTGCCGCCGGCGCAGGTCGCCCACGTCCAGCAGGCGGTCGTCGGCCGGGGCCTGGGGCAGCTTGGCCTCTTTCTTGGCCGCCGCGCAGATGGCCGCGGCCACCTGGCGGCCGTCGGCGATGGCCTGGATGAGGGAGGCCGCGCCCCGCCCGGCGTCGCCGCCGGTGTAGACGCCGGCCAACTGAGTGGCCCCGGTTTCGGGGTTCATTTCCAGCTTCTTCTCCGGCCAGGCGTCCAGGCGCAGATCCTGGCCGATGGCGGCGATGACGGTGTCGGCGGCGATATCGTATTCCGAGCCGGGAATCTTCACCGGCCGGGCCCGGCCGGAGGCGTCGATTTCCCCGAGCTTCATCTTGGCCACGGTCAGGCCCACGGCCCGGCCGTCTTTGACGATGACCTTCTCCGGAGCGGCCAGTTCCACCAGGGCCACGCCCTCTTCCAGGGCCTCACGGATCTCGTCGGGGTCGGCCGGCATCTCCCGCCGGGTCCGGCGGTAGACGATGGTGACTTCGCTGCCCAGGCGGCGGGCCACCCGGGCCACGTCCATGGCCGAGTTGCCGGCCCCCAGGACGATGACTTTCTTCCCCAGGCCGGAGGCCTGGCCCCGGCGCACCTGGCTGAGGAAGGTCAATTGGTTCATGACCCCGGGGGCGTCCTCCCCCTCGATATTGAGGCGGGAGTTGGCCTGGGCCCCGATGGCCAGGTAGACGTAGTTGAAATCCTTCCGCAGCTTTTCCAGGCCGGCGGCGTCGACCTTGTGGTTCAGGTTCAGCTTGACGCCCAGGGCCAGGATGTTGTCGATATCGGTCTTCAGGCTCTGATCGCTGAGGCGGAAGGAGGGGATGGCGTCGGCGGCCATGCCCCCGGCCAGGGGTTTGGCTTCGAAGATCTCCACCCTGAAACCCTGGGTGGCCAGGTAGTGCGCCGCGGACAGGCCGCTCGGGCCGGCCCCGACGACGGCCACCGTGAGGCCGTTGGGCGCCCCGGCCTGAACCCCGGTGCCGCCCTGGTGCCTTTCGGCGATGAAGCGTTTGATTTCGCGGATCTTCAGCGGCGAATCATAATTCAGCCGGGTGCACTTGAACTGGCACTGATGGTCGCAGACCGCCCCCTGGACGTTGGGGAAGGGGTTGGTGGCCATGATGGTTTGATAGGCCTTCTCGTATTCGCCCCGGGCGGTGAAATTGAGGTAGCGGGGAATGTCCTGGGAGGCCGGGCAGGTCTCCAGGCAGGGCGCGGCTGCGCAGTTGAAGCGCGGGAGCGGCCGTTTGGTCTTGACCCCGTTTTTATAGACGTAGCTTTCCTTTTTATAGCGCGGGTCGTCCAGCACCCCGGCGGCGTAGGCGGTCAGGTTATCCAGCGCGGCGGCCGCGCCTTTCTTCCCGCCGCTCCGGGCGTCGATATAGGCCTCGATGCTGGCCGCCTTGGCTTCTCTCATGGCCGCGCCCAAAGTCTCCAGATACTGCGACATCCGGCCGTAGCCGCCGGGGCGCAGGGCGTCGGAGCTGACGGTCACGGGTTTGAGGCCGCCGGCCAGAAGTCCCGGCAGGTTGAGAAAATCGGCCCCGCCGGAGAAGGAAATATCCAACTGCCCGTCGAACTCTTTTTGCAGCTTGGCCGCCAGGTTCACCCCGATGGCGTGGAGCGAGCGGCCGCTCATGTAGACCATGGGCTCGTTCTTCGGCAGGTTCTGCCGCTGGTTCTGGGTCTCCAGGGTGTTGGTCAGCTTCAGGCCGAAAGCCACGCCCTTGGTCTTGGCCTGCCGGACCAGGCTGCCGATGAGCTTGACCCCGTCGGGATACTTCAGGTCGTGGCCGAAGGCCTCGTCCGGCACCCAGGTCTGGTAGCCGAGCTTCTCGTTGAGGATGGAGCGGAGCGTCTCCGGACCGATGAGGGTGGGGTTGAGCTTGATGGTGGTGTTGAAGCCGCGGTCGTTGATGAAATAGGCCCCAATCTTCTCCACTTCCTCCGGCGGACAGCCGTGCATGCAGGAGACGGTCAGGTTGTCGGAAATCCTGGCCGGGATCTTCAGATTCCGCACCCGGGGATAGAACTCGGCCGCCTCGTCCAGCTTGACCGCCAGCTCTTTTTCACAGTTGGTCATGCGGTCGAAGAAACGCTGGACGGTGGGGCTCTGGATGCCCTCGAGGTTGTAGCCGGCGCTCATGTTGAAAATGAAGCCGGCCTCCCCGGGCTCGCCGATATTGAGCTTGTCCTTGAGGATATACAGGATGATGAAGGCGTTGAGGTATTCGTCGAAGGACTGGTCCAGCTTCAGTTCCTGGGACCACTCGCAGTTGTAGCCCTCGTCGCCCATGTCGATGCAGGGCTTGGTCACTTCCAGCTCGTCCAGCACCTGGATGGTCTTCAATTCCAGGTAGCGGCTGCCGGTGAGCCAGGCGGCCACGATATTCTGCACCAGCTGGGTCTGGGGGCCGGCGGCCACGCCGATGGGCGTCTCCAGAAGCTGGCCGTAACGGGTCATGCGGAAGGGGTCGTCCTTCTTCGGCCGGAAGAAGAGGCTCTCGGGGAGACCATAAATCTCGCCTTTTTCCAGGTCGCCAAAAATCCACTTCAGATGGGTGCCGAGTGAAGTCAGGTAAAACTTGTCGCTGTGTGATTTGGTCATTAGTTCCCCCATTTGCGTGTGGAGACCCGAAAAATTCCCCGCGCCCGAGAGCGCCGCCTTCCGAATCACCTCTGTTTTGGTTGCGTTGCGCCTGCCGGATACGGAAACCGCACCGACAGGGCCGACCGGGCGCCGGTGCGCGATCGGGTCGACCAGGTCGGAACGTATTTCACATGTTTGTCACCATCTCGAAGAGGCCGGAGAGACTTCTCCCGCGATCGGTCCGGGGCCGCGCTTCCGCCGGCGGACGCAAGCGAAGCGGCCGGGACAGCCTGTCCGAGTCGGCTCTATCGTGTCGAAAACTGTTGACGGGCCAGGAAACGGCCCTGCCCGGGCCGACCCAGAAATCGCCCTCCCCCCACGATCCGGCGCCCGCGCAGGAAGACATCCCGGGGCCAGCCGCGAACCGCGAGGTTCTCAAAAGGGGTATAGTCGACCGCCTGGTGCAGTTCGGCGGCCCGGAGCGTCCTTTCGGCCCGGGGATCGAAGATCACCAGGTCGGCATCCCGCCCCACTTCCAGGGCGCCTTTGCCCGGCAGCCCGAACAGGCGGGCCGGGGCGCCGGAGACCAGTTCGGCGAAGCGCGGGAGGCTCAGCCCCCGCTTGACCACGCCTTCGGAATACAGGATCGGCAGCCGGGTTTCCACGCCCGGGATGCCCCCGGGACACTGGAAGACGTTGCCGTCGGCCCGGGCTTTCTTGTCGGCCCAGGAAAAAGAGCAGTGGTCGGTGGCCACGGTGGCGATGGAGCCGTCGAACAGCCCCTCCCAGAGGGCCTCGACGTCGGCCCGCTTGCGCGGCACCGGGGACATGACGTATTTCAGGGCCTGGTCGAAGTCGCCCTCGTAGCAGTCGTCGGTCAAAACCAGATACTGCGGGCAGGTCTCGGCCCAGACGCGCCGGCCCTCGGCCCGGGCCGCCCGCACCATCTCCAGCCCTTTGGCCGTCGACAGATGCACGATGTACAGCGGGGCGTCGCCGGCGGCCTCGGCCAGGCAAATGGCCGAATACACGGCCAGGGCCTCGGCGTAATCGGGGCGGCTCAAGGGGTGGCTGGCGGCCAGATGCGGCGCCGAAGCCCGCCTCAAGGCCCCCAGGTGGCTGACGACGGCATGGTTTTCGGCGTGCACGGTCATCAGCCCGCCGGCTTCGCCCAGAACCTTGGCCGCGGCCAGGAATTCCTGGTCATTCAGCCGCCCGTCATAGGTCAGGTAGGCCTTGAAACTGGGGTAACCCCCGCGGACCAAACCTGGCAGGTCTTGGGCCGCGCGCGCGTCCCAGTGCTGAAAAACGCCGTGGAGGCCGTAATCAATGACCGCTTCCACGGCGTTTCGCCGATATACGTCAATCTGGTGCCCCAACGGGCACCCGCCCGGTCCGAATCCGGGGTGCTCGACCACCGTGGTGGTGCCGCCGCAGGCCGCGGCCCGGGTGCCGGCCAGCCAGCCGTCGCTGACGTGGGCCCGGCCGACGGTGAGGTCGAGATGGGTATGGACATCCACGCCCCCGGGCAGCACCAGGAGCCCCCGGGCGTCGACCACCTCCACGCCGTCGGGCGGCGAGAGGTCGGGGCCGATGACGGCGATGACGCCGTCGGCCGCCAGAAGGTCGGCCTCGACGGTTTTCTCCGCCGTCACCAAAAGCCCGTTTTTGATCAGCACGTCGGCCATGCTCTCACCCCATAAATCGGCTCAGCGTTTGCCCATCGCGTCCCACAGCCGGCGAGCCTGCTCCTGGGCGTAGGCCACGATGCCGTCCTCGTCCTCGGAGACCAGGCGGCCCCGCTCCACGATCACCCGGCCCTGGGCGATGACGGTCTCCACGTCGTTGGAGGAGAAGCCGTAGGCGAAGTGGCCGACGAAGTTGTCCTTGTGGAGCGGCGTGGGGCTCTGGTAGTTCATGATGACCAGGTTGTTGTCGCCGTCGCCGGGGACGCCCATCTCGCCAAGGTAGGTGTGCACGGCCCGGAAGCGGGCATAAAGGCCGGCCGGGGAAATCCCTTCGGTGTTCTGGCCGGCCATATAGGCGGCCTGCGCGCTGCGGATCATGTCGTTGTGCATGCCGTCGACCCCGAGCATGACCCGGGGGGTCCACTGATAGCCGGTGAGGCCGACGTTGTTGTTCTGGTTGCTCTCGCAACTCTGGGCCACCCAGGCCTTGGAGCCGGCCACCAGTTTCTTTTCCTCGTCGTTGAAGTGGACGCAGTGGCCTAAAATGGTGTGGGGCTGAGCCAGGACGCCGAACTTGTCCAGGCGGTGGGCCAGGCGCATCCCGTATTTCTTCAGGCAGTCGTCCTGGTCGGACTGGGCCTCGGCCACGTGGACGTGGAGGCCCGTGTTGTGCTTGACGGCCAGGTCGACCGATTTTTTCAAGGTGTCGTCGCCGACGGTGAAGGAAGCGTGGAGGCCCACCAGGCCGTGACGGCCGCTGCCGAGATAGTCGTCGTGCTCGGCCAGGCCCTCTTCGGCGATCTTCAAACCGTCGCGGTCGGAAATTTCATAGCACAGAAGGTGCCCGACGCCGACCCGCTCGAAGGCCCGGGCGATGGTCTCCAGGGAACCCCTGATGGCGAAAGGCGCGGCGTGGTGGTCGATGATGAAGGCGACCCCGCGCTTGGCGCAGCCCATGGCCGCGATCAGGGCGCTGGCCTCGGTCATTTCCAGGTCCAGGCACTTGTCCAGGCGCCACCAGATCTGCTCCAGGACCTCCACGAAGTTGGTGGGGACCTTGGGCGCCGGCGGCATGCCCCGGGACAGGGCCGAATAAATGTGATGATGGCCGCAGCCGAAGGCTCGGGTGACCAGTTTCCCGCCGCAGTCCACCACCCGGTCTCCGGCGGCCCGCCGGGCCAGCGGCGGGATGGACTCGATCAGTTTGAGACCGCCTTTGGGGCCGTCGTCCACCGCCAGGTCGGTTTGGGAGAGTTCCAGCGATTTAGAGTCGAGATACAGGGCGTTTTTCAAGTATAAGGTCATGATTGGGCTCCGCTGGTGGTTTGGTGGTCGGGGAAAACGCCCTCGGGGGACGCGCGGGAGGCCCGCCCGGAGACCTCGAGGGGTCTCCGGGCCGGAAATCACCGATTGTTAGCGGACGCGGGGGCAGCCGCAGTCCAGGCGCTCGGCCAGCTTGTCGGCCGGGTTCTTGAACTTGGCCAGCATCATCATGGCGGCGATGATGTAGGGCTTGTAGCTGGCTTCCTTGTACATATCGACGCGGTGGCGATCGAAGACGCTGGCTTCGACTTCGCCTTCCTTGCAGGAGACGCCGGTGATGTCGGCGGGCAGGCAGTGCATGTAGAGGGCTTCGCCCAGCTTGGCGTTGCGGTTGGTGGTGGCCATGAGCTTCTCGGTGCAGTGCCAATCCTTGTGGCCGGCGTTCTGTTTCAGCAGTTCCTGCTCCAGGGCCTTGATGCCGGCGTCGTCGTTCTTGGCATACAGGTCGGTGCGTTTCTCCATGGCGGCGAAGGGGGCCCAACTCTTGGGATAGACGATGTCGGCGCCCTGGAAAGCCTCGGCCATGCTGTTGCTCTTGGTGAACTTGCCGCCGGTGGTGGCCGCGTTCTTCTGGGCCACGGCCTCGACTTCGGGCATCACTTCATAGCCCTTGGGATGGGCCAGGGCCACTTCCATGCCGAAGCGGGTCATCAGGCCGATCACGCCCTGGGGGACGGAGAGGGGTTTCCCGTAGCTGGGGGAGTAGGCCCAGGTCATGGCGATCTTCTTGCCCTTGAGGTTCTCGACGCCGCCGAAGTGGTTGATGATGTGCAGCATGTCGGCAATGCACTGGGTCGGGTGGTCGATGTCGCACTGAAGGTTAACCAGAGTCGGGCGCTGTTCCAAGACGCCGTCGTTGTAGCCTTCCTGCACGGCCTGGGAGACTTCGCGCATGTAGGTGTTGCCTTTACCGATATACATGTCGTCGCGGATGACGATGACGTCGGCCATGAAGGAGATCATGTTGGCGGTTTCACGCACGGTTTCGCCGTGAGCGATCTGGCTCTTGCCTTCGTCGAGGTCCTGGGCGGTCAGGCCCAACATGTTACAAGCGGAAACGAAGCTGAAGCGGGTGCGGGTGGAGTTGTCGCGGAACAGGGAGATGCCCAGGCCCGAGTCGAAGAAACGGGTGGTGATGTTCTGCTCGCGCAGGCCGCGCAGAATCTCGGCCACGGCGAAAGTGGCGGCCACTTCGTCGTTGGTCTTTTCCCAGGTCAACAGGAAGTCGTTGTTAAACATGCTCTTGTAGTTCAACTGGCTCAGTTTCTTGATGAGGCTCTTGATCTTCAGCTTGTCCATGGTTTCACTCCTTCATGGATTATGGTGGCGGCCGGCGCCGGCCCGATGGCGTACCCGGGCGATGGTGGCGCCGGCAATCTGCTCGGTGTGGTGAAAAAACGTCGTGATCATGGATCCGGTGGCCAAACATATTCCTTCTCGGACGACCAAGGTCTTGTGATTTGGGGCTTTGACCAAATCACTCCGAATACGTTCGGTCGGCGGGTCAATATCATTTGACGATGTGCGTGCCCTTGCCTTCTTTGACCGCCGCGCCCAGGTTGGCCGGGTCGGTGATGATGACTTCGCTGCCGCCCATCTTCAGGAAGTTCAGCGCGGCCTCGATCTTCGGCCCCATGCTGCCCGGCGGGAAATGGCCCTCGGCCAGGTACTTGGCCATCTGGTCGGCCTTGACGGTGGAAAGCTTCTCCTCGTTGGGCTTGCCGAAGTTGATGGACACCTGGGGAACGCCCGTGGAAATGATCAACAGGTCGCTCTTGAGCTTTTCGGCCAGGAGACACGTGGCCAGGTCCTTGTCGATGACCGCGGGCACGCCTTCCAGAAAACCGTCCTTTTCAATGACCGGAATGCCGCCGCCGCCGACGGTGACCACGTTGAAGCCGGCCTTGATCATGCTCTCCACCGCGTCCAGTTCCACGATGGCTTTGGGCACGGGGGAGGCCACCACCCGGCGGAAGCCGCGGTTGGAGTCGGCCTTCAGGATCCAGTCGGGATGGTTTTTCCTGATTTCCGGCAGCTCGCTCTCTTCGTAAAAACTGCCGATGAACTTGGTGGGATCCTTGAAACCCGGGTCGTCCTTATCCACCAGAACCTGGGTCACCAGGCTCACGGTGCGGCTTTGCTGGCCGCGCTTTTTCATTTCGTTGTCCAGGTTTTGCTGGATTTCGTAGCCGATGGCCCCCTGGGTGTCGGCCACGGCGATGACCAAGGAGATGCGGTGGATCTTCTGGGCGGCCAGATCGGACCGGGCCAGAATGAAGCCGACTTGCGGCCCGTTGCCGTGGGTCACCACCACCTGGTAGCCGGCCTCGATGATGTCGGCGATGTTCCGGGTGGTTTCAAAAACGGCCATGTGCTGGTCTTCGAGGGATTCCTTGCCTTTGCCCGAGATCAGGGAGTTTCCGCCAATGGCGATGACGGCGGTGCGTTTTTTCATGTTCGGTCTCCTGGCGACGGCCGCCGGCGGTCGGCGGCCGTCCATTGGCGAAAAGCGGTCCGGCTTACTTGTTGTTCTTGACGTAGGTGTCGGGCAGGGCCGCGTACATGGCCGCGCAGTGAACCAGGTCGTCCTTCCAGGTGATCTCGTTGGGCGCGTGGGCCTGGGCTTCCTTGCCGGGGCCGATGCCGACGACGGGGATGCCGAACATGCCCATGATGGCGATGCCGTTGGTGGAGAAGGTCCACTTGTCAAGGCGCCCTTCTTTACCGGTCAGGCTCTTGTAGGTTTCCATGGCGGCGGCGCAGACCGGGCTTTCCTTGGGCAGAACCCAGGTCGGGAAATAGCAGTCGGTCGGGTAGACCAGGCCGGTCCAGGAGGGCTCCTCGTAGGTGTACATGGAGACCTTGACCTTGTCGCCGGCTTCCTTGACCGAAGGAAGATTCCGGATTTCGGCCAGCGAGGTGTCGGCGTTCTCGCCCACGGTCAGGCGGCGGTCGATGGAGACGGCGCAGCTGTCGGCCACGGCGCAACGGGAGGGGGAAGTGAAATAGATCTGAGAAACGGTCAGGGTGCCCTTGCCGAGGAAGGGGTCATCCTTCAGGTTCTTGGCCAGCACTTCAAGGTCGCCCAGGATGCGGCCCATGCGGAAGATGGCGTTGTCGCCGCGTTCGGGGGCCGAGCCGTGGCAGGAGACGCCCTTGACGTCGATGCGGATTTCCATGCGGCCGCGCTGGCCGCGATAGATGCCGCCGTCGGTGGGCTCGGTGGAGACCACGAATTCGGGCTTCAGGCCCTTTTCCTTAATGAGGTACTGCCAGCACAGGCCGTCGCAGTCCTCTTCCTGGACGGAGCCGACGAAAACCAGGGTGCAGTCCTTGGCCAGGCCCAGTTCCTTGATGATCTTGCCGGCGTAAACCATGGAGGCCATGCCGCCTTCCTGGTCGGAAGCGCCGCGGCCGCCGATGGTCTTTTCGTCTTCATAGCCCTCGTAGGGGTCGAAGGTCCAGTTGGCCCGGTTGCCGATGCCGACGGTGTCGATGTGGGCGTCGAAGGCGATCAGGCGCTTGCCGTTGCCGATGTAGCCGATGACGTTGCCCATGCCGTCGAATTCCACTTTGTCGAAGCCGACTTTTTCCATCTCTTCTTTGATGCGGTGGACCACTTCCTTTTCCTTGCAGCTTTCGCTGGGGATACGAATCATATCCCGCAGGAACTTGGACATATCGGCCCGGTATTTTTCGCTCAACTCGTTGATTTTTTTGACATCCAGATCAGGCATGGGTCCACTCCTCCAGAGTTTGGGGTTATTGTCAGGGCCGAAATGTTCAGCCCCCGGCTGGTTTGTTCTTGCCCCCTGTATAAAGCAAAGCCGATGCCAAAAAAATAAAATATGATTTCAGATAGTTACAAAAGAAACGGCTTTGATTTTTTCAAAATGAACTCTATCAAAACAATATTTTTCTCACTTTGATACAAGCAGCCTTCCCATCGCAACCCTTTCTTTCATTATCCGCAACCGAAAAAACGGGCGCGGCCCATGGAACCGGCCTCTCTAAGGCGGGGAGGCGATTGAGCCTGTTCCCGGACGATCAGTTTCAGCCAGGCCGCTTTTCGGCGGGGCATTGCCCCATTCGGGGTATTGGCCGGCGCGTGACGGCGGATTGTAAAAAACCCGCGTCTGGTATATTGTAGGAACGGTTTTCAACGCCGGCGGCGGGTTCACGCCCGGGCCGCGCCTCAAGGGGCGGCCCGCCGCCGGGGGCTTCGAGGCCCGCCATTGCCCCGAATGGGGCAATGCGCCGCCGAAAAGCGGTCTGGCTGAAACTGACCGTCCGGGACAGGCTCAATCGCCTCCCCGCCATTTTTTAAGGGTTTTGACGGAAGGCTCGATGGACTATCAGCGCTACACCGGAGACATCACCCGGCTCCAACCCGGCCCGGGCCGGACGGTGGTCCTGGGCGGCCTGCCGCTCCCGGCCCTGGCCCGCCTCTTGGTCCAGCTGGTGTATAACCGCCCGCAAACTATTTTCGTGACCGTGCCCACCCCGCTCCAGGCCGAGGACCTGGTCGGGGACCTGGGCTTTTTCTGGCCGGAGGGCCGGGACCGGATCCACCTGTTCCCGGCTTTCGAAGCCAAGCCCTTCCTGGCCCAATCCACCTCGCCCGACACCGTGGCCCAGCGGCAGTGGGCCCTGTCGCACCTGGCCACGGGCGATTCGCCCCGCCTGGTGGTGGCCTCGGCCGCGGCCACTCTCCGGCTGACGCCGGAGCCGGAGCGGACCCTGGCCGGCCGCCGCCTCATCCAGAGCGGCGCGGAGCTGGACCTCGAAGATCTCAAGCGGTTCCTGATCGAGAACGGGTATACCGCCGTGGGCCAGGTGGAATCCCGGGGGGATTTCTCGGCCCGGGGCGATATCGTCGACATCTTCCCGGCCGGCCGCGACCTGCCGGTGCGGGTGGAGCTGTTCGGCGACCTGGTGGAATCCATCCGCGGCTTTCGCGTGCCGGACCAGCGGTCGGTGAGCCGCCTGGAATCACTGGTGATCGCCCCGGCCTCGGAATTCGCCTATCACCCGGCCGACGGCGCCCGGGCGGCCGACCGCCTGGAAAATCTGGCCGAAGAACACGGCTGGCACGGCCTGTTGTGG
Source organism: Candidatus Adiutrix sp. (assembly GCA_031553735.1). GTDB lineage: Bacteria > Desulfobacterota > Desulfarculia > Adiutricales > Adiutricaceae > Adiutrix. The sequence goes on from JAVBLB010000029.1 coordinate 21,754, forward strand.
GAGCCCCTGGCCGAGAAGCTGCGCCAGGCCGAAACCTTCAGCGGGCTGGAATCCTGGGCTCCGCTGTTCACCGACCTGATGCCCCTGGGACTCTATCTGAACCGGGCCCGCAGCCTGGTCTACGAGCCGGAGGAATGCCTTCGGAGCGGTGAAGCGGCCTGGCTGGGCCTGAGCAACCATTTCGAGCGCCTGGCGGCGGAGGAGCGGCCGCACCTGCCGCTGGAGCTTTTGTGGCAGACCCCCGAAGAGGCCCTGACCGGGCTGACCGCCGGGGGCGGCTGGCGCGTCCGACATCTGGAACTGCCGGAACCGGAGACCGCCGGGACCACCTATTTCCGGGCCTTGGTGGAACTCAACCTCGGGTTGAAAGGCGAATTGACCCCCGGGCGCGGCGGGGCCGGCTTTCTGGCCCCCCTGGCGGCCCGGATCAGGAGCCTTCTGGGGCGGGGCTTCGACACCCACGTGGTCTCCCGCACGGCCGAACAGTCCCGCCGGCTGGCCGAAATGCTGGGCGAATATGACCTTTCGGCGGCCGCGCCCCTTCCCCGCCAGGACCGGCTCAAAGACAGGACGGAGGCGAGCGAGCATTCGTCCCGGCCGCCGCAATCCCCGCGCGACGCCGCCGGGGCGGCGCAGAGCCCCCATGGGGCGCCCGGCCGCCTGCATCTGGACGTGGGGCAGCTCTCCGGGGGCTTCGCCGCCGACTTCGACCGGGCCGCCTTCATCGCCGAGGACGAAATTTTCGGCCCCACCCACCGCCCCCGCCGCCGGGCGGCCGAGGAATTCAAGGGGCTGAACTTCGCCAGCCTCAAGGATCTCAGCCCCGGCGACTTCGTGGTTCACAACGTCCACGGCATCGGCCAGTATCAGGGCCTGGTCACCCTCAACCTGTCCTACGGCCAGAAGGGCGACTTCCTGCACCTGGAATACAAGGGCGGCGACAAGCTGTATGTTCCGGTGGAACTGTTCGGGGCGGTGGGCAAATACGTGGGCTCCGGCGACCGGGCCCCGTCCCTGGACAAGCTCGGCGGCCTGACCTGGGGGAAGCTGAAAGAAAAGGTCAAAGAAAACATCCGCCAGATGGCCGAAGAGCTCCTGAAGCTCTATGCCGCCCGCCAGATCACGCCGGGACACGCCTATGAAACCCGCGACGGCCTGTTGACCGAATTCGAAGCCGCCTTCGAATACACCGAGACCCCCGACCAGCACCGGGCCATCGAAGAGGTCCTGGCCGATCTGGCCGCCCCCCGGCCCATGGACCGCCTGGTCTGCGGCGACGTGGGCTACGGCAAGACGGAAGTGGCCATGCGGGCGGCTTTCAAGGTGGTGTCCGAAAAGAAGCAGGCCGCGGTCCTGGTGCCCACCACCATCCTGGCCGAGCAGCACGGCCACACCTTCGAGGCCCGCCTGTCGCCCTGGGGCATCCGCACGGCCTCCCTGTCCCGGTTCAAAAAGCCGAACGAGATCAAGGAGCTGCTGAAGCAGGTGGCCGCCGGCCAGGTGGACGTGGTCGTCGGCACCCACCGGCTGCTGCAGAAAGACGTCAAATTCAAGGACCTGGGGCTGATGGTCATCGACGAGGAGCACCGCTTCGGGGTGGCCGACAAGGAAAAGCTGAAGAAGCTGCGGGCCCAGGTGGACGTCCTGGCCATGAGCGCCACGCCCATTCCCCGGAGCCTGTCGATGTCCCTGGCGGGCATCCGCGATCTCAGCTCCATCGCCACCCCGCCCCAGGACCGGCTGGCGGTCAAGACCACCCTGATGAAATACGAGGACGAGGCCGTCTGCGAGGCCATCGACCGGGAACTGGCCCGGGGCGGCCAGGTCTTCCTGATCCACAACCGGGTGCGCGACATCCACCTGTGGGCGACCAAGCTGCGGCGGCTCATGCCGCTGGTGAAGTTCGGCATCGGGCACGGCCAGATGAAGGAGACGGAGCTCGAAGAAGTCATGACCAAGTTCCTCAACCGGGAACTGGACGTCTGGATCACCACCACCATCGTCGAATCCGGCCTGGATTTCCCGGCCGCCGGGACCATCATCATCGACCAGGCCGATCGCTTCGGCCTGGCCCAGCTCTATCAATTGCGCGGGCGGGTGGGCCGGGGCAACCAGCAGGCCTACGCCATTTTGATGGTGGACAACCCCGATATCCTGACCGCCGACGCCAAAAAGCGCCTCAAGGCCATCCTGGACCACACCGACCTGGGCAGCGGCTACCAGATCGCCCTCCACGACCTCCAGATCCGGGGCAGCGGCAACATCCTGGGCGCGGCCCAATCCGGCCAGGCCCAGCTGGTGGGCTACGAAATGTATACCCAACTGATGGAGGAGGCCATCCGGGAACTGAAGGGCCAGCCCCTGGAAGAGGAGCTGGAGCCCGAAGTGGCCATGGGCCTGCCGGCCTACCTGCCGGCGGCCTACGTCCCGGACACCGAATCGCGGCTGGTGCTCTACCGCCGGCTGGCCTCGGCCGCCTCCTTCGAGGAAATCGAAGGCCTGAAGCGGGAGATGCGCGACCGTTTCGGCTCCCCGCCGGAAGAGGCCCGGAGCCTGGCGGCCATGATGGAAATCAAGCTCCTGCTCAAGCGGGCCGGGGTGCAGCGCCTGGAGACCGGGGCCGGGGGGCTGACCCTGACTTTCGGCCCGGCCGGGCCGGCCAATTACGACCGGGTCATGGCCCTGGTGATGGACAAAGGGCGCAAGGTCAGGCTGTCGCCCAGCGGCCGGCTTTTCGTCGGCGACATCCAGCTTCGCGGCGTGGCCGACCTGGAGCGGGTAAAAAATTTCTTGCCAGGCCTGGTTTAAAATACTACACTAATTAGGATAGGAGTGGAGTGCGTCCCGGGAATCATCGGTTTCGGAGGGCGGTTCCACCGCACGCAAACGCGAATCGGGCCGCGGAACGGCTCAATCATAATTACATTAAGGTATTCAAGATGCGTTCTTTTAGGAATGATTTGGCGTCTCGCGGCGCGCGGGCCAGCGGCCTGGTTCTCGCCCTGGCCCTGATGGTCTTCGCCCTCGCGGCCGGCACCCCGGCCCGGGCGGCGGTGGACCGCATCGTGGCCGTGGTCAACGGCGAGGTCATCACCCTCAAGCAGTTGGACAATCGGGTCGGCGTCATGCTGAAGACCCCGCAGGGGGCCAAGATGGGCCAGGCCGCCCTGCGCCAGAAGGTGCTGGAGGCCCTGATCGACCAGGAGCTGATCAACCAGGCGGCCAAGGCCAAGGGCGTCTTCGTCACCGATTCCGACGTCAACGCCGCCATCGACGCCATCAAGAAGGAAAATAATCTCTCCGACGGCCAGTTCCAGGCTTCCCTGGCCCACAGCGGCACCAGCCTGGAGGCCTTCCGGGAAGACCTGCGGGTGGAGCTTTTGCGCAACCGGGTGCTGGGCGCCCAGGTGATGAGCAAGATCGTGGTCACCGACAGCGAGGTGCGGGCCTTTCTGCGCGGCGAGGGCCCCGATCTCTCGGCCATGCCCGGCGGTACCGGCGACACCCGGCCCCTGCGCATGATCGTTCTGCCGCTGGACCCCAAGAACCAGGCCAAGGCCATGGCCGAGGCCCGGCGCATCAAGGCCGAGATTGAGGGCGGCCTGAGCTTCGCCGACGCGGCCAAGAAATACTCCAAAGACCCCAGGAGCCGCGACAAGGGGGGCGATGCCGGTGACGGGGCCACCGTGGCCAACCTGCCTCCGGAGATGCAGGCCGCCTTCGCCAAATTGGGCTCCGGGCAGCCGATGGAACCGGCCGCGGCCGGCAATGCCGTGGTCATCCTCTCCGCCCTCGGTGACCCTCCGGCCGCCCCCGGCTCGGCCGGCTCCGGGTCCAAAGACAAAAAGAAGGGCAAAGACGACCCCGGCGAATTCACCGCCGAAGCCAAGGAAAGCGCCCGCCGCCAATTGGAGCGCTATAAGATGCAGCAGCGGTACCTTGAGTGGGTCAAGGGACTCAAGAAAAACGCCATCATCCGGATCACTCTCTGAGCCGGGGGGCGACGGCTCGCCCTGTTGACGAAGGTTCAATCGCCTCCATCCTTAAACCGCCAGCCGGCTCCGGCCGCCCCGAGCCGGCTGAAACGAATGGATACCACCTATGGATACGCTGGGTAAACCACGTAAAATCGCCCGGCCGGCCGCGAAACCAACCGATCCGGCGGGTTCAGGCGCGACCGGGGCCCCCCAGATTCGTCGCCCCCGGCCCCGGCCCACCCCTCCGGCGGAATCGAAGCCGCGGGAAAAGAGCCTGGAAGGGCTGGGGCAGCTGTTGAAAACCAAGCGGGAAATCAACGGGCTGACCCGGAAGGACGTGGTGGTCAAAATAAAAATCCCCCTCGATCAACTGGAGTCGATCGAGGACGGGCGCCTGTCGTCGTTGCCGCCGGTTTTCGCCAAGGGCTTCCTGCGGGCCTACGCCAACGAGTTGGGGCTGGACGCCGAGGCCATTTTGGAGGATTACCGCCAGATGACCGGCGGCTTCAAGAACGAGCCGGCCAGCCGCGGCCCCCTGGCCCAGCGGTATGTCGAAACCAGCGTGAAATCCGGGCGTCTGCGGCCCCGGTCCCGGGGGTTGATCGTCGTCGGCGTTTTGCTGGTGGCCGCCCTGGCCCTGACCCTGTGGCTGTGGCCCGGCCTCCGCCACAGCCTGGGTTCGGCCCTGCCCATCCTGGGAAACATCCCCGGTTTTTCCGTCGCGGACGAAGAAATATCCCCGGGGAATCCGCCCGCCGACGGCCCCGGCACTTCAGGCACGTCGTCCATCGCCGATTCGGGGCAGAACTTCGTTGAAGATCCCATCGACCCCTCCTTGGAGCCCGTGAACACGGTCAGGGGCAGCATCTCGCTTCCGCCGCCCTCCGGCGGGCCCGCCGCCTCCGCCGCCCGGGGCGGCACCCTGACCCTGGCCAGCAGCGAAGACAAAGTCTGGGTTCAGGTGACGGTGGACGACAACCCGACGGAATACCTGCTGATGCGGCCCGGCCAGCGGGTCACCTGGGAAGCCAAACGGTCCGTCACCGTCGTCACCGGCCGGGCCAGCGCCCTGAACGCCACCTGGGACGGCCAGAATCTCGGCGCCCTGGGCACCAGCGCCAATCCCACCGTCGAGGTCACCTTCCCCAAGAGCTGACCCGACCTCGCCGGGTGGAGACTCATCGAGAATCGGCATAACGCGAAAACCGCCGCTCCCGGTCCGGAAGCGGCGGTTTTCGCATTTACGCGGCGCCGGTGGCATCCCGTGGACGGCTACGGCCGCCGACGGCTCCAGCGCTTGATGGCTCCGCGCAGTTGGGCCAGTTTGAAGGGCTTGGCGATATAGTCGTCCATGCCGGCCTCCAGGCATTTGTCCCGGTCCCCGGCCATGGCGTGGGCGGTCATGGCGATGACGGGAATGGCCGGATTGAGGGTTCCGGTGGCCGGGTTCCGCAGCATGCGGGTGGCCTTGTAGCCGTCCATCTCCGGCATCTGGCAGTCCATGAGCACAAAATCGTAGTCGTTGGCCTTCAGGGCGGCCAGGGCCTTCAGGCCGTTATCGACCACCTCGACCCGGTGGCCCATCTTCTCCAGAATGCCCTTGGCCACCATCTGGTTGACCGGGGAATCCTCGGCCAGGAGAATATACTGGCTGACGGCGCCGTCGGCCTCGCCGTCGGCCTCGCTCAGGGGCTTGTGGTTTCGGGCCTCCGGCTCCCGGGCCCGGGGGGGCTCGAGAATGACGTTGAACCAGAAGGTGGAGCCCTGCCCGGGGGCGCTGTCGACGCCGATTTCGCCGTCCATGAGCTTGACCAGCTGGCTGCTGATGGACAGGCCCAGGCCCGTGCCACCGTATTGCCGGGTGGTGGAGGAATCGGCCTGGATGAACGGATCGAAGATGTATTGCTGGCGCTCCAGGGGTATGCCGACCCCGGTATCCTTGACCTCGAAGCGCAGGAACGGACGCTCCCGCCCGTCCACGGTCTTGTAGTCGGCCGAACAGCGCAGGGCCACCCGCCCGGCCGGAGTGAACTTGATGGCGTTGGACAGGAGGTTGACCAGCACCTGCCGCAACCGGCCGTGGTCGCCGCAGACGTAATCGGGGAAGTCGGCCGGGACGTGGACGTCGAGCTGGAGCCCCTTGTCCCGGATCCCGGGCATGAGCATCGCGGTGATGTCGCCGAGCATGTCCTTGAGAGAGAAGTCGATGTTCTCCAGGGCCAGCTTGCCCGATTCGATCTTGGAAAAATCCAGGATGTCGTCGATGACGCAGAGCAGGGCTTCGGCGCTGCGCTGGATGGTGGTGGCGTATTTTTCCTGTTCCGGATCCAGCCGGGTATCCATCAGAAGGGCGGTCAGGCCCAGGATGCCGTTCATGGGGGTTCGGATCTCGTGGCTCATGTTGGCCAGGAACTCGCTCTTGGCCCGGCTGGCGTGTTCGGCCTCCTCCCGGCGGCGCTCCTGGGTGATATCGCTGAAAAAGCCCTCGACGATGCTGAACTTGGGGTTGTCCGGCCGCACTTCCACCACCCGGCTGCGCTCCCAGATCCAGCGGACTTCACCGCTTTTGTGGATGATGCGGAAGGTGGTGTCCAGGGGGTGGTCCACCAGGAGGGTGTCTTCGTTGTCGGCCATGAGCTTGGGGAGATCCTCGGGGTGGACGATGTCGAAGAAGCAGAGCTTGTTGTTGCCGACGATGTCCTCCGGGGGGTAGCCGGTCATTTCCAGGCAGCCCTCGCTCATGTATTCCATGGTGAAGGTGGGGAAATCGTTGCAGCACCTGAAGGCCGTGCCGGGGAGGTTCGACATCAGGGTGGCCATCCGCCGCTCGCTCTCGTAAACCCGGCTCGACTCCATGGCGATGACCACGAAATCGGCCACCGAGGCCCCGAAGGCCTGCTCTTCCAAAGTCCAGTTGCGGGGCACGTCCGATTCGATGCACACCGCCCCGACCATCCGGCCGCCGATCCGGATGGGGCAGTCCAAAAGGGCTCTCACCCCCAGGAAGCTGTAGTCGTTGGACAGACCCGGCAGAATCCGGTCGGTGGCCGTGTCGGGAATGACGATGTTGCGCTCGGAATGCAAAAGGGCGATGTATTCCGGATACACCTCCAGCCCGAAAGGGTCGAGCACCAGATGGCTGGCGGTCAGGCGGTTGTAGGCCACTTCGTTGGCCAGCTGCCGGTTGCCTTCGTCGATGCGCCAAATGCCGACCCGGCTGGCCCCCAGGGTTTTGGCGGCCGTTTCGGTGATGAGCCGGCAGGCGGCGTGGAAATCGCCGGAAGTCAGGGCCGGGGCTCCGCTCAGGTGCCGTAGCGCCTCGCGCCGCCGGGTCTCGGCCTGGAAAAAGGTTCGGCCGCCGTGGTCCTTGAAGACGGCCAGGAGGGCCGCTACGCCCTCCCAGCGGCAAACGGAAAGGTGGACCTCGCCGCGCCACTGCGGAAGCTGCAGGGGCACTGCCGCGTTCGCCCTCGGCGAGGGTTCCTGGTCCCGGCCGTCGCGGGTGGCCCGCAAAACGGCGTCGACGGGGCAGCGCCCCTCCGGAGCCAGGGAGGCGTCCGGCCGGCCGGCTCCGGCCATGAGCGGGCGTCCGCCTTCCATCACCGCCCGCCTGATCTCGTCTTTATGGTCCAGGCCGAAAGAGGTCACCAGGGATTTGAATTGGGAGGACTCCCACAGCAGGTCTCCGCTCCCGCCGTCGACGACGATGACCGGCTCATCCAGACTCTCGGCCAGCAGTAAAAAATTCGACACATCCATACCCGCCCCACACTCCGCGAAAAAGTTCGCCGGCCCAAGGCCGATCCGCGATCGTTCCACTTCGGGCCGGCGCCCGAAAAAACGGCTTTAACCCGGAAGGGCCATGCGTCGCCGCAACCGGGTCATAAAAAATGTTGTATCACCATAACACACCCGCATTCCTTTGAAAAGAGCCAATGCCCGGAAGGGGTCGCGCGCCGCCGCCTTTTTGTGAGGATGGCTTCTTCGATTCCCGGAGGACTCGCGGACGAGGCAAACCTCAAGCATCGCTCCAAGATTCCTCCGCCGATCCACAGGATGGGCTACAGGAGGCGTCGAATTTGGGGTAGAGCTTATTTTAACTTTAAAATTCTTAAGTTACCGGTGACTATATCCGATAAATTTTTTAAGAAACGACGGACTGCCTGTAACTATCCTCAGTCTATTTTGAAAAAAGATCGGAGAAATTCCAAGCCCCGAAGGGGCAATGCGCCGCAGCTTCGTCATAGACGCATTGCGATGGCCGGGACGAAGGTTTAATCGCCTCCATCCCTAAAAGTACCGGCCACCGACCCGGCACCCGAATTCATATTCGGAAGGCACCCCCGACCAGCCGATGACCGCCGTCCCCGGCCGCCCGGGCGCGGCCGAAGTCGACTATGGTGTCGGCGGCTCGATACGTCACCTCCGCGGTTTCGCCGAAACGCGAAATCACCGGGCGTCATCGTCCGCGAACCGGCATCGCCGGCCGCCGGGTTGCCATCCAAATGATCCGGCGGGGAATATATTCATTCCCGGACGGCCATAATGTCAGCCAGACCGTCTTTCGGCGGCGCATCGCTCCACTCAGGCCGGGATATCGCTCGTAGAGCGATCAGGCCCAGACGAAAGTTCAATCGTTCCATCAGTTTTTATATGCAGGCGGCCGCCCGGGCGGCCGCCGAAATTGGTTTTTTATCACCACCGCCTTTGACGAGGCCACCACCAGGGCAAGGAAGCCCAGCCCGCGCGACGGGAAATCTCAAGGAGGATGTCATGTCTCTTGTCATCAACAACAATATGATGGCGGCCAACGCCGCCCGCAACCTCAGCACCACCTACGGCAATCTGGCCACCAGCGTGCAGCGGCTGTCCTCGGGCCTGCGCATCAACAGCGCGGCCGACGACGCCGCGGGTCTGGCCATCCGCGAAATGATGCGGGCCGACATCGCCACCACCCAGCAGGGCATCCGCAACGCGGCCGACGCC
>JAVBLB010000107.1:0-4696 GCA_031553735.1 Candidatus Adiutrix sp.
TGGCGCTTTCATGGCTTCTCCTGACCGTCTTTTTAACCGCCTTTTGGCGCTTCTTCCTTCTTTTACGGTCATATTATACCATGCCGCCTGAATATTTAAATAATAATATCAATTTGTTAATTTGTTTTTAAGGGCCGACTATTTAAATGATCTTGTCGATCACCACCGGGTTGTAATGCGGAGTGTAGGTGCTTTTACCGGCGATGGTGTAATTGAAGGACAGGTAATCATAGGGGTGGGGAAAGGCCTGATTCTGGGCCAGGGCGCTGTAATTCTGCCGGGGCAGGTCAGCGTAGCGCGCGTTTTCCGGTCGGGGGCGGTCGACGTCCCGCCAGGCCACCTGGGGCACTTCATGGGTGGTGCGCCGCACCGGCCCGATGGTGTTGTGGGCGATGGCGTCGGCTTCGGAACGGGTGATGATCTGGGGGATGTTGGTGCGCTCGTTGTGCAGCGTGGTGGTGGAACGGGCTTCGGCCCAGATGGAGGGCAGGAAATCCTGGTCGCGCATTCCGATAATGGGCATGGGTCACCTTGCCTGGGTCGAAGGCGGCGCGCCTTCGTTTCGGCCGACGCGATCCGTCCGTAACGAGACGGGTCGGGATCTGAATCGGCGGTTCGGCCTTGCCTGGCGAGGTTGACGGGCCGTCACTGGCCCGCCCGGATACCATTTCAGAACTTCAGTATACCGCAATTCTCCGCCGGAAGCAAATGCGGCTCGCCGGTTGCAGCAATTCTCAAAGTAGAAGTGCGGCTCCTGTTCCATCCCTGCCCAGAGTCAGGGGGAAATCCCCCCTGGCGAGGTTTGGGGCGGAGCCCCATTTCTTCTACTTTGAGAATTGCTGCGCCCGGCGCCCTCCAGGGGCTTTGATTCAAACCGGATAATAGTTGATGGTCAGGGCCCGCACGGTGGTTTCGCCGATGTTCTTGTATTCGTGCGGCTGCTCGGAAGGAAAGCGCAGACAGTCGCCGGCCCGCAACTCGTGGCAGTGGTCGCCCACGGTGACGCCCAGGGCCCCTTCCTGAACATAGATATATTCCATGGAGTTTTGAGAGTGCTCGGGCGAGACGTAGCCGCCGCCGGGTTCGATTTCCACGACGAAAAGTTCAAAGTTCTGCCGGGGCGAACTTGGAAAATAGCAGAGAACCCGAGAGCTTACGTCAGTAGTGGGCTGACAGCGGGACAGGGCCTCCTCATAGGTGACCACCCGGCTGTCCTCGCGGGGGGCGTCGATCAGGGCCGAATACGGCACTTTCAGGCCGTTGGCGATTTTCCAGATGGTCTGGATGGTGGGGTTATTGTTGCCTTTTTCGATCTGGCTGAGCAGCACCTTGCTCAGCCCCGAAACATCGGCCAACTGCCCCAGGCTCAGATTCCGCTGGGTCCTCAGCTTTTTTAAATTATTGGCTATAATTAAATTTACTTTATCCACGTTGTCTTCAGCCTCGGGTTTTCACGCCGGTCTTTGAGAGTGATCGTTAAATTTAATGTACGGCATGGTGGCCTCGATGGCAAGGAAAAAATGACGGCGGCAATGGCGGCGACACCGCCGGCCGGAAGAGAAAAACGGCCGGCTATTAAATATAAATTTTAAAAAATACACTATAATTAAATCAAAATACTTCAGAGATCGCCAGCTTAACCAAAAAATGATTTTAACACTTGTAAAATTTAATTAACGGAGGTATAGTGGCTCTTACCAAGCGCGAGATCGCGCGTCGATATGGCCGGGCCGGCTGGAACCGGTGGCGGAAAGAATACTTTACGCCATCGCCGCCGCCTCGACCGACTCCGCCCAGGAGGAAAATCGGCCCGCTCTTGCGCTTTTGTGCGGCCCGGCCGCCGCGGCAAGCGGCGAAAATTGCGGGCTCGTCATTATTTGTACCGCCAAGAGCGGACAGGAGGAAACAACCATGGAAATCATGACTCATGAAGGCATCAAAGCTTTGCACGCCGGTGAGCCCCGGAAGGCCGACCGGTCCGAAGTTACCCATAATCCGTCCCAGGCCACGACCGTTCCCGATCAACTCGACAAAGGCATCGTGCCCTGGTGGGGCGATCTGATCGTGAACTTTTGGGGCGGCAAAGAGAAGAACTGATCCTGGGCCGGGGCCCGTTAAGGCCCCGCGAACCAGCGAATGAAAAAAGGCGCGGAATCATTCCGCGCCTTTCGCATTTTCCCCGTTGGGCGGCGGCCTCCGGCTCCGCCGTTTTCAGCCCCAGATGAGGGCGAAGACGAAATAGGCGATGAGCGCCATACCCACCATGAATTTAAAGAGGCTGCCGGCCAGAAAGCCCACCAGGGCGCCGGCGCCGGAGGCCATGGACTGCTTGAAATTGCGGCCGCTGAAAGCCATTTCGGCGCCTAGGGCCCCCAGAAAAGTGCCCAGAATGAGGCCGATGACGTTAAAAATGATCAACCCCAGGATGGCCCCCACCACCGAGCCGATCATGCCGGCCCGGGTGGCCCCGAATTTCTTGGCCCCCATGACCGAAGCCAGTTGGTCCACCGCCACGCTCAGGGCCACCACCAAACCAGTGACCACCATGGTGACCAGACCGTAATGCGCCCAGCCGTCATACCAGCCGTAGCCCAGAAAAGCGGCCCAGATGATGGGGATGCCCGGCAGAACCGGAAGAATGGTGCCGGCCAGACCGGCCAGCATGATCAAAAAACAGAGGATCAGGACGACAATATTCATGACTTCATTCCATTCGCCCGGCCCATCCGGCGCGGATTTCCGTTCTTCTGTCGGGTAAAATGCCGTATTTATTGAGTAAAAAAACCAAGTAAAAAGCGACTTGACGGCCAGCCCAAAGCTGGATAAGCTATTACGTTATGGTATGTTCGAAGCCGGGCCGCCGCCTGCGTCCGGCGTCTTTCACTAATACCACAAACGATCGGCCGGAGGCAAGCCGCCGACCGCTCACTAAGGAGTCGGATCATGTCAGTTTTAGTTCTCACCGACGCGAATTTTGACAGCGAGATCAAGAAAGCCTCCGTCCCGGTGCTGGTGGATTTCTGGGCGCCCTGGTGCGGGCCCTGCAAGGCCGTGGCCCCGGTGCTGGAGGAATTGGCCGGCGAATACCAGGGCCGGCTCATCATCGCCAAAATGAACGTGGACGATAATCAGGCCACCCCGGCCCGCTTCGGGGTCCGTTCCATTCCCAACATGGTCATTTTCAAGAACGGAGCCGAAGTCGGCCGCATCATCGGCTCCCGGCCCAAAAGCGACCTCAAGGCGACCATCGACCCGCTGATCTGACCCCAGGCCGGGGATATTACGAAGGATGGAGGCGGTTTGAGCCTTCGTCCCGACGCCGCGATCCGCCCGTGATGCAGTTGCGGAGGCGCCTGGCCCCTCCCGGGGCGACGAAGACGGGAAACCCCGCCTTCGTCCCGGCCCGCCACAGCCAGCCACGGCACGATCGCGGCGGCGTACCGCCCCTCCGGGGCTGAGAGGAAACCGTATGAACTTCGCCCGCTCTCTGGGGCTGACCCTTCTCATGACCCTGATTCTGCTGCCGCTGGCCGGCTGCGGCGGCAACACCACCAGCGGCACCCTGGCCAAATGGTTCGGCATGCAGTCGAGCAGCGACCTCGACCTGGGTGAGGACGCCCCCGAAACCCTGGCCCGCCAGGCCCAGGAGCGCATGGACGCCGACGACTACAAAGGCGCGGCCGTCTTGTGGCAGCAGTTGAAAGATCAGTATCCCTACAGCAAATACGCCACCCTGGGCGAACTAAAGGTCGGCGACGCCCTCTATCTCCAGGGCAAGTACATCGAGGCCCTGGGCGCCTACGAAGACTTCGAGCGGCTGCACCCGGACAACGACGCCGTGCCCTACTCCATCTATCAGCAGGGCATGTGTTATTACATGCGCATGCACGGCATCGACCGCGACCAGACCCCCACCATCCAGACCATCCAGACTCTGGCCCGGCTCATGGAAATGTATCCCCGGAGCCAATACGCCTCCATGGCCCAGGCCCGCATCGCCGAGGCCCAGAACAACCTGGCCGGCCACGAGTTCTATGTCGGGGAATTTTATTACAACCGCAAGGATTATGAAGCGGCCATGAATCGTTTCATGGGGCTTCTGCAGTATTATCCCGACTCCGGCTACCATCAGCGGGCCCTGAACTACATCGCCGAATACAAGCGGATGGTGGCCGAGGGCAAAATCGAGGAGAGCGGCAACCAGCGCGACAAAAACTACGACTCGCCCTTCCTCTCCGAAACCAACGACCCCCACGCTCCCATCCTCTAACCAGGGCTGAGCCCTGGACCCACCGGATGCGCCTGGCGGCGCATCCTCTCCGAACCCGCTTCGCTGGGCCGCCGAGGCCGCAACGTCTGGGCTGCCGAGACCATCTTGGCCGTTTACAGGGCAATGACAAAAGAGAGAGGGGAGCGACGCTCCCCTCTCTCTTTTGGTATGGCGGCCTGTCTATTTTACAGCCCGCCCAATCTTTCGGGAGGGAGCGTCGCCCCCTTCCTTGCTTCCCCCGCAAACGCCCCCAGGCGCGTCAGCGCCCACCCCCCAGTGGACGACCAAAATGGTCCCGGCCGCCCCGACGTTGCGGCCTCGGCCGCCCCGCGCAGCGGGGTCGGGGAGGATGCGCCGCCCGGCGCAGCCGGCGGGTCCAGGGCGCAGCCCGGGGGCCATACGAGGCGGGGGCGGCGCTGCCGGGTC
>JAVBLB010000166.1:0-3294 GCA_031553735.1 Candidatus Adiutrix sp.
GCGCTGTTTTCCCCACTGTTTGGCGTGTGGGGGTGCCGGGGCCCACCCCCCCGCCCGGGGGTTTGGGGGCGGAGCCCTCAAGCTCCTCACGAACGCCGCAGCATTTTTTCGATGGCCGGGCGGGCCTTTTCCCGGATGTGGTCGGGAACGCGGACTTCCGGGGACAGGGTTTCCAGGGCCCGGCGGAGGTCGGCCAGGGTGTTTTTCTTCATGTCCTCGCAGGTCATGTGGTCCGGAAAGTGGTAGACCTTGCCGGTATCCCGCAGTTGGTGGGCCACCCCCTCTTCGGTGAGGACGATGAACTCCCGCTCCGGGCTGGTGCGGCAATATTGCAGGATGGCGGTGGTGGAACCGATGAAGTCGGCCAGGTCCAGCACTTCCGGGGGGCACTCCGGGTGGGCGGCCACGCGGGCTTCAGGGTACTTTTCTTTCAGGGCCCGGACCTCCGGAGCGGTGAGCCGGTGGTGGACGGGGCAATAGCCCTCCCAGAAGAGCACCTTCTTTTCCGGCACCCGCTTCTGGGCGAAGGCGGCCAGGTTCTTGTCCGGGGTCATGAGCACGGTGTCGCCCTCCATGCTCCGGAGGATATCCACCACGTTGGCCGAGGTGCAGCAGAGATCGCTCAGAGCCTTGACCGCGGCCGAGGAATTGACGTAGGTCAGAACAGGTACTCCGGGCAGTTCGGCCTTGCGGGCGGCCAGGGCCTCGGGCTCGACCATGTCGGCCATGGGGCAGCCGGCCCCGGCGTTGACGGCCAGCACCGTCTTGTCGGGGCAGAGGATGCTGGCCGTCTCGGCCATGAAGTGAACCCCGCAGAAGACGATGACCGCGGCCGGGGATTCGGCCGCGGTGCGCGACAGGCCCAGCGAGTCGCCGACATAGTCGGCCGCGTCCTGCAGTTCCGGGCGGCAATAATAGTGGGCCAGAATGACGGCATTGCGTTTTTTGGCCAGCTCTTTAATCTCGGCGATCTCCCGGGCGCTCATTATTCTCCCTCCTCCACTATTTCGGTGCCCCGGGGCGGCTTGAAGCTGAATTTGGCCGCATCGAGCCGGGGATTTTCCGTAAAGCCCGTCAGGTAAAAATCCGTGGTTTCGCCGGTCACGGAACTGAGGCGAAAACCGGTCAGGGTGAAGTTTTCGTCGCACCAGACCGTTATCCGGTCCACCCCGCCTTCCGGGCCTTTTTTAGGCGCCAGGGCCAGGCCGTGCTGGCCGGGCCGGCCCTGCTCCGGGGGGGCCTGGGAGACCTTGAAGTCGGCGCTCAAAGCCTCCAGCCCGCCCAAGAAAGACAACAGGGGCTTCAACTGGCCGGCCACGTCGATGTTGCGGTAACGGTAAACCAGCTTCTCGGACGGCAGGTGCCACCAGACCGTGCGGCCGTCGGTGACCATGGTTTCGGGCTGGGGCGAGGACTGGTCCAGGAGCAGCTTGTCCGGCCGGGACCAGTACAGGACGCCGCTGGCCACCTGGGAGGCGTTGGTCTTGAAAATCTTGTCGCTGGTGGGAGTCGAGGCCACCCGACTGTACGTGGCCGACAGGCCGCTGATATTGCGGTAACGGGCCGACAGGCCGGCCAGCACCTGATCGACGGTCAGCGACCGGGCCTCGGCCGCCCCGGCGGCCAGGGCCAGCAGAAGCCCCAGCAGGGCCGCCAGGGCGGGGCCGGACCGCCGGCCGCTCATGATTCGTATACTGGACATGACGATATTAAACCTCGCTGATATGCTTGAATACTCTAAGCCGGCCGGTCACCCGGCCGGTTCCGAAAAAATCGCTATCGCTGCCTGACGATGTAGCCCCGGGCGGCCAGGTCAACCAGGATACTCCGGTCGCCCACCAGGTGCCCGGCCCCGACCACGATGAACAGGGGCCGGGGACCGTCCTTTTCCAGCAGCGCGTTGATCCGGGCGGCCATCCGCTCGTTGCGGTGGAAGATGATTTTGTCCAGAAGGGGCACCAGTTCCGGATACTTGTCGTATTCCTTGAAAAAAATGTCGGCGAAGCCGGCGGTGTCGCCTTTCCGCCAGGTTTTCAGAAAATCGCCGATGATATTCGGCAGCTCATCCATCTCCACCACGGCCGAACGAAGAAAAAGATCGGCCTCCTTTTCATTCATGTCGGCCAGGAGCCCCATCTGTTCATCAAGGGTCTCCAGCTCGATGACCGGCATCTCCCGCTTTCTGGCCTGGTCGATAAAATGCCGGTCCAGGCCATAGGCACCGGTGAAGCCGTGTTTCTCCAGCACTTCCATCTGAATGACCAGGGCGGCCAGCCAGGGTTCCAGGGGATCCAACTGGGGGCGATACAGGCCGCTCCGGCGCAGCAGATCGCGGGTTTCCGGGCTCAGGCGTTCCAGGATCGGGCGGCCGTCGGCGGCATAGCCGTGGGCGGCGATGAAGTTGGCGACGAGTTCCGGAGGCATGGCCTCGGTGTCGATCTCCACCACCAGGGCGGCGGAACGGCCGAAGTCCTCCTCGATGACCGGATTGAGAGGGTACAGCGAAGCGGAGGCCAGGTGAATGGACCCCAGGATATAGGCCCGCACCCCGTTCGGCGCTTCGATTTCCCATAAAAAATTCCGGGCCGGGGCCGGAGCCGCCAGCCAGAAAATTGCGACGGCGCCCAGGATGATCAGGCCGGCGACGGCGGCGAACACCTTTTTATTCATGACCCCTCCCCGGTTTCGGGGCGCCGGCGCCCGCCGGGAACGGACCCGCTGACATATCATTATAATATATATGGCCCCTCGCGGGGCTGGCAACCCGACCTGAAAGCCGGCTCGTCCCCAATCGCCGTTCCAATCAAGGCGGGGAGGCGACCCGGCCCGGTAAAAACTCGTTTGCGGGCGCCTGTTTCCGGACGACCAAAACTCAACCAGATCGCTTTTCCACGGCGCATCGCCCCGTTCAGGGCCCGGAGAACCGCGCATTCGGGGGACTCCGTAAAATCAAGGTACCCCATCACGCGGTGGCGGTCAACAGTAAAAGTAAAGGTTTCGGGAGGCAATGCGCCCCAAAACTGTTAATGTTCAGTTTTGGGGCACGCCTTTCGGTGCACAAATTCTGGCCGCCGGCTACGATTATTTGAGCATCGCAAATACGATACATGCAAACCATTAATATTATTTGTAAAATATTTTACGCGCGACTCGCCAATCCTGGCATGCACCTTGCTTTATACTCTGGCACAAGACGAGCTACCCGGTTTGATTCGACTGTCTGTACCATATCATCGGCGCCTACCCGCGCAAGCGGCGCGCCAAAAAAACTTGACCCCTCGGGTCAACAATCAT
>JAVBLB010000038.1:0-41931 GCA_031553735.1 Candidatus Adiutrix sp.
AACCATCGCTTGACCGTCTCGTTCCATTGTAACGTCGCCCCCATACTGGCATATAAAACATGGCGAACCTTGCTTCTCCCCCGCTTATGTGGCGTTGCCCTCCAGAGCGACCGCTGTCGCGGTTGTATGGCGCAACCCCGATCAGGGCCGCTATCTGTTTACGGTTCAGCCGGCCGAGCTCCGGCAAGTCCGCCGGCAACGTCGCCGAGACCACCGGGCCAACGCCACGAATACTTTGAACCAGCTTATCCTGCCTGGCCATTTCCTCGTCTTTGCTGATCGCCTTGTAGGGCCAATCGGCCTGATCAAGAGCTCGGACCACTTTCTTCTGGTAGCCGCCGGCGGCCTCCATTATCACAGGGATGGCTCCAGCGCCTTTAGTTCTGAAATAAGCTTGACAGGCCCCCCTGGATTGTTGGAAACTTGCTTATGGCGACCATCCGGCAGCCACGTGTAGTCCGGAGTGTGTTTCGATACGTCAACGCCAACTGTGGTCTTTTTGACAGCATGGGAACGCTCCCCTCCTTGTGATGCGGGCCGCATACGCGCCCTGGCAACGGTTCGGGATGACCCACACCGATTGGGCGGTGACCACGACTGGACCACGAGCTTTAAGCTCAAGGGCGGAACGGTCCACCAGCCCGCGCCCGGCGGAGTTTCACCGCCGGGCCTTTTTGCATCATAACCCACAGCAGGCGCTTCAGCAATCGACAAAGACATGATATCTTTCCAAAATTAACCTCTTTCAATCCCCGCGCCGCGCGGCTCGCTTTTTCAATATCTTAACGACAGAACAAATTGAAACATCCCATAAACCACTCGACACCCTCATAAATAACCACCATCCCTCATACACTTTCAATATACAAGGGCAGGGCCCGCGCCGGGCCCTGCCCGCCCGGGCGGCGAAGCCGCGCCGGTGGCGCGGGGCATGGGGCGGCGCCCCGGGCGGGGGGCAAGGCCACCACGATCATCACCCCGCTTTTCAAATGATCACCCTGAATCGGGGCGGCGGCATAATAGACGGATGGTTTGAAGTATGATATACTGATTCGAAATAAACAACTGAATAGTACCCCGAAAGGCCGGAAAGGGAGAGCGATGGACCTGATTCCCAAATTTTGGCCCGCCCACCCCATTCTCAACATGCTGACGTTGGACGGCGGGCTCTCACTCATGCTGTGCGGCTATCTGGGCCATATCCAGCCGATCAGGTCGGGCCTGACCGCCGCGGGCGCTTTTTTGGTGGCGCTTTTGGCCATCGGTTTCTATCTGTTGCTGTTTGACTTCGCATCCGCAGAGGTCGGCGAAGCCACCGTCCAATTCATGGTGCCGCTCCTTGGTCTTCTCTCAATCCTGGCCCCCGGCCTGATCTTCTGGCGTCACCTCCAGCAGGCCGACCAAGCCCCGCAAGCTCCCCGCCTGATCTCCAAAAAACTGACCCCGCTGATTTTCATCGCGGGGCTGCTGTCGGCCGGCCTGTCCCTGCCCGGAGCGCGGCGGTATCTGGAGTGGTTTTTCTGACCGGGGCGAACGTTTAAACACGCCCCGAACTTCTGGAAAACTGTGGAAAAAATTATTGCCAATACTTCGGCGAACTCCCCATCTTGATTAAGAATACCTTCGGCTTTGCGCTTTTTTTAGCCCAGCAAGGCCAAAAACATGACCAGGTCAAGCCACTGAAGGGGTTTGGCTCAGCCGGAGTGCTGGAGGTTGTGGAAAGCGACCAGGGTGGGACATACCGGGCGGTTTACACGGTGAGATTCAAAGAGGCTGTGTACGTGCTGCACTGCTTCCCAAAAAAATCGAAAACCGGCATCGCCACCCCGAAACCGGAAATAGACCTGATAAAAACGCGGCTAAAACAGGCGGAGGCCCACGCCAAGGAGACTGGCCATGAGTGAGATCGAAAAAAGCACCGGCAATATCTATGAAGATTTGGGGAGCGAAGACTCCAATGAGATGCTGGTTAAGGCCCAGCTTGCCTTAACCATCAAGGAATTGATCGAATCTAGGGGACTGACCCAGATGCAGGCGGCTGAGGCCATTGGATTACCTCAGCCCAAACTTTCCCGGCTTTTAAATGGCCATTTTAGGGGGGTTAGCGTCTCGAAAATGATGGAGGCCATTGTTGCTTTGGGGCGGGAAGTGCAGATTGTCATAGGGCCGGAGATAGTTTCTTCCGCTTGTCAAGGAGATGTTCGTCACAAAATAGAAGTAGTTCAATCTGAAATTTAACAACCGTCACTTACACCCTGCTTGGTTAATTAGTCTTAGGTAACCAAATCGAGGCATTTGTGTTTATTTCCGTTTTTGAGAAACTCATTAGCATACGCCGCTGAATCAATAATACTGCTTTTAAATAAATTCATTAATAAAGTTACATTGTTTTCAAGTTCTAAAAATTCTTCTTCTGTAACCTTTCGTCCTTCTCCATGAGCAATTGCGTTCCGTTCAGCGACAAAACTACGATCAATGAACTGTAGTCTGGTTTCAAATTGATCGAATATAACCCCGACAAAAGCGGCTATTTTTTTGAGATTTTTAGAGTCTAAATTTGACTCCGTATCAATGATATTATGTATTGATGCACAGATCTTTGCGCCAACTGAAATGCAATCAAGGCATCCATATGCACTGTCAAATTTATTGGATTTAACTGATAAACTCTCATTCATACGAGCCAAGTGTGAAACAATGATATATTTAGGAGCAAGGTCAATATATTCATTTGCAAAGCTGTCTAAAAAGATTTGACTTATCTTTTTTATAAATCCTTCCCAATGTGCATATAGCAAAAGTACGCCTGCACGCGACATGGATTCTTTTTGATAGTCGCCAGCACTTGCAAGAGCTTGCTTAAAAAAAGTTAGCTCTCGTTGCCGCCAGTTCCATTCTCTTTCGACCCCAACAAGGAATCGTTCTAGTTTTACATCGTTCATTTTGAAAAAAACTGAATAGCATAAGGAATTATTTTTGCAACTCTAGTGTTACCACGAACACCAGAGCCACTAAAAGAAGTAAAATCAGTTCCGATCGAAAACTGTTCAATCTTTGCCTTAAGCTTAGCTGGTGTTAGATTTTTAGAAATACGATCAATATTTAAAGCAACACCGATGGAGATAGCTTCAAAAAGAGCAATAGAAAATCCACCTTTATGTTTGTTTTCAGCTTTGTAGTATTTTTTAAAAGCATCAGCACCAAGAGCGGTATTAATCAGATCAAATGATTTTGAAAATATTGTCGTTACATTATTTTTGTCAAAAGTAGTGTCTTGGGCAATAGTAACAATTTTATCGTTTAAAAATTCACCAATATCAGAAATAACCCCAGAAGTTATACCGTTCCAGTCCTGAGAATAGAAGACCAAGAACCGTACTATCAATTCAAGGTTATATTGCTCTGAATATTTATCATCGCTCAACGGCGTCGTTGCTTTAAAATCCTCATTATTTGATAAATCAACAATCCATTCATAAAATAGTTTGTTTGTCATCAAAAGTAGACAATTTCTTACTTCTTGGTCGGAGAGGCTTGTGCCTCCAGTATTAAGTCGCCGAAATAAATCATATTTTGTATCAGCAGTGCTTTCTTTATTATTTTGAAGTCAATTTTTTCACGCCTAAAAGCCAACTTCAAAGGCTTAGAGATAATATTATCATTTTCCCATGTTGCACCTTCGAGCTTCGTTAGATACACCCCCGCGGCAAGCTCAAGTGGAGGCTGCTTCACATCATATTCATCCCTAAGTTCCCCCATAAATGATAATATTGTAGAAAACCTTTGTAACCCGTCAACTAAATCCCATACACCGTCATCACGTTGTGCAACAAAAAAAGACGGAATGGGTATCCCAAGAAGGATTGACTCGATAAACTTTGATTTTTGCGCTAAAGTCCAACGATAAATTCGCTGAAATTCTGGGTGAATATCTAGCTCTTTCTCTACATACATATTCACCGCTTCGCCAATGGACATAGGATAAGAGTCGGAGTGAATCTCTTTTTTGTGCTTTTCTATCTGCTTATCTAATTGAGTCATGCTCCCCTTCTTTCTGATGAAGTACGCCCATACAATTTTCAATATTTCATAATCTTAAGGTAAAAACTCAAATTGATGTAGCCTGCGGCTGAAGTGGCACAATAGCGGCACAAAAATATAAACAAATAAGAAAAACCGGCATTAGCCAAAATCAACTAACGTCGGATTATCTTTAAAATCAATGGTGCCCGGAGCCGGAATCGAACCGGCACAGCCTTTTGGGCCGAGGGATTTTAAGTCCCTTGTGTCTACCAATTCCACCATCCGGGCGGAGTGGCTATTATGGTTTTTTCTCCCCGCAATGTCAAGGGCGAGGAGGCGCAATGCCGGGATGAAGCCGCCGTCATTCCCCGGCTCCGATCCGAGGCCGCCACCATAGTTGGCTTTTGATCAGATCCCGCATTGCGGAAAGTTCGGCCATACATTGTTGCCCCACCAATTCCACGATCAGGGCCGACAGATCGTCGGTGGAAGCGAATTTCAAATCATCCGGTTTGATATCCACCCGAAATCCCAAATCCCAACGCTCGCCGCGGCCGTTGATGTAGGTCACCAACGGCGTCATCCCCATCTTGGCCGCCGGGGAAGCCTGGGCCGGAATTTGGGCTTTGAAGTCGCGAAATACCAGATTCCAGTCCATCACCACGTCAACCTTGCCGCCGGGGCGGCTCCGATTGTCGACGCGCAGGTCGACCCGGCCGCTTTCGAACCAGGCGAAAGGCCCGCCGAGCAGCGAGGCCAGGGCGCCCACCGGCATATCGCCGCAGACCCAGGTCGTCTGAAAACCGCCCCGGGGAATTTTCCTGTTAACGATGCTGAAAGCCACCCCGTTGAAAGAGCCGGCGGCGTTGCTCCGAAAAAACAGCCCGCCGATGAACGAATCACTGGCCAGGGAAGTGGACCGCAGATGATCCAGCTTCAATTGGCCTTTGAAGGGCCGGGCCAGGGTGGCGTTAGCGTAGGCCAGGTTCGCCCCGGTCAGTTCGAAATCGTTCAGGGTAAAAGCCCGTCGGGGTTTCAGCCTGTTCGGGCTCCGCCCGCGCTTTTCGAAGGCGCCATCCACACCCGACACTTTCAAGTGATCAAACACGATATTCCGCCAAAGAAGATCGCGTATCGAAATATCCACCTCGGCGGAGGCCACCCGAAAATTGAAAACGCTCCCCGGATGGTCGGCCCGGCGGGCGGTCAGGTTGGTAAAGCGGAAGTCCCCGGTCCAGAAGGAACCGGAGACTTTTTCAAAATCCAGGGTCACCCCGGCCCGCTTCTCCAGATGACTGAACATCCAGCGGGTCAGGGATTCGAAATAGAAGATGTTGGCCACCGCCGCCGCCGCCACCAGAATCACCAACAGGCCGGAAGCGCCGGCCAGCACCTGAAGAGTCCGGCGTTTTCGCTTGCGGCTCCTGGCGGCGGCCCGCTCCGAATCCGCATCGGCCTTGGTCACGGGTGAATTGCCCGTCCGGTTCCAAAAAGAGCCGATCAGAACGGCCAGATCGACCAGCAGGGCCAACACATTGACCGTCAGCGACATCGCGAACATGGCCATGGGAATCACCAGTTCAAGGGCCGCCAGCAGAATGAGCTCCATGTTCTCTCCTTGGTCCGCGGGGGGCCTTCAATATCCGACGAAGGCCGATATAAAATAGTGGATACCGCTTTCAGCCAAGCAAATCCGGAACCAAAGACACCTGGGCAATTACTTGGCTTGTATACTTGATGTTTTTGAACCCTCGCCCGGAACGACACCTACCCTGATAGCGTATTTAACCTATTATGTGCTTGACAGACAAAACTATAAGTAATATGACCGACTCGTTTTAATCCCGAGAGGCCCCGGCAAGGAAAGCAAAAATCCCCTTGACTGTTGATAGTCAAAAGTTATAATACACATAAATTATACCTATAAGGGGCTTTCATGAAAAACTTCTTCGCTTCCAACAAGGGAATCGTCGCCGCCGGGCTATTGATCGGGCTGATCGCCGTCAGCCTCCAAAAACTCGGCAACCCCGGCAACATGGGCCTTTGCGTGGTCTGTTTCGAACGGGATCTGGTCGGCGCCCTGGGCCTCCACCGGGCCGAAATCGTGCAGTATGCCCGGCCGGAAATCTTCGGGCTGGTGCTGGGTTCCTTTCTGGCCGCCCTGGCCTTCGGGGAGTTCCGGCCCCGGGGCGGCTCCAGCCCGGTGATCCGCTTTTTCCTGGGGGCTGTGGTGGCCCTGGGGGCCCTGGTTTTCCTCGGCTGCCCCTGGCGGGCGCTCCTGCGGCTGGCCGGCGGCGATTGGAACGCCATCTTCGGCCTTTTGGGCCTGATCGCCGGCGTGGCCGTCGGCACCCTCTTTTTTCGCGGGGATTATTCCCTGGGCCGTAGCTTGCCCGGCCGCCGGGGGCTGGGTCTGGCGTTTCCGGTTTTCATGCTGGCCCTCCTGATCGTCCGCCTGGCCTTTCCGCCGATCGAAGGGCAGCCCAAAAACGACTTGCTGTTCTATTCCGCCACCGGCCCGGGGAGTCTCCACGCCCTCTTGCCCGTCTCCCTGGCCGGCGCCCTGATCATCGGCTTTCTGGGGCAGCGCAGCCGCTTCTGTTCGGTGGGCGCCTTCCGGGACCTGATCCTGTTTCGGCAACTCCATCTTTTCTGGGGGGTGATCGGCTTTCTGGGCGCGGCCTGGGTCGGCAACCTCCTGATGGGCCAGTTTCATCCCGGCTTTGAAAATCAGCCCATCGCCCACACCCAGAGCCTGTGGAACTTTATGGGCCTCTTCACCGCCGGCCTGGCCAGCGCCCTGGCCGGCGGCTGCCCCGGCCGCCAGCTCTTTCTGGCTGGCGAGGGCGACGGCGACGCGGCCTGTTTCGTCCTGGGGCTCATGGCCGGCGCGGCCATGGCCCACAACTGGAGCCTGGCCAGTTCCGGAGCCGGCCTCGGGCCCCACGGCCTGGCCGCCGTGGTCGGCGGGCTGGTCTTCACCCTGGCCGTGGGCTTTCTGTTTCGCGGCCGGGCCCAGGCCTGATCCACCCTTGATTAAAGGTGCTATGAAATAAGGAGGACGTATGTCGGTGACTGTTGATGCCCGTGGCCTTTCGTGCCCCCAGCCGGTGATGCTGGCTTTGAAAGCCCTGGAACGGACCGAAGATGAAGTGGTGGTGGAGGTGGACCACGAGACCGCGGCCGAGAACGTGGAGCGGGCCGCCCGAGAGAAAGGGCGCCGGCCACGGATCCTCAAAACCGAAACCGGTTACGCGGTGGAGATCGCGCCCCGATGATCTGGCGTCGCTGGCTAGAGCGGCTCGTGCGGCCGAAGGCGGGCGGACCGCCCCCCCAAACGGCCGCCCCTTCACCGTCGGGCTTCATGGCCTTCAGTCACACCGGGCAGGTGGTGGCGGCCCGCAAGGCCCTTTTGGCCGCCGGGCTCTCGCCCCAGATCAAGGCTCCGCCCCCCAGCCTGCGGGAAGGCTGCGACATGGTGCTGGAATTTCCGGCCGTGGATGAGGCCGTCTATCTGGCGGTGCTGGAGGAGAAAAGGCTGCGGCCCCTGAAGGTCGCCGCCGTGGACGGTCCCCTGACCGCCCCGGAGAGCCTCTTCCGGCGGATCGAGTTTCCCGGTCACCTGATGGTGGCCGCGGCCAACCTGAAGCTGACCCTCGACAAGGCCGACGGGCGCATCGTCAACGTCTCCGGGGGCGGCTGCCCGGATGTGCCCGGCCTGGCCGCCCGCCTGGTGGGTCGGGTGGTGACCGAGGCTCAGTCGCCGGACGAATTGAGCCGCAGCCTCTGCTCCTTCAGCCTGGCCCAGGCCCGGACCGAGGCCGAGCGGCTGTTCCGGGAGGGGCTCACGGCCGGCCCGGCCCGGCCGGCCGATCCCGCCGGGTTGGAGACTCCCCTGCCCTGGCCCCGGCGGCGGCCCCGCCCGCTCCCCCGCCCCTGGCTCATCGTCGGCACGCTGGCCGATCCGGACGTTCCGGCGGCTGAAGGCCCTTTCGACTGTCGGGACGGGCGCCTCATCTGGAACGGCCGGGAACTGGCCCCGGAACGCGGCACCGCCGCCCTGATGGCCGCCTACGCCCTGGCGGCCCAGGTTCTGGGCCTGCCCCCGGGCCGGGCGGTGCTGGCCGGAGACGACGGCCGGGGCGACGGCAGCCGGGCCGTCTACGACTGGCTGCGGGCCCATATTCCCCAGAATCCCTGGAGCGGCCTGACCTTTCACTATCTTTTTCCGGAGGCCACCAGCCACGACCGGATTTTCCTGGCCTTGGACGATCTCTCCCCCCGGCCCATCCTGGCCGCCGACGCCGGGTTCATGTATGTGGCCAAGCTCTGCGGCCAGGCCCAGGAATACGACCTTTTCACCCCCGACGCCGGGGAGATGGCCTACCTGGCCGATCCCCTGGCTCCCCACCCCTTCTACACCCGGGGGGCCCTCATTCAGCAAGAGCCCACCCCGGCGGTCATCGCCGCCACCCACCGGGAGGGCAACGCCGCCCGGGCCATGCTGGTCAAGGGCCGCCTGGACCGTCTGGTCTGGCGGGGCCGGGTGGTCCACCAGGTGGCCGGCCCCCAGGTGCCGGCCCTGGAAGCCATCGGCGGCACCGGCGACACGGCCACCGGCCTGGCCTCGGCCCTGATGGCCGCCGGGCTCCGCCCCATCCGGGCCGCCGCCCTGGCCGCCCATCTCAACCGTCGGGCCGGGTTTCTGGCCGATCCCAACCCCGGCAGTTCCATCGCCGAAATTCTCAAGCCCATCCCCGATCTCTTGAAGGAGTGGAGCGCCCCGCCCCCTTCCACACAAAAGGCCCCTAACGCCAAATGACCGACTGGCCTTCCCTGGCGGTTTGATTGGCAGTGGGAAAGAGACGAGAAGCGTTGAGATCCGGGAGAAAAGCCGCGTCAGGCGGCTTCAGTGCGGCGTGTCGGTCGTGGCTTTTTCAGGAGCCTCAGGAGCGGGTTGGTCAGGATCGTCCGCTCGGCCGGACGGAGTTGGGCGAGGCGGGGCGTTGTTCAGAAACTCCTGGCCGACGCCCAGACGGCGCAAGGCGGACAAACTCGCGCCATCCAAGGGCGCCGGAGCTTTGGAACCAGGCTTTTCGTCCAGGCAGAGGCTGATGTGCTGGTCACGCTTGTCCACCTCTTCCAGAAAACTGTCGTTGATGGGGACATATATTTTGCATACCATGGGCATCCCCCCTTCCCGGCCGAACACTATCCATACCTAGTTCAGCTCCAGGCTTACAGTATACCATTACCTCTCATTTTTCACGAGATGGCAGTGCTGCATCTGTAGGGTAACTGCTTGAAAAGCGGGGGGATGAATCGTGGCGGTTTCGGCCGTCCGCCCGGGGCGCTGCCCCGGACCCCGCCAGGGGAGGGTGCTGCGCGCACCCTACCCTGGACCCACCCGCGCCGGGGGCTGTCGCCCCCTGGACCCCCGAAAGGCAATACCGTTGGATCAGGCACCTGGTCGTAGCGCCGCCGGAACTCGCCTGTACGGCTCAAACAACCGGCGGCGCGGTGACGGTTTGAGCTGATAACGCCACATTCTTCCCGTCGATATCTTTGGCCGTCGCGGCCTGGCTAAAAATGTCTCCGCAGCGCCAGTTGTTTGAGCCGTTCAGGCGAGTTCTGGCGCTGCTTACGGGTGGCAACTGACACAACGGAAAATTCTTCGGGGGTCCAGGGGGCGCCAGCCCCCGGCGCGGGTGGGTCCAGGGTAGGGCCCGCGCAGGGCCCTCCCCTGGCGGGGTCCGGGGCAGCGCCCCGGGCGGACGCCGAGACCGCCGGTGACGGGGTCCGGGGCGGCGCCCGGGCCGGGTGGCCGAGACCGCCACGATTCATCACCCCGCTTCGCGGAAGCGATTACCCTGCAACCTCAGGCCAGCCCCTGGAGCAGGGCCAGGCGGTAATAGGCGCCCCGGCGGGCGATCAGCTCATGATGGGCCCCCTCTTCGATCAGCCGGCCTTCGTGCAGCACCAAAATACGGTCCACCCGGCGGATGGTGGCCAGGCGGTGGGCGATGATGATGGAGGTGCGGCCGGTGAACAGGGTGCGGAGGGCCCGCTCGATGAGGACCTCGCTCTCGGAATCCACCGCCGCGGTGGCCTCGTCGAGGATGATGATTTCCGGGGTCTCGATCAGGGCCCGGGCGCAGGCCAGAAGCTGGCGCTCGCCCACCGAGAGGTGGCGGCCGCCGGGCCCCAGGAACTCGTCGTAGCCGTGGGGCAGGCGCTCGATGAACTGGTCGGCCCCCACGGCCCGGGCGGCGGTCTGGATGTCGTCGTCACTGAGGTTTTGACGGCCGAGGCGCAGGTTGTCCATCACCGAGCCGGCGTAGAGGTAGACGTCCTGGGTGACCAGGCCCAGCCGGGCCCGGTGGGCGGTGAGGTCCAGCTGTTTCAGGGGCAGACCGTCGAAGCGGATCTCCCCGGCCTCCGGGTCGTAACTGCGCTGGATGAGATTGATGATGGAGCTCTTGCCGCTGCCGGTCTGACCCACCAGGGCCACCGATTCCCCGGGGGCGATCTTGAAGGAGATGTCCTTCAGCACCAGCGGGCCGTCGGAAAGATAGCGGAAGCTGACCTGATCGAACTCCAGGCCGCCGCCGGGCCGGACGGGCGTCAGCGGGTGAGCCGGTTCCTCGATGCGCTCGTCCTCCTCCAGGATCTCCACCAGGCGCTCGAGGGAAGCGAAGGCCGACTGGAAGATGTTCAGCTTCTCGGCCAGGTCCTGAATGGGCTGGAAGAAGCGGCGGGCGTAGCCGATGAAGGCGGCCACCACCCCCAGGCTGAGGGTGCCGGCCAGGACCGACCCGCCGCCGTACCAGATGACCAGGGCCAGGATGCAGGAGGCGAAGACGTCGATCAGGGGCACGAAGACGGCGTGAATGCGCAGTTGCTTGAGACCGGCCAGGTAGTTTTCATAGTTGAGGGACTGGAAGTCCCGGGTGTTGCGCTCTTCGCGGCGGAAGGCCTGGATGATGGTCAGGCCGCCGATGGTCTCGGCGAAGCTCTGGTTGATGACGGCCAGCCGGGCCCGCAGGTCCCGCTGCACGGCCCGCGACAGGCGACCGAAATAGATCGACAGGGCGACGGTCAGGGGGGTGAAGGCCACGGTGATCAGGGCCAGGGTCGGGCTCAGGGCGAACATGATGGCCATGATGGCCAGAAGCGAGACCAGGTCGCCCCCGACCGCGGCCACGCTGGTTTTGGTGAGGTTGCTGAGGTTGTTGACGTCGTTGGTCACCCGGGAGGTCAGGCGGGCCGATTGGCTGCGGTCGAAAAAGCTCTGGCTGAGGCCGAACAGGTGGGTCAATACTTTTTGCCGCAAACTCAGGGACAGCCGCTGGGCGGCCACTTCCAGAACCACCCGCTGGCCGAATTCGAAGACGTAGCCCAGGAACATCAACAAACCGAAGCCCAGGGCCAGCCGGGACAGGCCCGTGAGGTCGGCCCCCCGCCAGATGATCATGACCTCGTCGGGGAGAGCCGCCAGGTTCCGCTCCTCCACCGCCAGAAGCTTCGGATAGCTCCGCACCAGGTCGGGGCGTTGCTCGGCCAGGGCCCGCATCTCGCCGGAATCCGCCCCGTCGCGGGGCCGGACATAGTACCGCTCCGAGCTCAGGAACCCCTCGGCGATGAGCGCGGATTCCTCCTTCTTATCCAACAGGCCCACCGCTTCAGGCTTGAGGAAAAAGACTCCCGCCAGGCCGCTCTCCGCCACCCGGCCGGAATCGAGGGCCCGGCGCAGGGGCTCGGGCACGGAGGCCCCGGCCGGCACGGTGGCCATCGGCCCCACCGGCACGATGTAACGGTCGATGGCCAGGCGGGTGGCGTACGGCAGAGCCACCGAGGCCAGGGCGGCGAAGAAGACCAGCCCGGCCCCCAGGGCGATGACCGGCCACAGGGGGCGGATCAGGGGCCTCAGGCGCCACAGGAGTTTGAGGTCACCGCCGCGGATGGGGCGTTTCAGATCGTCCTCAACCATGGCCGCGCTCCATTCGGACGGAGGAAATCGGGGTTTCGCCGACATGTTCCGGCGAAGGGGCATGGCTTTGAAACTGGTTCAGTTCGCAGACCCGCCGGAAATAACTGTCCCTGGCCAGCAGCTCCCCGGGCGTTCCCTGGTCGGTCAGGCGGCCCGCCTCCAGCACCAGCACCCAATCCACTTTGGTGAGGCTGGTCAGGCGATGGCTGATGATCAGGGCCCCGCGCCCCCGCCGTAAAGGCAGCAGCCGGGCCATGATCTCGGCCTCCACGGCCGCGTCGACCGCCGAGAGGGTGTCGTCGAGAATCAGGTAGGGCGGGTCCAGCACCAGGGCCCGGGCCAGGGCCAGCCGCTGCCGCTGGCCGCCGGAGAGGGTCAGGCCCCGCTCGCCCACCAGGGTCTTGAGGCCCTCGGGGAAGGTGGCCAGGTCGGGGGTCAGGCCGGCCAGGTCGGCCGCGGCCAGCACCTCGTCTTCGTCCGCGTCGGGCTTGCCGAAGGCCAGATTATCGAAGACGGTGCCGCTGAAGAGAAAGCCGTCCTGGGGCACATAGCCGAAGAGGCTCCGCAATTCGGCCGGCGGCCAGTCCTCCACCGGCAGCCCGGCTATCTTGAGGGTGCCCGGCGGGGCCTGGTGAAGGGCCGGGAGCAGCGCGGCCAGGGTGCTCTTGCCGCCGCCCATGGGGCCGACCAGGGCGGTGATCCGGCCGGGGTCCAGGCGCAGGGTGATATCGGTCAGAGCCGGGTGCTGCCGGGTGGGGTATTGGAAGGTCAGGTCGGACATTTCGATGACCGGGGTCCGGTCGGCCGGGGCCCGGCGGGCGTCTTCGCCGTCGGCCTCCGGCTCGGCGGAGAAGACCCGGTTCAAGCGACCCAAAGAGGCCAGGCCCTGCTGCAGAAAGCCGACGATCATGCCCAGGGCCATCAGGGGCCAGGTGAGCATGGCCAGGTAGTTGATGAAGGCCACGAAATCGCCGGCCGTGACGTGGCCCAGAATGGTCTCCCGCCCGCCGAAATACAAGACCAGGGCCACGGCCAGGTTGCTCATGAAGTGAAGAAAAGGAAAGAAGGTGCCGGCCAGGACCGCCTGGCGCACGTTGGCCTCCTGATATACCCGCCCGGCCCGTTCCGTCTCCTCCAGGGCCAGGGAGGAGAGGCCCATGGCCCGGATGACCCGGAAGCCGGAGAGCTTTTCCCGCACCGTCTCGGTCAGCCGGCCGAAGACGTTCTGAACTTCCAGTATCAGGTAATAGATGCGGCGGCCCAGGAAGTGGGTCATCAACGTGATGGCCGGCATGGGCAGAAGAGCCCACAGGGTCATGGTCGGGCTGATGGCGATCATGAAGCCCAGGGCGGCGCAGCCCATGACCACGGTGTCGACCACGCTGATGAGGCCGGCGGAGATGGCCATGCGGATGCTTTCCATGTCGTTGGTGGACATGGCCATCAAGTCGCCGCTGGCGTTTTCCAGGTGCCAGCGGGGGGACAAACGCACAATTTTTTCATAGAGCCGGTCCCTCAGGCCCCGCTCCACCCGCCGGGAGAAGCCGATGATCAGGTTGCGCCAGGCGAAACGGGTCACGCCCACCAGGACGGCCAGGGCCAGGATGGCGGCCACCGGGGTCAGAAGGTCGGCCGCGACGGTCCCTTCCGTGCTCAGCAGGTCGATGCCCCGGCCCAGGATGGTGGGGATGACCAGCTGCCCCAGGTCGCAGAGGATCAGGGCGCCGAAACCGAAGAGCACCATCCAGAAATATTTGGCGAAAAACGGGCGGATCAGTTTCAGTCCGGACAAGGCGGTCACTCCAGGGGCCGGTCGGCGGGTGATGGTTCATTGTGGAACGTAACTTTATATTATACCACAATCGACCGGATATGACCCGATATTCCTTCGGCGGCCCGTTTTCATAGCCCTGTACGGCTCAGTCAACTGGCGCTGCGGAGACATTTGAGTCAAACCGCGACCACAGAGGCTTTCGGATGGCAAGACGACGCGTCATGGCCCACACCCTCACCGCGCCGCCACGTGTTTGAGCCGTACAGGCGAGTTCCTATGTGGGCTGATGAATCGCGGCGGTCTCGGCGGCCGGCCGCGCTGCCCCGACGGACGCCGAAACCCCCGCGATTCATCACCCCGCTTTGCGGAAGCGATTGCCCTGTTCAAATATCGTTTGACTTTCGACGCGCAACACGATATCATCTAGTATAATTATTTATAGGATCACATTTAGCTGAATATTCGGAAGTATTGTTTACACGCCTTGGAATGCCAGTATTCCATGGGGCGCCCGCGGTGTCTTCTCTCTATATATGAGCTCAGTCTCGTACCCACTCGAATTTCAGGAGGTGATCAGGTGCGGTTGTCAATTGAGTCGATCAACATAAAAAAAGTTACCCGCGTCGAGGGCCAAACGCATGCGGAAAACGGAGTTCTTCATGTCAATATTCAGGAATTGAAGCAAAAAATTTGCGAAGATTCTAGAATAGCCACCGTTGACATAGAACTCCTTTCCCCGGGCGATAAAGTCCGCCTGCTCAATGTGCAGGATGTCGTGCAGCCCCGGTGCAAGATTGGCGAAGGCAGCGACTTCCCCGGTTTCTTAGGCAAAATTCAGACGGCGGGCTCCGGGCGAACCAGGTCGCTGCTCGGCGTCGCCGTGGCCGTCTCCAATCCCGACACCAACCGGGTCGAGAGCGGTATTCTCGATATGGCCGGACCGGCTGCGGCCATGAGTTTTTATGGCCAGATGAATGTCGTCAGCGTCATTCCGCACAAGGCCGCCGGCACTGAGGAGCGGGATTTTGAAAATGCCGTGAAAAAAGCCGGGTTCAAAGCGGCGGTGTATTTGGCCAGAGGGGCTGAGGGACACCCGGTGGATGAAGAGGAAATATTCGACCTCGACTTACCCGATATCGAAAAAAACGATCTGCCCAGGGTGGCTTGTTTTTACCAGGCCTATAGCCCTCAATTCAACTATATGGCCGTTTCCGATCCGATCGTCTATGGCGCGGAAATCAGCCAGATGCTGCCGACGGTATTTCACCCCAACGAAGTATTAGACGGCGGTTTTGTCGGCTGGAACGCCTTGAAGGCCCTGGATACCTATTGCCTGCAAAATCACGGGGTGATCAAGGCCCTGTATCGCCACCATGGGAAAACACTGAACTTCGTCGGCGTGGTCGCCGCCACGGCCAATATGACGGCCGACGCCAGGGAGCGCAGCGCCTGCATATCCGCCAAGCTGATAAAACATGTCCTTGGAGCGGACGGCACCATAATCGTGAAGATTCTGGGCGGCATGCCCCACCTGGATATTTCCGCGACAGGCGCGGAATGCGAGAAGATTGGCGTGAAAACCGCGGTGACCACCACCCCGCTGACCGCCACCGGCACCCTGTCCGACACGATATTGTTCAATGAAAAGGCGCTTGATTTGATTATTACTTCAGGGGCGCCTTTTGAAAGAACCAAAATAGCGTTTCAGCCGGAAAAGTTTTTGGGGGGGTCGGCCAAAACCGTAATTTATCATCCGAATAAAGTTCCACAATGCGCCGGGGACCCGGTCATCGACGTGGAGCAGTATCTGATAGCCGGCTTTCATGATCACACCGGCGGTTCAACAGTTATCGTCAAAGAATATTAACAGCGTTCCTGAGAGGAGAGGTGAGGATCATGGGTAAAATGCGAGCGGTGCATTATCTCAACCAGTTCTTCGGCCAGATAGGCGGCGAAGAGCAGGCCAATGTGGGCTTCACGGTCAAGGAGGGCCCGGTCGGACCCGGCCTGATTTTGCAAAAGGAGCTGGGCGACACGGCCGAAATCGTGGCCACAATTATTTGCGGCGATGACTTTTTTGCGGCGGACCCGGAAAAAAATTCGGAAATCGGGCTGGAAAAGCTGCTGCCGTTCAAGCCGGACATCTTTTTGGCCGGCCCGGCCTTCGCGGCCGGCAGGTACACCATAGCCTGCGGGGCCATGTGCCGAAAAGTCGCGGAAAAATTGCGGATCCCGGTCATCTCGGCCATGAATGAAGAAGCGCCGGGGGTCGACATGTACCGCAAAGACGCTTTCATCATAAAAACCGGCATTCACAGCAAAGAAATGGCCAACGTGACCAAAGCCATGGCCCGTTTGGCCGCCAGGCTGGCCTCGGGCGGCGGCGGCGGAAAGCTGTTGACCTTTGAAGATTTACCCGACCCCGACGAGTATAACTACTTTACCCGCAATATGTTGAGAAACTATATCGGCGAAGAGACCGTCGCGGAGAGAAGCATCTCCAAGCTGCTGCAAAAGCTGAAAGGCGAGCCCTTTGAGAGTGAAGTCATTCCGCCGGTATTTGAAATTTTTGAAATTCCCGCGGCCATCAAAGACCTGAGCAAGGCGAAAATCGCCTTTGTCACCGACGGCGGCCTGGTGCCCAAAGGCAACCCCGACGGCATGGCCACGAGAAGCAATCTCCGCTGGGGCGCCTACAATATCGAAGAACTTTTTCAGTCTTACGAGGTCGTTCACGCGGGATACTTCAACGACTATGTCCTTGAGAGCCCCGACCGGCTGGTGCCGCTGGACGCCTTAAGCGAATTGGTCGGCGAAGGCAAGGTCGGCGGGATCAGCGACCAGCTCTACTCCATGCCCGCCTGCACAACCGTCTCCAAGCGCTGCGCCGAAGTCGGCACGGAAATGGCGGGGGCGATGAAAGCCAAAGGAGGTGTCGACGGAGTAATCCTCACCTCCACCTGAGGCACCAGTTCTCGTTGCGGTGCAACGATAGCCAGAAGTATTGAGAAGATGGGCATCCCGGTCGTTCAGATAACGGCGATCCCCACTGTGGCTCAAATGCTTTCAGTAAGCAGAATAGTCGTGGGCCGGGCCGTGCCCCACCCGACCGGCGATGTCAAGCTTGAAAAGGAAAAGGAAAAGGCGCTTCGCAAAAAGTATGTACTGAAGGCGCTTGAATTGCTCCATACGGACGTCAGCGAACCAACAGTCGCCACAGTCGAGGCCTGACGCCAACCAACCCGGATTTTATCTGAGAGCATTCAATACAGAACGGCGCCGCATGCGGCGCCGTTCTGTATTGAATGCTCTCAGATAAAGAAGAGTAAAAATATCCCCTTCGGGGCTTCGTCAACGCGGCTCGCTGAGGGAATGCCAGACCTCGTTCAGGTGATCCTCCATCCGGGCCCCGGCCGCTTCCGCATCCTGGTCGCGAATGGCCTCGAAAATCAACTGGTGCTGCCGGAGCAACAAATCCTGGTGGGCTTTGTTGCGCAAAGATTCCGACCGGGTCTCCCCCAACAGGCGACTCAGGAGCAGATTGAGATCCCGAAGAATCATATTGTGCGAAGCCATGACAATGGCCGTGTGGAAATTGACCGAAGTCGCCGGCGCATAGTTTTTTCGGCGGATGCTCTCCCGCATGGCCTGAAGCGCCTCTTCCAGGCGCTCGAGGTCGCCCGGCGTCCGGCGAACGGCGGCCAGCTTGGCCGCCTGGACCTCCAGGGCCTCCCGGGTCTCGTGAAGGTCCGACCGGCCCTGTTTCGAATCCAGTTGAATAAATTCGGTTTGACGCAGCACCTGCTCCAGGTCGATGTTCTTGACCACCACCCCCCGGCCGCGATAGGACTGCACCACCCCCAGGTATTCCAGGGTTTTGATCGCCTGGTTGACCGGCTGCCGGCTGACGCCGAACAGCTCGGCCAGTTCGCGCTCCGAGGGCAGTTCCTCCCCTTCCCTGATGACGCCCCGTCGAATCCAGTCCCGGATCTTGTCCAGTATCTGGATATAAAAGGAGGCCGACTGCCCGCCGCCCAGCGTATTCAGAGCCGTTTCCTCCGGCGGTATGTTGACCATCGTCGGTCCGCCCTCCCCCAAAAAATTCTATCCTCATGATACTATCCGAAAATGTCACCAGTGGCAAGCCCCAGACCAGGGCTGAGCCCTGGACCCACCGGATGCTGGCGCATCCTCCCCGCACCCGCTTCGCTGGGCTTCGGTGGCCGCAACGTCTGGGCGGCCGGGACCATCGGGGTCGTCCACAGGGGTGGGCGGGCGCTGAAGCGCCCTTTGGAAAAGCGGGGTTTCGCAACCTTCCCTTCTCCAGTCACCCGTCGAATGTCCAACCCAGTGAAGACAGGCGAATGACAATGAGAGAGCGAGTGCGAAATCAACTATTCCAAGGGCGCTTCAGCGCCCGCCCCATGTGGACGACCCCGATGGTCCCGGCCCCCCAGACGTTGCGGCCTCAGCCGTCCAGCGAAGCGGGTGCGGGGAGGATGCGATCTTTGCCCTGTCGGGCAATCTCAAAACTATTACAATTCCATCGAATTGTAATTTGCATCCGGTGGGTCCAGGGCTATGCCCTGGCTCAGCCCTGGCGGAGAAGGGATTCGTAGTCGGTGAGGATGGCGTTGAGGTCCTGGATTGTTTTGGTGCTCAGTTCCAGGGCCGGACGATGGTTGGCCACGATCCGGCGGGCCTGGTCATAGGCCCGCTCGGTGGCCTGACGGCCGCCGTCGTGCTTGAGCCAGTGATCGTAGGGATGGCGGTCGAAGATAACCCCCTGGGTCTGGCTGCGGGTTCGTTTGAAGGTGTGGCGATGGGTCAGATAGTTGCCGCCGGGGCCGACCTCGGCGATCAGGTCCAGGGCCAGGGATTCGTTGTCGGTGGAGATGCCCTGGAGGGCCCGGCGGATATTGGCCGCGCACTCCATGTCCATCACCGCCTTGGCGTAGTCGTAGATCAGGCCGCCTTCCAGGACGCCGGATCCGTAAATGATGTTGGCGCCGGACAGGGCGCTCAGGAGCAGGTTGGTGGCCGCCTCGTAGCCGGCCTGGGCGTCGGGGAGCTTGGCGTCGGCCAGCCCGCCGGAAACCCAGCTCGGCAGCCGGTAATAGGTAGCCAGACTGGCCATGGCCGCGCTGAACATGCCGAACTCGATGGCCCCGCCGGAAGCCTGGCCGGTCTTCAGATCCATGATGGTGGCCGAACTGGCGTAGGTGAAAGGCGAGCCCTTCTTGGCCAACTGCTGCAAAACCAGGGTCGACAGGACCTCGGCGTTGTGCTGCACGATGGTCCCGCCCATGGTCACCGGCGAGGTGGCCCCGGCCAGGGGCATGGGCACGGCCATGAAGCCCATGCCCTGACGGGTGGTCTCCAGGATGATGTCGCAGCAGCTCTGCACCAAAGTCAGGGGGCTGGTGGGACACAGGCAGATGGAGATCAGTGGCCGCCGACGGTATTCCTCGGCCCCGCCGCTGACCACGGCCCCCATCTCGGCCATCTTGCGGACGTTGCGGCCGCTCAGGGCGGCCAGGAAGATGTGTTTGCCGCAGTTGCGCCAGATGGCCTCGATGTTGTGGAGCGGCTGGGCCTCGGGGAGGCATTCGGCGGGACAGACGTTGCGCTCCATGACGACGCAGGGGTCGTAATAGTCGCTGATGCGGGCGGTCTCCTCGCAGTCTTGCTTGCGCGTGGCCCGCAGTTCGCCGGTTTCCAGGTCGTAAATCTTCACGCTCTCGCCGAAGCCGATGGTGAAACCCACCCGGCCCGGCTCGGCCACATGGTCGTGGCGCGGGTCGCGGGCGTGATAGGTCACGCTGGAGGGGGCGGAGAGGAGGGCTTCCTCAACCAGGTACGGGGAAAAATACACCCGCCAGTGTTTGGATTCGGTTTTGATCCGGCAGCCGTGGTCGCCGAAAATTTCAGCCGCCTCCCGGCTTTCGACGATCAGGCCCACCTCGCGCAACAGTTTGAGGGTGGCGAAGTGGATGGTATCCAACTGGTGGAGGGTCAGGGATTGCAGGCCGAAGCCGAAAGGGCTCGAGCGGCCGGTGCGTTCGGGCGACAGGGACATGGAAAACTCCTTCCGGGACGCCGGCCGCCGAAGCCTCGCAGGTTCCGGCGGCCGCAGCCCCAAAATACGCGCATAAGCCTGATGTTTATAGGGATAAAGCCGCTTCGTGGCCTTCGCTGACGGCCCCGTGCACCTGGCGCGGGGTCAGGGCGTCGCCGATGACCGCCACCGGCCAGCCGGCGGCCTCGAAGATCTCCTTGAGGCGGTTTTCACTCCGCACCCCCAGGGCCAGGGCCACGGTGTCGGCGGGCAGTTCCGGGCCGCCGGCCGTGGCCACCCCCCGGGGGGTGATTTCGCGCACCACGGTGCCGGTCAATATCCGCACTCCGCCGCGCTCCAGGGATTCCAGGAGGGCCTCGCGGGCCACCGGAACCTCCTGGGCGGCGATTTCCGGCCGCATTTCCACCAGGGTCACTTCGCGCCCGATGAGGCCCAGGTAGTCGGCCGTCTCCGCCCCGACCTGCCCGCCGCCGATGACCACCACCCGCCGCCCGGGCAGGGCCCGTCCGGCCAGAATGTCGATGGCTTGAACCACGTTCGGGCCGTCGGCCCCGGCCAGGCCCGGGGTCAGGGGCACGGCCCCGGTGGCCAGGATGACCAGCTCCGGCCGGTCGAAATCCAGCCCGGTTATTTCGGTGTTCAAATGAACTTCGACCCCCAGCCGCTTCAACTGGTTTTCCTGCCAGTTGAGGAAGGCGGCCAGTTCGCCTTTGGACGGGGGCATGGCCGCCAGACGGAACTGCCCGCCCAGGCGGTCGCTTTTTTCATACAGCGTGACCAGGTGACCGCGCCCGGCCGCGCTGATGGCGGCCTGGGCCCCGCCCGGGCCGCCGCCGATTACGGTCACCTTTTTCCTGACTTCCACCGGGCCCTCGGGCTGCCGGTATTCCAGCCCCAGGGTCGGGTTGAGCACGCAGGCCACGGCATCGTTGACCATCAGGGCGTTGAGGCAGGCCACGTTGCAAGCGATGCACTGGCGGATCTCCGTCAAGCGCCCCTCCCGGGCCTTGACCGGGGTGGCCGGATCGGCCAGGGACTGACGGCCCATGGCCACCAAATCCGCCCGGCCGGAAGCCAGCACCTGCTCGGCCACGAAAACGTCGTTGTGCCGGCCGACGGTGATCACCGGGATGTCCACCACGCTCTTCACCTCGCCGGCCAAGTGGGCCAGCATGGCCTGGCTGACGTTCTGGGCCGGGATGTATCGGGCCATGCTGGCATAGACGCCGCAGGAGACGTGGATCAGGTCGAGCCCGGCCGCCGCCAGGATCGGGGCGATGGTTTTGGTGCCCTCGATGGTCCGGCCGCCGGGGACGAACTCGTCGGCCGCCAGGCGGAAATCGATGAGGAAATCGTCGCCGCAGCGCCGGCGAACCTCCCGGATGACGGCCAGGGGGAAGCGCAGCCGGTTCATCAGGGGGCCCCCGTAGTCGTCGGTGCGTTTGTTGGCGTAAGGGGACATGAATTCGGCGATGAGGTAGCCGTGGGAGCCGTGGATTTCCACGCCGTCGAACCCGCATTCCCGGGCCCGCCAAGCGCAGTCGCCGAACTGCTCCACGATTTGCTCGATCTCTTCCACGGTCAGTTCCCGGGGCACCTCCTGACTATATGGGTCAGGCACCGGCGAAGGGGCCACCGGGGCCCGGCCGATGACCGCGGAACTGGTCTGGCGGCCGGCGTGGTAGATCTGGGCCAGGATTTTCGCGCCGTGCCGGTGCACCCGGCGGGGCAGTTCGCTGTGGCTTTCGATCTGCCGGTCGTCCCAGAGGCCGGCCACGTTGACGAAGCCCCGGGCGTGGGGGGTGATGGCGTAATCTTCGGTGATGATGAGGCCGAAGCCGCCTTGGGCCTTGGCCTCGTGATAGGCCAGGTAGCGCTCGGAGGCGGTGCCGTCGGGGTGGCAGTAGTTGGTCACCATGGGTGAAACCGCCAGGCGGTTGGGGATAGTGATCGACTTGAGGGTCAGGGGGGTGAAGAGTGTCTTCAGCATAGGTGTCCGGCTCCTTTGTTTCAGAGGGAGGGCGGAGGCGTCCGATCTTTCGTCCCGACCGGGACGAAATCCGGAACGGCGCCCGGCCCTTCCGGGGCGGGGTTGACGAGCTGACAGGGCAGCAGGAAGTGTGCCACGACACTTTATAAATGAAATCAAGCTATTTTTATGGAGAGCTCCGTTGAATATTCAAGATTGAATAGGAATCGATGCGTTTTCGAATCATCGGCCGTCTCGCCTTCGGCCGTCAAACAAGCGGCCAGGCAAAGAAAATCCAGGAAAAATTCATTGAAATGTCATGCTTCTGTAACCTGGTTGTCACATAACGCGTCTATTCTATGAACAGTCATACAACCAAGCCAAAGGAGGCGAATATGAACATCATCCAAAGTTGGAAACGAATTCGGAACGCCGTCATGGCCAACAGCCAGGAGGGCCCAGCCCTCACTCCGGCCGAGATGGAGGCCCTGACCGGGGCCTTCGGCGCCGGTCAGGTGGCCCCGGTTCCAAATAACCCCATCCCCGAATACCGCACCAGCCCGAAGCAGAAACTGGTCATCCTGCTGTTTCTGGCAGTCTTGGTCGGCCTCAGCTGGCTGGCGACCCCGGGCGTTTGATAATAAAACGGTAATATCAACCGAAAAGGAGCAAACTGTGAACTTTTCCTTCGCTAATTTCAACACCGCCGGCCTCGGCATCTTTCCCCTGCGGGCGGCCCGCCGAATCATCAACTGGACCGACATCGTGCCCGAGGACTATGACCCGGCCGGCCGCCCCACTCCCCCGGACGACCCCAGGGGCGACCAGGACGAAACCGCCGAACCGGAAGGCTTCATCTGGAGCTGACCGGCGGACTCAAGCCGTTTCAATGCGCGGCGTAATGAATGACCATGCTCAGCCGGGCCGTTTCCGTGCCCGTGCTGAAGTAGGCATGGGGCCGGTCGGCGGGAAACCGCAGGGCCGCCCCGGTACCGGCCCGCAATTCCCGGTCGGCCACCCGCACCGTAAGTTCGCCGGCGAAGAGGGTGATGAACTCCTGGCAGCCCGGCAGGTGGGGCTCGGCGGTCAAAGTCGCCCCGGGATCCAATTCCAGATAATACAGTTCAAACGGCCGGCCCTCCTCCAGCTCGAACAGAGGATAGTTGCGGAAACCGACCGCATCCACGGCCAACGGCGTCCGATCAGCCGTGTCCACCACCTCAAATTCGGCTGTCGGCCAGGTGGTCAGCCGGGTGATGGAAACCTTCAACCCCACCGCGATCTTCCATAACGTAGAGATGGTGGGATTGACCTCCCCCCGCTCGACCTGGCTCCAGAGGCTTTTACTGACTCCCGCCAATTTGGCCGCCGCGGCCAGGCTCAAACCCCGCTCCTCACGCAAAAAGCGCAGGTTGTCGGCCACCAGCCGGTTGATATCCTGATTCACCAAAAACTCCCTCGACCGTAATGAAGGTGTTCGAATCTTCGTCTTCAAGGCGGATTCGCCCTATTTTGAGCCTTGACAAAATAATGGACAAATCGTACAGTATATCGAACGGACGATATATCGTTCATTATGTCCACTATAACCGACTCCACCCCCGGGGTCAAGGAGGCTCGACATGTCCCTGGTCATGCCCAATCTGGCCGCCTTTCTGGCCTACATCTCCCTGACCGCCTTCACCCCCGGGCCCAACAACTTCATGGCCCTGAACAACGCCGGCCACTATGGGTTCCGGCGTTCCATCCGCTTCTGCTTCGGAGTCTTCCTGGGTTTTCTGGTGGTCATGAGCGCCTGCGCCGGCCTCAGCGGCCTTCTGTACGCGGCCATCCCTGAAATCGAACCCTGGCTGCGCCGGGCCGGGGCGGCCTACCTGCTCTTGCTGGCCTGGCTGGTCTGGCGGGAACCGGCCCCCGGCGCGAACGGCCCGAACGCCTCGGTCAACAGTCTCTGGACCGGCCTGATCATGCAGTTGGTCAACGTCAAGGTCATCATCTACGGTCTGACCGCCCTGTCGGTTTTCGTGCTGCCCCATTACCGCTCGGCCCTGAGCGTGGGGCTTTTCGTCCTCATCCTCTCCTTGATGGGTTTTCTGGGCACCATGACCTGGGCCGGCTTCGGGTCGCTCCTGCAGAACCTGTTTCGCAGCCATCACCGCGCGGTCAAGCTCGTCCTGGCCCTGGCTCTGGTCCTCTGCGCCGTCTCGACGGTCATGGAGTGACCGGCGGCCGCCTTCACCAAGCGGGAGCGGCTGGACGGTCGGATATTTTCTTGGTATGATCCAATAAAAGCCTCCCATGCGGGAGAGCAACCCACCTTCGGAGGTGCCTTATGTCGTCCGATCACCCCGTCACCCCCAAA
This sequence comes from Candidatus Adiutrix sp., assembly GCA_031553735.1. Lineage (GTDB taxonomy): Bacteria > Desulfobacterota > Desulfarculia > Adiutricales > Adiutricaceae > Adiutrix. The sequence continues at coordinate 24,198 of JAVBLB010000038.1, forward strand.
GAGGAGAAGATAAAAGCCGCTGTCCATCAAGCCACTGACAAGACCATCGACGCCGTGGCCGACGCGGCCCGCAGCGCCGGCGACCTGGCCGCCAAAGTAAAAGATACCGTCGCGGAAAAAGCCCGGGATGTCCGGGAGGGGGCTGCGGAAAAAGCGGCCGAAGCCCGTCATTGGGCCGAAGAGAAAGCCGGCCAGGCCGGGCACTCAGTCGAAAAAACCACCGATCAGGCCAAGGATCTCCTGGCCGAAGGCGCCGAAAAAATCAGCGACCTCACCGCCAAAGCCGCCAAAAACCTCCGCCACCAGGGCTGAGCCCTGGACCCACCGGATGCGCCTGCCGGCGCATCCTCTCCGAACCCGCTTCGCTGGGCGGCGGAGGCCGCAACGTTTGGGCGGCCGGGACCATCTGGGTCGTTTGCAGGGCCAAGACAAAAGAGGGAGGGGAGCGACGCTCCCCTCCCTCTTTTGCACAAAACCATCCATCTTCAATTCAGCGCTTGTCCCGAACGCAAAAGCCTTTCATTCCCGGAGGGAGCGTCGCTCCCTCCCCCACCTCCCCCTGCAAACGACCAAGATGGTCCCGGCCGCCCAAACGTTGCGGCCACCGAAGCCCAGCGAAGCGGGTTCGGGGAGGATGCGCCAGCATCCGGTGGGTCCAGGGCTATGCCCTGGGGCGAGGTGATGGGGGGGGCATTTGGCCGCACTGGTAGGAGCCGGGGCGGACGTCGGTGATGAGGCCTTGAGAGTCGGTTATGAATCTCGTTTCACAGATCAACAGTTCGGTGCCGGCGGGCGTCTTGTCCACCCACTCGTTATGCGCGTGATCGAAGTATTGTTCGGCTTCCCGGTAGGTTTCCTCCGTCCAGATGAAGACATACATCGGGGACCCGTCGGAGGCCGTGGTCTGTTCTTTGAATCGCGAGCGGGGCCAGGCCGACCTGAGGTCTTCGATATTCGCGCCCTGCCACGATTTTACGGCCTGCGTGTACCGTTCCTGGCCGTCGGCGCCGGAACCGGTTGAAACGGGGAGATGACAGGCGGCCAGAATAGCCACCGCCGTCCCCAAGGCGATCAATTTCGGAAAAAACTTCATGGTATCAACCTCTCTGATGCGGGAATGCGCGATCCCGGCTTTTTCAGCCCAACGAATCCAGGGTGGCGGTCAGGCGGGAGAGGGCCTCGGCCAGCACCGACCGGGGGCAGGCCAGGTTGAGGCGGTAAAAACCCTGGCCGCCCCGGCCGAATTTGGCGCCTTCGTCCAGCCACAGGCGGGCCTGTCGGGAGACCAGATCGTCCAGGGCCGGAGTCGAAAGCCCCAGGTGGTTGAAATCCAGCCAGACCAGATAGGTGGCCTCGGGTTCCACCACCCGGACCCCGGTATATCCCGCCAGGCGTTCCTTCAAAAAAGCCAGGTTGCCTTCGAGATATTCCAGCAGTTGCTCCAGCCATTCCCGGCCGTGCTCGTAGGCGGCCCGGCCGGCGGCCAGGCCCATGGTGTTCGGCAGGCCATAGCCGTTGCGGGCCAGTTCTTTCTTGATTTTCTCCCTGAGCCCGGAGTTGGGGATGAAGAGGTTGGCCGCCTGGAGGCCGGCCAGGTTGAACGTTTTGCTGGGCGCGGTGCAGATGATGGAACTGCCGGCCAGTTCCGGGGACAGGGAGGCCCACACCAGGTGACGGTGGCCGGGCCGGACGAAGTCGCAGTGGATCTCGTCGGAAACCACCAGACAGCGGTGGCGCCGACAGATACGGCCCAGGGCTTCCAGTTCGGCCCGGGTCCAGACCCGGCCCACCGGATTGTGGGGGCTGCAAAGAATGAACAGCCGCACCCGGTGGTCGATGATCTTTTCCTCGAAATCGTCCAGGTCGAGGTGGTAGCGGCCGTTTTCATACAAGAGGCTGTTGTTGATCAGCCGGCGGCCGTTGGCCAGCACCACCTGGGAAAAAGGCCGGTAGACCGGTTCCTGGATGAGGACGGCCTCGCCGGGCTCGGTCAGGGCCCGCACGGCCTGGGCCAGGGCGGAAACCACGCCGGGAACCGGCACCACCCAATCCGGCTCCGGGTGAAAATCAAAACGGTCGCCGAACCAGCGCCGGACGGCCTCATAATAACCGGGCCCGGGGTCGGTATAGCCGAAAATGCCGTGGCGGGTAATGTCCATCAGCTTTTCCAGCACGGGCGGCGGGGCTTGAAAATCCATGTCGGCCACCCACAAGGGCAGCGTATCATCGGGCTTGCCCCGTTCCGGGGCGGTGTCATATTTCAGGGAATCGGTATTCTTCCGGGGAATGACCACATCAAAGTCGTATCGCATCATAAACCTGGAGCCGCGAATCGCGTGTCAAATCTCAAGAAAAAGGGTTGCCTGTCAACAATTGGGTTTTGGGTTACAAAAAACCCCCTGAAGCCGGCTCAGACTTCAGGGGGCCGCTCTTCCATCCGGAATGGAGCAGGCCCCGAAATGGGGGCGATGGAGCGTTTTTCCGGCCGCCGCATCCGGGTCATGACCGGACGCGGGCGACGCGGAAACCCGCCGGGGCTTAGAACAGGGGTTCGGTGAAGGTTTCGGACAGCTTCACCAGGTGTTCGTATTCATAATTGACCCGTTCGGAGATCTTTTCGACATCCGCCGGGGTCAGGTGCTTGAAACGGCCCTGGGCCTTGAGGTATTCGGCCACCGCGATGGGCTTGTCAACCTTGCGGTTGATGACGTACTGGCCGTCGATGACCTCGTAGAGGGGAAAGACCCGGCTGTTGACGGCCAGGCGGGCGCTTTCCACCGACAGCTCGGGCTTCATCCGCCAGCCGGTGGGGCACGGGGCGTAGACGTGGATGTAGGCCGGCCCGGGGATGGCCGCGGCCCGGCGGATCTTGGTCATCATGTCCAGGTGGAAGGCCGGGCTGGCCGTGGCCACATAGGGAATGTTGTGGGCCGCGGCGATGGCCGGCATGTTTTTCTTCCAGGTGTTCTGGCCTTTGGAGAACTTGCCGGCCGGCGAGGTGGTGGTGCTGGCCCCGAAGGGGGTGGCGCTGCTGCGCTGGATGCCGGTGTTCATATAAGCCTCGTTGTCGAGGCAGATATAGATGAAGTTTTCGTGATAGCGCTCCAGGGCTCCGGAAAGAGCCTGGATGCCGATGTCGGCCGTGCCGCCGTCGCCGGCGATGGCCACCACCGGGATGCGTTTGTCGGGCATCTTGCCCTTGCGCCGCAGAATGGTGTTGCCGGCGTCGACCCCCGAGGCCACGGCGGCCGCGTTTTCAAAGGCCACGTGGATCCAGGGCATCTCCCAGGCGGACTGGGGGAAGGGGCCGGTGCAGACTTCCATGCAGCCGGTGGCCGAAACGGCCACGAAATCGCGGCCCAGGGCCTTCAGCAGAAGACGCAGGGCCAGCACTTCGCCGCAGCCCTGGCAGGCCCGGTGACCGGAGGCCAGGGAATCCGGCCCCTTGGGAAAGGTCTTGGCCGTCACTTTCTCGAACGGCACGGCGGCCGAGTTCAGGCGTTCCATAGTCATTCCAGCACCCCCACCATTTCATAGCGACCCTGGCGCCCGGTGGCCCCGAGATCCTTGACCTGTTCGACGATATATTTGAAGTGGTTGCGCGGGACGTCGCGCCCGCCCAGGCCCAGGATGAAGTTGCTCATCCGGGGGCGGTTTTCCTCGTGATACATCAGGGCCCGGATTTCCGTGGCCACCGGCCCCTCGGGGAAACCCGGGGTGAAGTGACGGTCCACCACGGCCAGGTTTTTGGCTCCGGCCACGGCGGCCCGGAATTCCTCAACCGGGAAGGGCCGCCACAGGCGCAGCCGCACCAGGCCGACTTTTTCCCCGGCCTCGCGCATTTCGTCGACCGCGGCCATGGCCGTTTCGGAAATGGAGCCCATGGTGACGATGATGGTTTCCGCGCCTTCGGTGCGGTAGCTCTCCACCAGGTTGTACTTCCGGCCGAACTTGGCGGCGAATTCGTCAAAGGCTTTGACGATGTGGGGTTTCGTGGCCAAAAGCGCGTTGTCCATGGCTTTCTTGGCCTCGGTGAAGACCTCCGGCGCGCCCAGGAGCCCCATGGAGATGGGTTTGGCGACATCCAGCTTGTGGTCGGTCACGTAGGGCGGCAGGTATTCCCGGACCCGGGCCGCTTCGGGGAAGACGATGGGCTCGATGAAGTGGGTCAGGGTGAAGCCGTCGAGGTTCAGGATCAGGGGCATCATCACGTTCTTGTCTTCGGCGATGCGGAAGGAGATGATGCTGAGGTCCGTGGCTTCCTGGCCGTTTTCGGCGAAGATCTGGATCCAGCCGCAGTCGCGGATGGACATGATGTCGGAGTGGTCGTTCCAGATGTTCAAGGGCCCGGAGATGGCCCGGTTGGCCACGGCCATGACGATGGGGAGGCGCAGGAGGGGGGCGATGAAGACCATCTCGGCCATCAGCATCAGGCCCTGGGAGCTGGTGGCGGTGAAGGTGCGGGCCCCGGCCGCCGAAGAGCCGATGCAGGCGCTCATGGCCGACTGTTCCGATTCCACCGGCACATATTCGGCGTCCAGTTCCCCGTTGGCCACCAGGTCGGAAAGGTGTTCCACGATGTGGGTCTGGGGAGTGATGGGATAGGCCGCGACGACTTCGGCTTCGGCCAGCTTCACCGCTTCGGCCACGGCCAGGGAGACCTCCAGGCCGACCGGTTTGGAGCTATCGGTGACTTTCACGGCTTAAACCTCCTCAACCACCATCTGGATGCACTGCTTGGGGCATTCCTGGGCGCAGACGCCGCAGCCTTTGCAGTAATCCAGATCGGCACGGTAATATTTCTCCTCCGGCCCCATGTCCTCATAGACGCCGTCAGGGCAGTAGATGTAACAGAACCCGCAGTAGACGCACTTTTCGCGGTCGAGAACCGGCCGGGCCGAACGCCAGTCGCCGGTCTTGAAATTCCGGGTGCTGCCGGGCCGGGCGGTGAAGCCGAAAGGCAGGTCGCCGACCTTGACGGTCGCTTCCATAGTGATGGGCGTTTTCTTGGACATAATCAGGCCTCCACCTTGGTAGTATCATAGGCCCGCTGGAAAGCCTCCAGGTTCTTGGGGCCCAGGGCCGGGCCGAAACGGTGCAGGAGCGGCTCCCGCACCTGGTCGGGAGTGGCCACGCCCATGACCTTCGACAGGGCCCCCATCATGACCGTGTTGGTGATGGGCACTTTCAGCACTTCCAGGGCGATGGACAAGGCGTCGACCGTGGCGATCGTCTGCTTAAACCCGTATTGCTTGCGGATGCCCTCGACCGGGTGGGCCGAATTGATGATGAGAAAACCGCTGTCGGCCAGCCCGGCATCGACCTTGGTCACGTTCATGACCGTGGGGTCCAGCACCACCACCACGTTGGGGGTGTATACTTTTTCACGGATGCGGATGGGCTGGTCGGAAATGCGCAGAAAAGCCGTTACCGGCGCGCCCCGCCGTTCGGGACCGAAACTGGGGAAGGCCTGGGCGTATTTGCCGCTGCCGATGGCCGTCTGGGCCATGAGCTCGGCCGAGGTGACCGCCCCCTGCCCTCCCCGGCCATGGAACCTGATCTCTATCATGTTCTACTCCTGCCGAAATGATTGCCGGGCTCGGTATCGGGCCGCCCGGGCCTGGAAAAACGGAAAACAGTTCGCCACCCGTCGGGCCCGCGGGGGTCAGGCGCCACCGAAGCATTTGGGGGGTTGCGATTCAGCGGCCGGGATGAGAGCGAAAACACCGCTGACTTGGCCCCGAAGGGGCCCTGCGCCGCCGCGCGCATGAACGAGCGCGGCGACCGGGACGAAGGCTCAATCACCTCCGACCTTCGATGGAAAAGACTATTGCCATCGCCCGAAGGGTATTGCTATAATATACATCACTTTATGCGTGAGCACAAGGCTTGTCTGCGGGCCGCCCTGGAAAAAATGCCGCTTCGCCTCTCTCTACCCTCTGAAGGAGCAATGCGCCGCCGCGTCCGCGCCATCTTCGGTGGAGGCGGTTGAGCCTTCGGCTCGGCCGATGCAACCCGTCCATGACGCGGTTACGACGGCTCATCGCCCCGTTCGGGGCAATGAGCCGGGACGGGGGGATAGTCGCCTCCACCCGTCCAGTCGGCGGGTCAACAATTGATCGTACCTTGGCATCAATCGTTCCAACCTTCAATTCCAAATGACCGCATCTCAAGGAGTTTTCGTGAAGCCTTTTTTCGTCATCGGCCTCCTCTTCAGCCTGCTCCTCTGGCCGGCCCCGGCCCCCGCCCAAAACAAAATCCCCCTCATCCTGGCCTCCAGCGGCAACCAGGGCGACAACTTCGCCCACGTGACCTTCGCCCGCTTCATGGAGCTGATCGAAGAAAAGGCCCCCGGGGCCTTCGACATTCAATACCGCCCCGGCCTGGCCCTGGGCGACGAGCCCGAAACGGTGCGGCTGACCCAGGGCGGCTCCATCCAGATGGCCACTTTGCTCTCCAACACCATGGCCACTTTCGCCCCTTCGGCGGGCTGGATGAACATGCCCTACTTCTTCGAGGACCGGGAGGCTTTCCACCGGGCCGCCCTGGCCCTGTGGGATGAAACCAACCGGCGGGTCATCGGGGAATCGGGCTGCCGGATCGTTCTCATCCACGAGATAGGCTTTCGCAACCTGACCACCGACGCCCGGCACCGGGTCACCGACCTCCCCGGGGCCCGGAAGCTCAAAATCCGCCTTCCGGCCAGCGCTCAGGGCCTGGCCCTGTATCGCTCCCTGGGGCTGACCCCGGTGCCGGTCAACTTCGCCGAAACTTTCAGCGCCCTGGCCCAGGGCCTGGTGGACGGCCAGGAGTCGGCTTATTCCCTGGTGACCCTGAAAAAATTCTACGAGGTTCAGAAATACGCCCTGGATATCGAAACGGGGCTCCACGTCGGCTTCGTCATCGTCCAGGAAAACTGGCTGAACAACCTGCCCGAACACCTCCGGACGGCCATTTTGGAAGCCGGGCGCGAAGCCAGCCTGTATGAATGGAACACGGTGGCCCCGGACTTCCTGGCCCGCGACCGGGTCATCATGGAAAAGGCCGGCATGGAATTCCTGGGCCGGCCGACGGATTTCGAGGAGTGGCGGGCCCGGGGCCGGGAATCCTGGCCGGCGGCCTATGAAATCATCGGCCGGGGCGACCCGGCCGATGGCGAGGCCCTGGTGCGGCGGGCCGGGGAAGCCATGAAGCCATGAGGCGCCTGTTCACCCTGATCGAAGACCGGGCCGGGCCTTTTTGCCTGGCTCTCTTGATGCTGGTGCTGGCCGTGCAGGTCGCGGGCCGGGCCCTGGGCTGGGGCGCCCACCTGACCTGGACCGATGAAGTCGCCCGGACCCTGTTCGTCTGGAGCGTCTTTCTGAGCCTGCCGCTGGCCTCCAAACGCGGGGCCATGATCCGGATTCAGATGCCGGACCGGCTGTGGCCGGCCGGCCTCCGGCGCTTCCGCCCCCGCCTCGCCGCCCGGCTGTGGGGCCTGACCTGCCTGGGCCTGGCGGGCCTGACCCTCTGGAACATTCTGGCCCACCGGGCCTTCCCCCTGCCGACCCCCATTTTGGGGTTGAACCAGAATCACCTGATGCTGGCGGCCCCCATCGCCTTCCTGATGGTTTTCCTCCGCGACTGCGTCCTGGGGCCGGAAACCGGGGCCGCCCCGGGAGCGGAGGCCGAAACCGAATGACCGCCCTCATCGTCTTCGTCATCGCCGTCTGGGTGGGTGTGCCGCTGACGGCCGCCCTGGCCTGGGCGGCCGTGGGGGGCCTTCTGGCCGCCGGGCACAACCCCGGCCTGGCCGCCGAAGCCCTTTGGCGGGGTTTGGACAACCTGCCGCTGTCGGCCATCGTCGGCTTCGTCTTGGCCGGGAGCCTGATGGGGCCTTCCGGATTGACCGGAGAACTGGTGGCCTGCGCCCGGCGGCTGGTGGGCCGGGCCCCGGGCGGGCTGGGCCTGGTGACCATCCTGGCCTGCCTGTTCTTCAGTTGCCTGTCCGGTTCGGGAGGAGCCACCACGGCCGCGGTGGGGGCCATCATGATTCCGGCCATGCTCCGGGCCGGCTACCCTCGAGATTACGCCGGGACCATGGCCGCCACCGGCGGGGTCCTGGGCATCCTCATTCCCCCGTCCATTCCCATGATCATCTACGCGGCCCAGGCGGACGTCCCGGCCGACCGGCTGTTTCTGGCCGGGGTTCTGCCCGGCCTGATACTGGCCGGCCTCTTGATGCTGGCCGCCGCCCTGGACGCCCGGCGGCGAAAATTGGTCGACCCGCCTTCCGGGGAAGCCCGGACGCCCCTGGGGAGCCTGTTGTGGCGGGCCAAATTCGCCCTGGCCCTGCCGATCGTCATCCTGGGCGGCATCTGGGGCGGAGTTTTCACCGCCACCGAAGCCGCGGTCACGGCCGTGTTCTGGGTGCTCGCGGTCGGCCTGGCCCGCCGCCGGCTGGGTTGGCGGGCCATCGAAGCCGCCCTGACCGAGACGGCCCTCCTGGCCGGGGGGGCGGTCATCCTCCTGGCCCCGGCCACGGCCCTGGCCCGCTATCTGGCCATCATCGGCGCCCCGCAGGCCCTGGCCCTCCAGGTGACCACCCTGGCCGGGAGCCCGGAAGGCTTTCTCTTCATCATGGCCGGGGCCCTCTTCCTCTGCGGGCTGATCGCCGACACCATCTCCATGATCGCCATCCTGACCCCCATTTTCCTGCCCATCGCCCGCCTTCTGGGGGTCGATCCCCTGGTCATGGGGCTGGTATTCATCCTCTGCTGCGAGGCCGGCTTTCTCACCCCGCCCTTCGGCGGCAACCTCTTCATCGCCGCCCGCCTTTCCGGCTCCGACCTGGGCCGACTGTCGGTGGCGGCCATACCCTACGTGGCGGTCATCATGCTGCTGACCGCCGCCGTCATCCTCTGGCCGCGGGTGCTGATTCCTTTCTAATCAAGTGATGCGTCACATGGCATTTTTATAATAATCGGTTGACTATCCTGATTTTACGCCGCAAAAAATGCCTCGGCCCCGCCTTTTAAGCTCCGCATATCCCGGAGTTGCAAAGGCGGGGCCGAGGCGTTGACTTCAAGGCCGGAGAACGGGGCCCTTCAGCCCCGGGCCGCCGCTCCCCGGTCGCCGTTAAATTTCATCGAGCGACATGCCCTTGGTTTCGATGCCCATGAGGGCCACCACCACGGCCGGCACCAGGAACAACGAGCTGATGAGCACGAAGATGGGGAATATGCCGGTCCGGGCCAGCATGAAGCCGATCAGCGACGGCATGATCATCGACCCGACCCGGGAGGCGGCGGCGCCCCAGGAGGTGCCGGTCACCCGGATGCTGGTGGGATACTGCTCCGGGGTATAGGTATAGGCGATGGCCAGGATGGCCGAAACGAAGAAGGCCATCACGCAGCCCAGACTCAGGATGACGCCCGTGCCCATCTCGTTGGCGATGGCCCAGCCGTAGACCAGGGTGCAGGCGGCGGAGGCCACCAGGTTGAAAATCAGGATTTTTTTCCGCCCGAAGCGGTCGATCATGTAGGCGGCCAGGACCTGGTTGGGCACGTAGAAGACCTGCATCAGCATGATCTGCAGGAAGGCGTTGTCCAGGCTGTGCCCCATCCGGGCCAGAAGCGACGGCAGCCAGGCGAACAGGCCATAATAGGCGGCCATGCCGAAGAACCACATAGTCCAGATCACGATGGTCCGCTGGAGGTATTTGCCTTGGAAAAGAGTGACCACAGGCAGCTTGCCGGGCTGTTTGCGGTGGCGTTCCACATCCGCCGGGTCCACCGGCCCGAAAGTTTGGGTTTTGGCCACATCGGCCTCGATGGAGGTGACGATGGCTTCGGCCTCGTCACAGCGGCCGCGGCCGGCCAGCCAGCGGGGCGATTCCGGCAGGTTTCGGCGAATATAGAAGATATAGAGTGCGGGCAAAGCCCCGGTCAGGAAGGCCACCCGCCAGCCCTCGCCGTCGGGCACGATCCGGGTGGCGAAGCTTTCCGGTCCCAAGTTGGGGATCAGGAAGAAGGCCGTGGCCGCGGCGGCCAGCCAGCCCACGGCCCAGAAGCAGTTCAGAAGCCCCTGCACTTTGCCCCGGTGGGTGGCCGGCACGAATTCACCCAGAAGCGAGGTGACCACCGGCGTTTCCCCGCCGAGGCCGACGCCGACCAGGAAGCGGAAGACGGCCAGCAGGTATATATGGCCGGTGGGGGTATAGGCGCAGGCGATCGAAAATACGGAAAAGACCAGCATGGTCCACTGGAAGATGGCCTTGCGGCCGAAGCGGTCGGCCAGGGGGCCGGCCAGGATGGCCCCGGCCAGCATGCCGAACAGACCGGCGCTGAGCAACAGGCCGGTTTGTTCCGGGGAAAGGTTCCAGCTCTGGTTCAGCTTCGCGGCCACGAAAGTCACCAGGCCCACGTCGAAGGCATCGAAAGCCCAGGCGGCGCCATTGATGCCCAGTAGTTTGTAGTGAAATCTCGCTCGCGGCAGACGGTCAAGGCGCGCTGATATTTCAGCGACTTCAAGGCTGCATTTTTCCATAAAGCACTCTCCTGTTCAGAACCCCTTGGCGGGGGCGTCGCCCGGATATCCGAACTGGAAACCAGGCCACGACCGGAATGAGGATAGGGGCCGCCGACCTCGAAAGCAGTTCCAAGTCTTGTATCAACGATGTATTAATTTACATGCTTTATATGAATACATCATGGAAGTGGAGCCGGAACGGGCCGGCCGCCTGATGGGAAGCTTCTGGCCATTTATTTAGATAAAATGGGGAGGGTGGAACGTCAGGGAAAGATCGCGGACCGCGCCTGGATCGATCAAAAACCGATGGCGGCGGAAAACGCACCGGGGCAGGCCCGTCAAGGGGTGGATCCGGTCGACCGGGCGCAGAGGCCGCCGACCGGCCCGACCCGGTTTTGAAGTGGTCACGCCAGCGCGCGAGGCTTTCGCGGTCTGGCGAAAATTCAGGGCGGTCTGTTTGGTGACCATAAGCCCTCTTTTCCCGGCTCTATGCCCCGAATAGGCAATGCGCCGCCGAAGAGCGGTCTGGCCGAGGTTTGGCCGTCGGGAACAGGTACTCGCCAACTTGTTGGTCGAGCTGAATCACCTCCGTCCTTTCCATCGGGTCATCAGCACTGGTTTTGAAATCGGCCAGACAACAAAAAACTAAACAAACTTATTGGGTAAATATAATTACAGAAATCCGGGGCAATTCGATTGTCGACTAACCGTATCCATGACTCAGTTGGCGAAGAAACATATGAAATTGCGCGGAACTGAAGAAAAAAACCGACCGTTGAGAGGCAAATACTTAATGGTTTAATTATACAAAAATCCATTGCCCCCGTCAAGGAATCAATGCCCCGAATGGGGCAAAGCGCCGCCGTGATTTCGTTATGCGCGTGTCGCCGCGGCCGAGACGGAGATTCTCTCGCCTCCTGAAATCATCAGGCTTTCCGATCAGTACGGTCGTTCTTCAGCCCCGGCGCCGACGGCAGAGCTCGGCCACCCGCCGCCAATACAGCGGCCCCTCCGGGCCGCCGCCGCCCCCGGCGCCGATGAACGTCACCGGCGCCCCCGGGGCCAGTTCCCGGGCCCGGGACAGCCAGAGTTCCGCCTGGTCGGCCGGCGCGGCCACCAACAGGCCCGCCCAATCCCGGCCGCGCGCTTCCGCCGGGGTCTCGATGCGGCCGAAGCGGGTGGTGTTGGCCGCCCCGGCGTCCACGTCGACCGGCGTCAGATCGACCGCGATGCCCCGATAGTGGCGCAGGGCCGCCAGCCAGCGCAGTTGGCGCTCCGGCCCCAGAGCCAGCCAGCGGCCCGGCCGCTCCATCAACCAGGCGGCCGTCCGGTTTTCCAAATCCAGGGCCGCTTCGGTTTCCTCGGGCGTCAGGTAAAAATCCCGGAACCAGGCCGCGCGCCGGCTCTCGGCCAGTCGGTTCAATTCCTCCAGCAGTTCGAAGAAGCGGGGACGCTCGACCAGTTGGGAAAAACATTGGTGCAGATTCTGGTGGCCGCGGATGATGTCGTCGTAATCTATGCGCCCGGCTTCCCTCAGTTCGCGAAACAGGTCCGTGCCGGTATAGGGCTGGAAGGTGAAAGGCTGAATAGCCGGGAAATGCCCTTCCCGCAACAGGTTCAGGGTGGCCAGAATGTCGGATTCGTCTTCCTGGGGAGTGCCCAGGATGATGAAGGCCAGCCATGGGAAATCATAGTTGTGGAACAGGCGGTCCAATTTCCGGATTTGGGGCACGGTGATGCCCTTGCCCAGGGACCGCAGCACCCGCTGGGACCCGGATTCAACCCCCACCCAGATCTCCTGGCAGCCGGCTCCGAGCAGGGCCTCAATCACCGCCTCGTCCTGGAGGTTGTTGACCCGGCCGTAACAGCGGAAGATGTAGTCGTCGCCCAGTTCGGCCAGCCCCCGGCAGAAATCGAAGACCCGTTGCGGCCGGGCCAGGAAATCATCGTCGAAGATGGAAAAATGCTGGAAATCATAGCCGTGGCGGGCCCGGAGGTCGGCGGCCTCCCGGAGCACCCGGCCGATATCCCGGTAGCGCACCGGGCCCGGCCAGATGGTCCGGGCGCCGCAGAAACGGCAGGCCTTCACGCAGCCCCGGGAAGTGGCCAGGCCGTTGAGCTGCGCGTCCTTCACCACCCGGCCGGCGTCGTAATCCAGCCAGTAATATTCACGCTCAGGATCGGGCAGGACGTCCAGGTCCGCCAGCGGCGGCCGGAGGCTGGTGAACGTGAACCCCTCGCCGCCGGCCCAGTGGAGGCCGGCGATCGGCTTGCCGCTCTCGTCCGGGGGCGGGTATTGCGGCCGCCAGCCGTTGGCCGAAAGACTCCGGGCCAGCTCCAAAAGGGTGACCTCCCCTTCCCCGGTCAGGAGGTAGTCGACGGTGGGCCCGGCGGCCTTCGGGCTAAGCGAGGCGCAGTCCTGGAAAATATCCGGCGCCCCGGCGGGCGTGGGACCGCCCACGGCCACCACCCGGGCGGGTGAACGCTCTTTCAAAATCCTGGCCAGCCGTTTGACTCCCCCCACGGCCAGATCGTGGCAGGAAAAGCCCACCAGCTTCGGATCGACCCGGTCGATGAAGGCCAGCACCCGCTCCCAGACCGGATTGTCCCCGTCGTCGGCGTAATAATACTCGTCCGGCCGGCGCCACCCGGAGCCGGCCCAGGCCGGAACAGCGGTCTGGTAGTCCGGAAAATAGTTGGCGTTCAGCACCGTCACCGAGAACCCCCCTTCGCGCAGCACGGCGGCCAGACTGAAGAGGCCGATGGGTGCGAAATTGGGGCCCAGGCCGTAAAACAGCCCCGAAGGAGGGTTGATCAGCAAAATATCGGCCGGATCCGGAGCACAGGTCATGATTATGAAACATCCTCCCCAAAAAGCGGCGGCGATCCTGGCCCCGAATGGGGCAATGCACCGCCGTAACCGCGTCATGGACGGGCCGCCTCGGCCGAGGCGGAAGCTTAATCGCCTCCCCTCTGGGCGAAAAATCCATCGCCGCCCGCCAAATACAGGTCGGCGACCGGGACACGAGCCAAACGCCGCCGGTCGTAAAATAACACACCTCACCCGTCCGGGGGAAGACCGAAACGGTTTTTTTCGATTGGAAGTCGAATTACAGCGGCCGATTGTGGTATAATTCGAAATTCAGCTTTGCCCATGGAGCGAGTCATGACGAAAACCATCCTTCTGTCGGCCATACTGGCCTTTCTGATTCTGGCCGGCCCCGCCCGGGCCGCGAATGACAATTTCGGCTTCGGCCCTTCCGGCGGCCAGTCCTCGGCTTCCCAGGCCGGCATGTGCGCCGGCCAGTCCGCCGTGACCGAAAAAGATCTACAAAAAGCCCTGGCCGTCATGGCCGAAATCATCGAAATGGGCGGCCGGCTCAGCCCGGCCGACGAGGAAACCATAGTTCGCGGCCGCGGCCTGACCTCGGCCCGGCTCAACTGCATCCTGGGCAAGATAATGGCCGGCAACGACATTTTCGGCTGGGGCTCCCCGGAGGCCTATGGCGTCGGTCTGACCGAAGACGAGCGGGCCATCATCAAAAAATACCGCAACGAGAGCGAGGGCCTCAAAACCTATCTCGAAGACACCCTCAACATCAAAGTCGAAAACTAGCCAGGGCTGAGCCCTGGACCCACCGGATGCGCCTGTCGGCGCATCCTCTCCGCACCCGCTTCGCTGGACGGCTGAGGCCGCAACGTCTGGGCGGCCGGGACCATCTGGGTCGTTTGCAGTGCGGGGCGGGCGCTGAAGCGCCCTTCGAGAAGGACATTTTTTGTGGCCACCCGTCTTTTGCAGCGCTAAACACCCAACCAAGGGAACGCGGGCCGGTAATACTTCGGAGGGCGGCCGCGTGGGCCCCGACCGCGTCGCCGACGCGAAATATCGAGCCGACACCGTCACAGGCGACGCGGTTGGGCAGCGGCCAACCGGAGAAGTTTTACCGGCCCGCGCGACCGCCCGACCGCGCCACCGACCGCACTGTAGACGCCCCAATGGTCCCGGCCACCCAAACGTTGCGGCCTCGGCTGTCCAGCGAAGCGGGGGCGGAGAGGATGCTATCTTGGCCCTATCGGGCAATCTCAAGGTCATTACAATTCTATCGAATTGTAATTTGCATCCGGTGGGTCCAGGGCCCTGCCCTGGGAGGAAGAATATGCATTCCAATTTTATAGAGAAATTCAAGGAGTCGGCGGTTTCGGTGGTGCCGGTCATGCTCATCGTGCTGATTCTGAATTTCACCATCGCTCCCCTGGAGCCCGGGCAACTGCCCCGGTTTCTGGTGGGGGGCCTGCTGATCATCGCCGGCCTGGGCATCTTTCTGGTGGGCGCGGATGTCGGGATGGTGCCTTTCGGTCAGAAAGTGGGCTCCGCGCTGACCCACCTCCGGCGGCTCGGCCCGATGCTCCTGGCCGGCTTCGTCATCGGTTTCGCCATCACCATCGCCGAGCCTGACGTCCAGGTGCTGGCCACGCAGGTCAACAACGTGCTGCCCTCCATCAGCAAGGCCCGCCTTCTGGTGGCCATCGCCATCGGTGTGGGGCTGTTCGTCCTGGTGGGCATCGCCCGCATGATCCTGCAGTGGCCGCTGCGGAATTTGCTGATCTTTTTCTATATTCTGGTTTTCGCCGCCTGCGCCTTCGTGGAGGCCACCTTCGTCGGCATCGCCTTCGATTCCGGGGGGGCCACCACCGGCCCGGTTACTGTGCCTTTCATCATGGCCCTGGGGCTGGGCGTGGCCGCCACCGCCAAAAAGAAGGAGGGCGACGACAGCGGCTTCGGCCTGGTGGGGGTGGCCTCCATCGGCCCCATCGCCGCCGTGGTGGTCATGGGCCTGACGGCGGCGGGCGGATTGAGCATGCCGGCGGACCAGGGCGCCGAAGCGGCGGCCCCGGTTTCGCTGCTCGCCCACTTCCTGGCCCTCCTGCCACATATCCTGTACGAAATCGCCATGGCGCTGTTGCCCATCGTAGCCATCTTTCTCTTTTTCCAGATCACGCTTTTAAAACTGCCCCGCAGCCAGGTCCGCCGGATGCTGCTGGGCTTCTTCTATACCTTTCTGGGCCTGGTAATGTTCATGACCGGGGTCGGCGGCGGCTTCAGCCCGGCCGGACAGTCGCTGGGCATCGCCCTCGGCGGGCTAGGGGCCCACGTTCTGATCCCGGTGGGGCTGATCCTGGGGGCGGTGGTGGTCTGCGCCGAGCCGGCGGTCTGGGTGCTGACCGAACAGGTGGAGCAACTCTCCGGCGGCCACATCCGGCGGCCGATCATGCTGGCCGCCTTGTCGCTGAGCATCGCCGTGGCCGTGGTTCTGGGCATGACCCGAGTGGTGACGGGCCTGTCCATCTGGTACATCCTCATCCCCGGATACGGGTTGGCCCTTTTGCTGACCCGGCCGACGCCCCCGCTGTTCACGGCCATCGCCTTCGATTCCGGAGGGGTGGCCTCCGGCCCCATGTCCACCACGTTCGTCCTGTCGCTGACGCTGGGGGCCTCGCAGGCCAGCGGCGGCAATCCGGCCACCGACGCCTTCGGCATGGTGGCCATGATCGCCATGGCCCCCCTGGTGACCATCCAGATTCTGGGATTGATCTTCAAGCACAAGGAAAATCTGAGCCGGCGCAAGGCCCGGGAGCACTGACCACCGGCCGGCAGGGGAGACACGATATGACCGCCTCGCACCACCACACCTTTAAATCGGCCAAGCTGCTCATCAGCTTCATGGACCGCCGCCGCGGAGATCACCTGATGGCGATCAGCAAGGCGGCGGGCGCCCGGGGCGGCACCATCGTCCCCGGCCGGGCCCTGGCCGAGAGCCGCCTTTTGCAGATGCTCTCCCTGGCCGACATCGACCAGGACGTGGTCTTCACCGGCCTGGGCCCGGAAACGGACGCGGTGCTGGCGGCCCTGAAGGAGGCGGCCCGGCGGGACCCGAAGAAACTCGGCGGGCTGGCCATTCTGCTGGACGTCTCCGGCATGCTCTTCCGCGTGCCCGGACCGGCCGGCGAAACGACAACGAAAAACGAGGAAGCCACCATGGAATCCGGCTACAAATTGATCACCGTCATCGTCAACCACGGCTATGCCGACGACGTCATGGCCGCCGCCCGGGTCGCCGGGGCCAAAGGCGGCACCATTGTCACCGCCCGGGGCACCGGCACCGAGGACGATGTGAAGTTTTTCGGCATCAGCCTGGTCCCGGAAAAAGAAATGCTGATGATCGTGGCCGAGGCGGCGGCCGTGCCCGCCATCCTGGAGGCGGTAACCGACTTGCCGGACATCCAGCAGCCCGGCGGCGGCGTCGTCTTCCACATGAACATCGAACATTTTCTGCCCCTGGGCCGCCAAGCCTGAGGCCGGCCGCGACCCGGGCCAAACGTATCCCGCCCGGCGGCGCCCCGTCCCGCCGGGGCTCGGAGAGAACCATGTTCACGGAAATTGACCTGGATACCTGGCCGGGCGGCGCCATGTACCGCCACTTCGGCGCCTTTGACATTCCGTATTTCTCCGTCAGCACCGAAATCGAGGTGAGCGCCCCGGTCGAGGCGGCTTCGCGTCGCGGGTGGTCCTTCTTCAGTCTGTGCCTGTTCGGTATTGTCCAGGCCCTCGACGCCGTCGAAGCCTTCCGCTGCCGGGTGCTGGCCGACGGGCGGGTGGTGCGCCACCAAACCGTGGAAACCAGATACATCATCCCGCGGCCGGACCGGACTCTCACGTCCGCCACCGCCCCGTTCGAAGATGACTTCGACGCCTTTTGCCTGGAACAAAAGCGCCGGGAGCGCCTGGCCCGGGAAGCGCCCCCGGCCTATTACACAGAGGAGGAGCGGGGCGTCGTCTTTCTCAGTTGCGTCCCCTGGATGCCCCTGACCGCGGTCACCCATCCCTGCGACATCGGCGCGAAATACGATTCCATCCCCCGCCTGACCCTCAGCCGCTATACCCGCCACCCGAACGGCCGCGTCACCATGCCCTTCGACCTCCACCTGCACCACGGTTTCGTGGACGGCTACCAGGTGGCCATTTTTCTCGAGGCCGTCCGGAGTGCCTGGGACGGTCTTCTCGGCGGGACCGTTTGATAATAACGTGCGCCCCCAAGGGGCGGGCGATTTGGAGTATGGGGCGCTGCCCCATGCCCCGCCAGGGGAGGGCCCTGCGCGGGCCCTACCCTGGACCCCCATTTTGCTTGGGTGCCATTATCGAAATGACCCGTCAGCAGCGCCACAA
>JAVBLB010000163.1:0-8548 GCA_031553735.1 Candidatus Adiutrix sp.
GCGCGGGGGGACCGATGGGACGGCGGCTTGGACGGTGGGACGGAGTTGCGTGCTACATCAACAGTTTTATGGCGGTCGCATAGTGTCATTAAGAGCACGCGGTTTCCCGAACCAACCAGCTTCGTGGTGGCCACCGCGCCCCCATCCCGCACCGGTCGTCGCCGCAGCGCCACTTGTTTGAGCCGTTCAGGCGAGTTGTGGCGCTGCTGACGGGCCCTCACGGCTACACCACGGATCTGAAAGGGGGTCCAGGGGGCGAAACCCCCGGCGCGGGTGGGTCCAGGGTAGGGCCCGCGCAGGGCCCTCCCCTGGCGGGGTCCGGGGCAGCGCCCCGGGCGAACGCCTCGACCGCCGCGATTCATCATCCCGGCGGTTCAGTAGCGATTGTCTTGAGAAGACCGAGTCAGCGCCGGAGAACGGCGATCCGGTTCAGGCCGGCCAGGTCGCGGATGGGCTCGGCCGGGGTGAAGCCGATTTCCCGGGCCAGGGCTTCCAGGGCGGGGAGGGAGTCGGGCCAGATTTCCAGGAGCACGTGGCCCCCGGGTTCCAGGTGGTCCGGGGCGGCGCGCAGGAGGCGTTCGATGAGGGTCAGGCCCAGGGGGCCGCCGTCCAGGGCCAGGTGGGGTTCGTGGCCGGCCACGTCGGGCATGAGGGTTTTCATCTCCGGGGTGGGGATGTAAGGAAGGTTGGCGCAGATCAGGTGAAAGGTCCGGCCGGGGAGGGGGGCCAGGAGGTCCCCCAGGTCAAAGGTAATCCGCTCGGCCAGCCCCAGGGCGTCCGCGTTTTCCCGGGCCAGGGCCAGGGCCTCGGCCGAAATGTCCACGGCGGCGAGCTCACCCTGGGGGAGGCTGTGGGCCAGGGCCAGGGCGATGGCTCCGCCGCCGCAGCCCAGGTCGGCGATGCGCACGGCCTGGCCGGGCCAGAACTCCCGGGCCAGGCGCAGGGCCTCATCCACCAGATGCTCGGTTTCCGGGCGGGGAATCAGGGCGGCCGGGGTGGTTTTCAGGGTCAGGCCGTAAAATTCCTTCCGGCCCAGGATGTAGGCCACCGGCTCGTGCCGGGCCCGGCGGCGGACCAGGTCGCGGTATTGGTTCAGTTCCTCTTCGGTCAGGGAGCGCTCGAAGTTGACGTAGAGCTGCACCTTGGGCATGGCCAGCACCTTCGACAGCAAAAGCTCCGCGTCCAGCCGGGGGGTCCCGGAACCCTTCTGGGCCAGAAAAGCGGTTGTGGTGGCCAGAAGGCGCCCCACCGTCCAGGTTTCCGGGCTCTGGTTTTCAGCCATTTTTATGAGCCTCGGCCAGTTGTTTGGCCTGGAAATGGCCGCCCACGGTCTCGACGATCTCGGCCAGGTCGCCGTTCATGATTTCTCCCAGGCGGTACAGGGTCAGCCCCACCCGGTGGTCGGTCAGGCGGCCCTGGGGAAAGTTGTAGGTCCGGATGCGTTCGCTGCGGTCGCCGCTGCCGACCTGGCTGTGCCGCTCCTCGCTGATCTTGCTGCGCTGCTCGGCCTCCATCTGGTCCAGCAGCCGGGCCCGCAGAATGCGCAGGGCTTTGGCCTTGTTCTTGATCTGCGATTTCTCGTCCTGGCAAGTGACCACCAGGCCGGTCGGCAGGTGGGTCACCCGCACGGCCGAATCGGTGGTGTTGACGCTCTGGCCGCCGGGACCGGAGGAGCGGTAGACGTCCACCTTGATTTCCTCCGGCTTGATGTCCACCTCGACCTCCTCGGCTTCGGGGAGCACGGCCACGGTCACGGCCGAGGTGTGGATGCGCCCCTGGGTTTCAGTGGCCGGCACCCGCTGCACCCGGTGCACCCCGCTTTCGTATTTGAGCTGGCTGTAGACCCGGTCGCCTTCGATCAGGGCGATGACTTCCTTGAAGCCGCCCTCGTCGGTGGGGTTGGAACTCAGGATCTCCACCCGCCAGCCCCGCGATTCGGCGTAACGGCTGTACATGCGGAAGAGGTCGGCCGCAAACAGGGCCGCCTCGTCGCCGCCGGTGCCGGCCCGGATTTCCATCACCGTGTTCTTGTCGTCGTTGGGGTCGCGGGGCAGGAGCAGAATTTTCAGGGTCTCGCCGGCTCGGGTCTCCTCTTCGGTCAACTCGTCGAGCTCGGCCTGGGCCATTTCCCGCAGGTCGGGGTTGTCGTCGGCCAGCATGGCCCGGGCTCCGGCCAGATCATCCTGGATTTTTTTCAGGTGCCGCCAGGCGCCCACCACCTTGGCCAGTTCGCTGTGGCGGCGGGCGGTATCCCGGAAGACTTTGGCGTCTTTCAGTATTTCCGGATCGCTCAGGTCGGTTTCCAACTGCTGATAATTTTTTTCGATTTCTTCAAAGTCGCTGAACATATTCTTCATTTCCATCATCCGGCGGGGCCGCGTTCCCAAAGGGAGCGACCGCGTCGATGATTGGCCCGATCACAGGAATATTGAGTCGAAAAAGAGGTTCACACCCGGCCGGCGAACCGGTTGGCGCGGCTAGTGTCTAAATTATAAAAATTATGGTAATAATTTTTATAATAAAATAAAGATACTATGGAAACTAGTTGGGGGAGATGGCCCGCTTCAGGGCGTCCAGGGCCACTTCGAGCTGCCGCTCGTCGGGGGGGCGGGTGGTCAGGCGCTGTAAAAGGAGCCCGGGCCAGAGCAGAAGGCGCCAGAAGGAATGCGGCGCGGCCCGGCCGGCCAGGCGGGTGACCTCGTAGGCCAGCCCGGCCAGGGGCAGCATCAGGACGATTTTCAAGAGAATTCCGAATATCGTGCGGCCGATGGAAGCGCCTTCGGCGGAGAAAATCAGGGGAAAAATAGCGGCGAAAAAGACGATGCTCAGGGCCAGGACCAGGAAGATGAAGGCCGTGCCGCAGCGGGGATGGCTGGCCGGGTGGCGGGCGGCCCGGTCCGGCAGGAGGGGCTCCCCGGCTTCGAAGGTGTGAATGGCCTGGTGTTCGGCGCCGTGGTAGGCATAGACCCGGCCGATATCGGGAATCAGGCCGATGGCCCAGACATAGCCGATGAAGAGCGCGAACTTGATGGCCCCGTCGATCAGGTGGAAGAGGCCGGAGGTTTCGTCGAAGTGCCACAGCAGGCCCAGGCCCACGCTGACCGCGTGGGGCAGGGCCACGAAAAGGCCCAGGGCCAGGGCGAAGGCGCTGACCAGGGTCAGGGCCAGGGTCCAGAACCCCAAAGTCGGGGCCGGCTTCTCCGCCGGGCGGTCCCCGGTATCTTCGGCATCTTTCGGTTTTTTGGCGTCTTCCTCGTCGCCGGCCGCGATTTCGGCGGAAAAATTGAGGGCCCGGAGGCCCACGATCATGGATTCCAGGAGGACCACCGCTCCTCGGACAAAAGGACGACCCAGAAACGGGCGCCTCCCGGCCCAGCCCAGATATTCGGTGGCCTGGCTCTCAAGGCTTCCGTCGGCCCGGCGGACGGTGACGGTCCAGCGTTTCGGGCCGCGCATCATCACGCCTTCGATGACCGCCTGACCGCCGACGGTAAGCTTTCCGGCCGGAGCGGGGTCGCAGGCAATCGACGCCTCAGAGGGGTGAAGCGCCGTCACGCCATCGTCATGGACGGACTGCGGCGGCCGGGATGAAGGCTCGATCGCTTCCATCATTCCGGCATTCATTCCGGCATTGCCGCGCGGAGCCGCGAGCGGGGTATCGTCCACATTCAGAAGCGCCGGCGAAATCAGGGCGCACTTAACCAGAGCGGCCCAATGGGCCGCTCTGTCCGGACGCCGGCGAAGCGCCGCGTCGACCCTTTTCTCCAGGAATCCGGGCATGGGGTTATTTCTTTTTCCCCACGGGCTTGGGAGCCTGAGCGTATTTGCGCTGGAAGCGTTCCACCCGGCCGGCGGTGTCGACCAGCTTCTGCTTGCCGGTGTAGAAGGGGTGGCAGGCCGAGCAGATTTCGATCTTGATGGAATCAAGGACCGAACCGGTCTGGAACTCGTTGCCGCAGGCGCAGGTGGCTGTCACTTCCTGATACTTGGGATGAATGTTGGGCTTCATGATGCTCTCCATCGTGGGCCGGCCGGGGCCGCCCATATGTAGTGATAGGCCGAAAGCTTCCGACCGTGGCGGGAAGAAATCCCGCAAACGTGTATTAAAGCATATTTTCAGTGGTATGGCAAACCAATTCTGTGGCGGGTGGCGTTTCTTGCTTTGCGGAGCGGGTGCGTTCCGGACTCCCGCTCTTCAAATCAGGCGCTGAAGCTGACCCGGTTGCGGCCGGCGGTTTTGGCCCGATACATGGCCCGGTCGGCCCGGGCGAAGAAGGAGGAGGCGTCGTCGCCGGGTTTGATTTCGGCCACGCCCATGGAGACGGTGACCTTGACCGTCAAGTCGCTGTTCTTGAACAGTTTGAATTCCACGGAGGTGATGGAGCGGCGGACTTTTTCGGCCACCCCCCGGGCGGCCTCCAGTCCGGCGTTGGGGGTGAGAATGACGAACTCGTCGCCGCAGGAACGGAAGATGAGGTCGTCGCTGCGGAGGGCTTCGCGGGTCAGGCGGGCCACGTATGACAGGATGCGATCACCGGCCAGATGGCCGTATTTGTTGTTGAAATTTCGAAAGTGATCGATGTCGAACACGATCAGGCCGCAGGTTCGCAGATCTTTGGCGGAAACGGCGCTGATGGTCTTCAGGATCTGGCTGTCATAGGCCCGCCGGTTGTAGATCTCGGTCAGGGGGTCGCGCAGGGAGACGGCCCGCAGGGTTTCGATCTCCTGGAGCATTTCGTGGCTCTGGCGGGAAAATTCCTCATAGTCGCGCTGGCTGCGCACCAGGCGCTGCTCGGCGCCCTGGCGCTCGGCGGCCAGGGTTTCCAGCCGGGCCTGGTCCGCTTTCTTCTTGTGCTGCACGCAGTTGTGCAGATGACCCAGCTTGTGGGCGATCTGCTGGCACAGCTTGTCGAGATCGTTCTGGCCGGGGGCGACCAGGGAGCCTATTTCCAGAAGGCCGTCTTCCATGGCCGTGGTGAACTGCTGATCCGAATCCGTGAGATGGGTCTGGCTGGCGCAGATGGTGCTGATCAGGTCCTTCTCCGTGGCTTCCAGGGATTTGAGGATGTCGCCGATATGCTTGAACGCCTTGGAGCGTTCCTCCCACAAGTCTTCGCGGATAAGGATGATGAGATCCAGAAGGCCTTGCAGCACCTCTTCCATGGGGGCCTTGGCCTCCACCTTGGCGGTCAGGGCCTTGACCTGTTCGCGGTATTGATCCTGGCGGATGGAGACCAGGTGGCCGATGATGGCCAAAAGGAGAGCCGGGGCGCTGTCGGCGGCTTCGGGAGTTTTCAGGGCGGCGGCCCCGGTTTCGGCCGCCGGGCCGGTGTCGCTCCGGACTTCGACCACTCCGCTGGCCACGCGTTGGGAAACCTCGCCCAGCACGTTGGCCAGGTTGAAAGCGGTTTTCTTGACCGGCTCCGGCTCCAGGGGCTTTGGGGAAACGAGCAGTTTTTTCAGTTCTTCCAGGGCCGGAGAGAAAGGCGGGCCGCCGGCGGACAGGATGTCCGCCAAGGCTTTGAGGAGGTGGGTGAAGGATTTTCCCAGGTCGTCCGTCTTAACTGCATTCATAAAGCGGAATCCGGCCCGGCAAAGTCGGGCGGTGAACCTGAATCATGAGCCCTGGTTTCTCGGGCCACGGCTCAGTTATTAGTCGAGGGCGTGTTCTTTCTGGCCAAGAGAGGCACCTTGAAAAATTCGATGCCTTCTTTGCGGAGCATATCCTCCTGGGTGTCGGTGGACAGGCCGCGGATATTTCGACGATCGGAGATCCCGTAGTGCATTTTCAGGGCTTCATCCGCGAAATTCGATCCCACGTCGTCATATTCCTTTTCCAGTTGTCTGGACATCGTTTCCCATTGGCGGAGCAGCTCCCGTATGTGTCGCGGATCGGGAGCGCCGGCGGGCGGAGTTGGGGGGTCCGGCTCGGGCCGGCCGGATGATTTCACCAGGCCGAAAGTCGAGGGCTTCCGGCTGAGGTTTTCATCCCCGCAGACGGGACAGGACAACAGCCGTTCCGCCAACTGCCGTTCCAAATCTTCCAGATTGGCGAACCAGCCTTCAAAATGGTGCCCCTGAGAGCATATGAGATCGTAGACGACCATATTCAGAGTGGCCCCGCCGAAGCCCCAGAGGGGCGATGCGCCCTCGCGGCCGCGTCATGGGTGAGCCGCGTCGGCCGAGACGGAGATTCAACCGCCTCCATACGCCCGGCCGAACCGCCGGGTTGAAAAAATATCCCGCTGATTCAATAATAAGGGGCGGTCGCCCGGTTGTCAACAACTCCTGGCCCCGAAGAGGCCGGGCGAATGTTTAATAGCCGTTTTCGACGGTCAGTCCAGGCTGTTGATGAGCCGCCGATTATGGTTGCTGATGGAAATGACGGTGATGATGACGCAAAGAATGCGCCAGCCCGCCAGAAAGAAGCCCAGAATACCCCCGCTGATGACGGTCAGTATCCACAGGAGCCCTTCGAAAAACAGCCCGATCAGCCCCCACCAGATGCTGAGGTAAAACATGCCCAGACCGCCGAAGAGAATGGTCAGCACCACTCCCAGCCCCAGGCTTTTACTTTCCAGCCGCACTCTGGCCGTATTTTTGTCCATGTCTTCTCCAATGCCGGTTCAGGCGGAGCGAAAGCCGGCGCGGCCTTGACCGCGGAGCCGCGATGGCGTCAATCGTCCGAACCGTGTTCTTCGTCGTCTTCCAATTGCTTGATTTTCTGGCGATGTTCGAAAGTGGCCAGGCGATGTTCCAGAAACGCCTTCTTGGGTTTGTCCCGCCCGGACGGCCGACGGAAAGCCAGTTCCACTTCGGGCTCCGCCGATTCTTCGGCTTCGGCCGACAGGGGGGGCGGGGTCTCTTCGCTTTCGTCCTCATCTTCGGCCGGAGGCAGATCGACGGCATCTTCGTCTTCGTCCCCATCTTCGGCTGACGGCAGGTCTCCGTCGTCCTCGTCCTCGGCCGGAGGCAGATCGACGGAATCTTCGTCTTCGTCTCCATCTTCGGCCGACGGCAGGTCTCCGTCGTCCTCGTCCTCGGCCAGAGGCAGATCGACGGTATCTTCGTCCTCGTCTTCGGCTTCGGACGACGCCAGGTTCACGACTTCGTCGTCCTCATCCTCATATTCGGCCGAGGACTGGGCGGGGGCTTCCTCGTCTTCGTCTTCGGCTTCGGACGGCGGCAAGTCCACGACTTCGTCGTCTTCGTCCCCATCCTCGGCCGGGGGCAGATCGAGAATTTCCTCGTCTTCATCCTCGTCGCCGGCCGGGGGCAACTCCAGAATCTCTTCGTCCTCGTCGCCGGTCGGGAGACGGTCCGCGTCTTCATCGTCCGCGTCGCCGATCGGGAGACGATCCGCATCTTCTTCGTCTCCGGCCGGCATCCGGTCTTCCTCGTCTCCATCTTCCAACGGGGATGACGCGGCGGAGTCCGGCTCGTCAGTCTCGGGGGCCGGGCTTTCAAAGCCTTCCGGGTCCGTTGCCAGCGGCGCTCCGCCGGGCTCGTCCCCGTCGGACTCGACCGCCGCCCGCAGCAGGCGGGCGATGTCGTCATCGATGAGAACCGTCGGTTCGGCGCCGGGTTCCGGGCAGTGCCCGTCCGGCGGCCCGGCCAAATAATCGTCCGCCCGCGCGGAATCCACGCCTTCCGGGAAATGATATTCCAGCGGGGCGGCCTCGTCGGCGGCCGGGGTCTCCTCCAGCGGAGAATAGTCCATGGAAAAGGGCGCTTCGGTGATCAAAAGGTCGTCGGCCGGGGCGGCGTCCGGGAGCGGATACTCCGGCGGCGTGATATCCTCGGCGGTGAAGTGATGGGCCAGGATCGTCCCCGGGCCGGTCTGGTCGAACTCCGTCGGCGCCGCCGGCGAGGCTTCGGGAGCGACGATGGCCGCGGTGGCCGCGCCCAGCGCCCGGGTCAGGAATTCCGGCAGTTTGGCCTGCACTTTCTGGAGCAGGGCTTCCGGCAGCTTGGCCTCCACTTGCGCGGCCAGGGCGGCCGGGAATTCGGTTTCCATTTTGGCGGCCAGGGTTCCGGGGAAATGGGCCGCCATTTCATGGGCCAGGGCATCGGGGAACGCGGCTTCGACCTTGGCGGTCAGGACTTCGGGATACTCGGCTTCCACCCGGGCGGCCAGGGCGGCCGGAAATTCCTCCGTCACTTTGGCGGTCAGAGCTTCGGGGAATTTGCTCTCCACTTCGGCGCTCAAAACCTCGGGCAACCGCTCCTCCACCCTGGCGGCCAGGGCTTCGGGATATTCGGCTTCCACCTTGGCGGCCAAGGCCTCGGGAAAATCGGCTTCCACCCTGGCGGCCAGGGCTTCCGGCAACTTGGCCTCCACTTCGGCGGCCAGGGTTTCCGGCAGCTTGGCGGCCACTTCGGCGGCCAGGCTTTCCGGCAGCTTGGCGGCCACTTCGGCGGCCAGGGTCTCCGGCAGCCGTTCGATCACCTGGGCGTGCAACAGTTCCGGCAGGCGGGCTTCCACCCGGGCGTTCAGGACCTGGGGCAACTGGGCGGCCACCGAGGCGGCCAGGGCCTCCGGCAGCTT
>JAVBLB010000039.1:0-4974 GCA_031553735.1 Candidatus Adiutrix sp.
CGCCCGGCGGTGCCCCGGGTGCGCCCGCCCCACGGCGGCGCTCGATTTTCAGGACCTGTCGCTCACCGCCATTGCCGCCGGGGCCCGGACAGCCGCCCGGCCTGAGAAAGGAAGGTTCGTATGGCCGGGTTTACGTTGCGGGTTCCCCCCGCCATTCATTTCGGCGAGGGCGCGGCCAGGAAGGCCGGCCCGGAGGCCGCCCGCTTCGGCGCCCGCCGGGCGCTGGTCATCACCGACGGTTTTCTGGCTTCCTCCGGCGCCATCAATGTGGTCACCGATTCGCTGAAAGAGGCCGGGCTGGAATTCGCCGTCTATTCCGGCGTCGATAAGGAACCGACCCTGGCCCATGTTGAAGACGGGTTGGCGCTCTGGAAGGCCAGCGGGGCCGAGGTGCTGGTGGCCTGCGGCGGCGGCAGCCCCATCGATGTGGCCAAGGCGGTCGGCGCCCTGACCGCCAACCCGGGCCGGATCCAGGAATATCTGGGGGCGGATAAATTCACCCACGACGGGCCGCCGCTCATCGCCATACCCACCACCGCCGGCACCGGCAGCGAGGCCACGGCGGTGACCATCATCACCGATACCGAGCGCGACGTCAAAATGCTCATTTCCAGCCCCCGAATCATGCCCCGGGTGGCCTTGGTGGATCCGCTGCTGACCCTGGGCATGCCCCGGGGGCTGACCGCCGCCACCGGGCTGGACGCCCTGACCCACGCCATCGAGGCCTACGTCTCGCGCAAAGCCCAGCCCATGACCGACCTTTTGGCCCTGAGCGCGGTGGAGCTTATTTCGCAAAATCTGCCCCTGGCCTGGGCCGAGCCCGGCCATGTCGAAGCCCGGAGCAACACCATGCTGGGGGCGCTTCAGGCCGGCATGGCCTTCTCCAACGCCTCCGTGGCCCTGGTCCACGGCATGTCGCGCCCGGTCGGGGCTCTCTTCCATGTGGCCCACGGGGTTTCCAACGCCGCCCTTCTGGGAATGGTCATGGATTTTTCCCTGTCCGGAAACTATGAACGCTATGCCCGGGTGGCCCTGGCCCTGGGGCTGCCGGACCTCGGCGACCCCCGGCGAACCGCCGAGAGCGGCGCCCGCCGGGTCCGGGAGATCAACCGCCAACTGGAAGTGCCGGGCTTGGCCCAATTGGGGGTCACCCGCGAAAAGCTCGACCCGGTGGTCGGCAAAATGGCCGACGACGCCCTGGCCAGCGGCAGTCCCGGCAACAATCCCCGTCTGGCCAGCCGCGAAGAAATCATCGATCTGTATTACGAAGCGTTATAATATGCCCCCGCGCCCCGAATGGGGCAATGCGCCCTCGACCAACAAGTTGGCGGATAGCCTAAAAGCGGTTTGGCTGAAATTGATCGTCCGGGAACCGACTGAATCGCCTCCCCAGCTTGTTTCCGGAGCCACGTCGTTTTGCGGCCGGGGCGCGGAAGTATTGTCCGTATAGATATCATATCGGGTCCGGCGCCGTCGGGCCGCTTTCAGGAGAAGAGAAATGTCCGTCAAAAGGCTTCGGTATTGCGTCAACAACGAATGGAAGGAATCCGCCTCCGGCCGATATGCCCCGGTCATGAACCCCAGCCTGGGCGTTCAGATCGCCGAAACGCCCATCTGCGCCAAAGATGAGGCGGAAGCGGCCGTGGCCGCCGCCCGGGCCGCCTTCCCGGCCTGGTCCGCCACCCCCCTGGCCGTCCGCACCCAGGTGATCTTCAAGTTCCGCGACCTGGTCAACCGGCATTTCGACGAACTGGCCACCCTGGTGGCCACGGAGATGGGCAAGAATATCGAGGAATCCAAGGGCGACGTGCACAAGGTCATCGAGGCCTGCGAACTGTCCGTCGGCGCGCCCCTGGAACAGCAGGGCTATTGTCTGATGGAGGCCACCCGGGGGCACGACATCGCCCTCTACCGGGAGCCGGTGGGCGTTTTTTTGGGCATCGCCCCCTATAATTTCCCGGCCATGATCCCCTTCGGCTGGTTCATCCCCCCCTGCATCACCAGCGGCAACTGCATGGTGCTGAAAGCGGCCACCATGGTGCCCCAGACGGGGATGCGCCTGTTGGAACTCCTGATCGAAGCCGGCCTCCCGCGCGGTGTGGTCAACCTGATCACCTGCGGCCGGGAGGAACTCACCGCCCTGATCAGCCACCCCGAGATCAACGGCGTCTCCTTCGTCGGCTCGGAATCCGTGGGGCTGAAGGTCTACGGCGCGGCCGCGGCCGCCGGCAAGCGGGTCCAGGCGTTGACCGAGGCCAAGAACCACGCCCTGGTGCTGGCGGACGCCCCCCTGGAATGGACCGCCCGCCGCATCATCAACTCGGCCTTCGGCTGCGCCGGCCAGCGCTGCATGGCCCTGCCGGTGGTCGTGGTCCAGGAGACGGTGGCCGACGAGTTCGTGACCATTCTGACCAAGCTGGCCCGGGAACTGGTGGTCGGTGCGGCCTATGACCCGGCCACCCAGCTCGGCCCCCTGGTCAGCGCGGCCCAGAAGGAATCGGTGGAAAAATGGATCGCCAGGGGCCAGGCCGAGGGGGCCCAACTGGTGCTCGACGGCCGGGGCTGCCGGCCCCGGGGCTGCGAGGACGGCTATTTCGTCGGCCCCACCATCTTCGACCGGGTTCAGCCGGGCATGGCCGTCGGCGAGGAGGACATCTTCGGCCCGGTCCTGTGCGTCAAGCGCTGCCGGGATTTCGAAGAAGGCCTGGCCATCATGAACCAAAACCCCTTCGCCAACGGCTCCTCCATCTTCACCACCAGCGGGCATTACGGCCGCGAATTCTCCCGCCGTACCGACGGCGGCATGGTCGGCATCAACGTGGGCATCCCGGTGCCGCTGGGCTTCTTCCCCTTTTCCGGCCACAAGCGGTCCTTTTACGGCGATCTCCACTGCCTCGGCCGCGACGGCCTGCGCTTCTACACCCAAGTCAAGACCGTCACCACCAAATGGATCTCCCCCGAAGAATCCCACTCCGCCAAAGTAGGCACCTGGGAAGGCACCATCAACCGCCAGGGCTGAGCCAGGGCATAGCCCTGGACCCACCGGATGCTGACGCATCCTCTCCGAACCCGCTGCGCTGGGCGGCCGCGGCCGCAACGTCTGGTCGGCCGAGACCATCGGGGTCGTTTGGAGCGGCAAATAGCAAAAGAGAAGAGAGAGCGACGCTCTCTCTTCTCTTTTGTCGTATAATAACCAGCCGATAATCCATCGCTCGATGGAATGACAAAAGTTTTCCGCCTCCGGGAGGGAGCGACGCTCCCTCCCATTTCTTCCACCCTGTGGACGACCCCGATGGTCTCGGCCACCCAGACGTTGCGGCCTCAACCGCCCAGCGCAGCGGGTTCGGAGAGGATGCGTCAGCATCCGGTGGGTCCAGGGCTATGCCCTGGTTATTTTATGAGGCCTTCTTGGCGCATGCGGTCGAGGGAGGTCAGGGCCGGGTCGAAGCCTTGTTCGGCGGCTTTTTGATACCACTGGGCGGCCTGGTTGGCGTCCTGGTTGCCGTTCACCAGCCCCTGGTAATACATGTCGCCGAGGGCGTTCTGGGCGCGCGCGAAGCCCTGCTCGGCGGCTTTCTGATACCAGCGGGCGGCTTCGGTATAATCCTGGTTCACGCCCCGCCCGTCAACATACATCTTCCCCAGGCGGAACTGGGCCCACTCGTTGCCCTGGTCGGCGGCTTTCCGGTACCAGTCGGCGGCGATGGTGTCATCGCGATCCACTCCGCGATTTTCTTCATACATCCGGGCCAGATCGGCCTGGGCCTCGGCATAGCCCTGGTTGGCGGCTTTTTGGTACCACTCGGCGGCCGTCTTGTCGTCCTGGTCCACTCCGCGTCCCAGGGTATACATCAGGCCGAGGTTGTATTGCGAGCCCGCGTAACCCTGGGTGGCCGCCAGCTTGAACAGGCGGGCGGCTTCGGCGTCGTTCTGGGGCACTCCCACACCGTTAAGATATAAGGTCCCCAGGTTGTGCTGGGCCTCGGGCATCCCCCGGTCGGCGGCGGTCTTGAACCAGCGGGCGGCTTCGATATCGTTCCGTGGAGCCCCCTGGCCCTGCAGATAGCGCAGCCCCAAATTGAGCTGGGCCGTGACGTCGCCCTGCTGGGCGGCCAGGAGGTCGCTGTCCTGATCGGAGACCTCCTGGCTGGATATCGTCTGGATGGTCTCCTGTCCGGAGGTTTCCTGGCCGCAGGCCGACGGCGCCAGGAGCCACCAGATGGCCAAGAGTGAAGCCAGGGCCGTCAAGCACAGCGCGGATCTGATCAAGGTATCCTTTTCCCGTCTCATGCGGCGTTCCTCCTTGCTCCCGTTTCCCAGTAAACTTGATTGCCGGTGGGGCGATTCACCCCGTTTTTTTCAACCTTGTTTTATATTATCGGTCAAATGCCGCCCGTTGGCAAGTGAAGTCCGAAGTGTCGGCGGTCAATCTTTGGGGCGAGGCCGCTCGTATTTCAAAAACCGGCCGGGCCGGCGGCCGGTGGTCCGGCCGGTTTCAGCCACGATTTCGCCGCCGGCGATCACGTGAGAGAGGCCTTCCGGGTGTTGCCGGGGGTTCTGGAAGGTCGAGCGGTCTTTCAGCCCGGCGGGATCGAAGATGACCAGATCGGCGTGATACTCCGGTTCCAAGAGACCCCGCCGCCCCAGGCCGAAACGCCGGGCCGGCATCGAGGTTATTTTGCGGATGGCCTCTTCCAGGGTCAGGATCTTTTCCTCGAGAACGAATTTTTCCAGGAAGCGCGGGAAATTGCCGTACAGGCGGGGATGGGGGGAGGGGCCGGCCGGGAGACCGTCCGAGGCCACCAGGCAGTGCGGCGACCGGATGATGTCGCGCAGGTCGCTCTCCTCCATGTTCCGCAGCAAAACCGTCGCCTGGCCGCCCGCCGCCTCGAACAGCCGCAGGCAGGCCTCCCCGGGGTCCAGGCCGTCGGCCGCGGCCAGTTCGGCGAGGGATCGGCCGGCGGCGTCCGGCCG
>JAVBLB010000102.1:0-8542 GCA_031553735.1 Candidatus Adiutrix sp.
TCGCGGGTGGGGGGGGGGGGCGCTCGCCCGCGCGGCGGGGCGGGGGGGGGGGGGGCGTGGGCGCCCCCCCCCCCCCCCCCCCCCCCGGGGGGGGTTGGGGCCCCCCCCCCATACTCCAAATCGCCCGCCCCTTTGGGGCGCACCAAAAAGCGAAAGGGGCGCCACTCCCGCCCCTTTCGCCGTTCTCAATCGCCGTTATCGGCTGCCCATTCAGGCGGCCAGTTCATAGCCCTTCAGGTCAAACTTGGTGGTGTCGACCTTGCCGAGCATCTTGGTGATGAAATCGCCCTCGGTGAGCGGCATGGCTTCGACGGTCTTGATGATGTTTTCGAGGTATTTGTATTCCATCTTGCCGACCTTGGTGGCGCCCTTCTTGCCGCCTTCGATCAGCAGCTTGGCCGTGGCGATGGCCGCCCGCTTGGCCGCATCGTAATAGTTCTCGCCGGAGATGATGACCTTGGACAGATCAATGACGTTTTCCGGCCGGAAAATATAGGCCCGGTTGTCCAGGGGCGCGTCGCTCTCCACCATCCAGTTGCGCAGGCGCAGGGCCTCGCCCTGAGAGGCGGCCATGTTGAACAGGCGGCAGTCGTAGGTCAGGGTTTCCATGTAGGCCACCGGGGCGGTGGAGCCCAGGAGCATGATGTTCTGGACCGATTCGTTGCTCCAGAGGTCGGCGTAGGCGGCGGCGATGTTGCCCACCGGGCTGAGGTGCGCGCAGGCCGAGGTCTTGCCTTCGCAGGAGATGGGGGTGCCGGTGATGGCCTTCAGGAACGGGTTCTCATAGGCGCAGTCCTTGCTGGGGCCCATGGCGCCGCATTCCAGGGCCACCAGGGCCCGCACGGTGGTCAGAACGCGCACCACGGTGGAGAAAGAGTTGGGGATCAGGCGCTGTTCGGCCAGCACCATGGCGGTGTTGCCGAAGCCGCAGGAGGAGTCGCCGGCCGGGATGGTGTTGTTCTTCTTGCAGATGCCGACGATGTTGTCCCACAGGAACTTCATGTCGCGGGTGGCCAGGACGGCCAGGGAGAAGATGACCTGCTCGATGTCGCACTTGATGAGGGCTTCGTCGTGGGTCTCTTTGCCGCCGATGGATTCGATGCTGACCATGTCCGCGCCCAGCTTGGTGACCCGTTCAAAGGTATCCAGCATGGCTTCCCAGAAGCGGCCGCTGCGCATCTGCGGGGGGCGCTGCATGTCGCGGTTGTCGTTGGGGGTGAAGCGCAGGGCGCTCTTCAGGCCGTATTTGGCGTTGGCGTCGGCCATGCCTTCCAACAGGATCCGGCAGATGTTCTCCGACCAGGCCGGGAATTCGGTCTGGGGCGGCAGGGTTTCACATTCCAGCACCACCCCCGGAGCGTCCAGCTCGGCGGCCCGCTTGAGGGACTGGGCCACGATCTGCTCATAATGACCATACATCTCTTTGAGGTTGGCTTCTTCCAGCTTCATGGGCGGCAGGGTGAAATTGAGTTCGGGGTAGATCATGCCGCCGCCGATTTCCAGGCCGTAATTTTTGGTCTTGACGGGTGTAAGGGCTTTGCCGTAGATGAGGTCGTTGGGATTGCTGATGGCCAGGCTTTTGTACTTCATGGTGTTCCTCCTGAGGTGTGGGGTCCGGGGGGGCCGGAAAATAAAAGGCGATTTCAGATTTTGAACGCACCAAGACCGGAACGGCCCGGCAAAGGCCGCAGTTGAGTGATAGTGTTCTACTTATTGTACACGAAAAGGTCAGCCGTGTGCCTGCCGCAACGGCCCCTCGCCCCGGAGAGGCTTGGGGTTGAGGGCCAGGGGGATGACCAGGCTTCCTTTTTGGGCGGCCGCCGGAACCGCCGCGCAGTCCGGAAGGCCGACGGCCAGCCCGAGGCTGACCAGGCGGGTCAGTTCCGCCTTGGCATATCCATAAACGATAGCCGTGACCGCGATCTTGAATTCCGCGACGGGCGCTTCGGGATGGTAGTCGAACTCCTTGGCATCCACCCGGTCCCGCACCACCGACATGCCCAGGGCGCCGCCCTGGTCAAAGGTGACGAAGGTTTTGATGTGGCCGATGAAGCCGCCGCCCTGGCGGATCACCAGAGCCAGTTCACCCAGCACCAGGCTGATACGCCGGGCCAGTTCGCTGGCTTCCAGAGCCCGGCCATGGGTCCGGTAAACCCGGGACAGGGAAACCACCGCCGGTTCCGGAGTCGTGTCGGAGCCCGGCTGAAAAGCTTTCGGGGATGAGGCCGGCTGTTCATGAGTGTGCATCATCGACCACCTTTCTCCAGATATCGTCAAGGTCGCCGCCCGCCGCCGAAATCCGGTGGCAGGGTCTGCTATCGTTTATTTCCCGGACTTCATCTTCCACCCGGGACAGTTCTTCCTCGGAAACCGCGTCGATCTTATTGATCAAAACGAAATCGGCCCGCTCCACCTGGGTGCTGATGAGCATCGGCAGGTTTTCCATCAGCTCTTCCCAGCGCGCGGCGTCCACCACCACCAGGCTCAGGGGCTTCAACCCCGGCACGGCCTGGCGGACGACGTCGGCGATGGTCTGGTGGGCCAGGCCGGTGGCCTCCACCAGGAGCCATTGCGGATTCAGATCCCGGCGGATTTCGTCGAGGGCGGACAGGAGCTGACCGGACAGGGTGCAGCAGATGCAGCCGGCGGTCAGGTCGCGGACCTCATAAGTCGTCTCGGCCAGGAGTCGGCCGTCCACGTTGGCTTCCCCGATCTCGTTTTCAATGATGACTATTTCCCTGGGCTCATGATCGCGGCTCAGATACCGGGCCAGGCTCAACAGGGCCGTGGTCTTTCCGGAGCCGAGAAAACCGGTGATGAGGATGAGCCGCATGGGGAGTCTCCGTTTCCGTCGAGGCGGAAGAGCAACGGGTTACGATGTCCTATGATCCTATAGTCATCTACATGTCTCCGAACTTGATTCCTTTATACCACTCCCGCGAAAACCTGTCAAGAAATTATTATAGTCATCTAGCGCTTTTTTTAAAAAAGAAGGGCCGTAAAATATTCATTGTAGCCTGGTGTGACCTGACATAATGTAACAGATTGATTTTTATTAAAATATCAATTAATAATCTTGGTAGCCGCCGGTTTGACAAAGGCGAGGAAAATACCTATATTGTTTCTATGGAAACAAAAAAACATGCCGCTATCTCGACCCCTTCTGAAGCCGACTCGGATATTGACATTCAACTTTTGGATTTATTTAAAGAACTCTCTGAAAAACAGGATGTTTTCCTGAAACTGACCGCCCGGCCCTTTATTTTCGAATATGGGCAGTCCGAACTCCACTGCCTGGACGCCATCGGCCGGACCCGGAATCCGAACGTTTCAAAGCTGGCCGAACAGTTGTCCATCACCCGGGGGGCGGCCTCAAAAATCGTCAAGCGCCTTCTGGAGCGCGGCGACCTGGGCGGCTACCAGATGGAAACGAACAAAAAAGAGGTCTATTACACCCTGACCGACCGGGGACGGAAAATTTTCGAGGCCCACGCCCAAAGCCATCAGATCTGGCGGGATGAGGATCTGCGTTTCTTTCAAAGCGTGCCCCTGGAAGACAAACGGATTCTTTGCCGCTTCATGCGGCGGTTTATACACCATGTGCGGCGGAGGATAACGGAGTTGGAACAGGCCGCTCCGGGCCCTCAGGACGGAAGCGATACGGAGGGAGGCGACTGAGACTTCTTCCCGGCCGACGCAGACCGCTCATGACGATACGCGGCGGCGCCCGGTTCTTCAGGGGCTGAGCCTTCGTCCCGGCCGCAAAACGACATCGGCCCCCCTCGCGGCGGGCCACGATCAGGAGGATCAAGATGGATTTTTTTGAAGTCGTGGAAAAAAGGCACAGCTATCGGGGAGAATTCAAGAATCAGGAGATTCCCCGGGCCGATTTGACGAAAATCATGGAGGCCGGCATCCGGGCGCCTTCAGGCCTCAACGGGCAGACTACCAGCTTCACCGTGGTCACCGATCCCGGCCTGCGGGCCAAACTGCACGAAATATTCCCCCACAAAGGCATCGCCACGGCCCCGGCCGTCATTGTGGCCCACAGCGCCCGCGTGGAGGTTTACCAGGGCACGGCCTTTGAGGTGCAGGACTATGCCGCCGCGGTGGAAAACATTCTGCTGGCGGCCACCGCCCTGGGCTACGCCACGGTCTGGACCGACGGCGAAACCGCCAAAGAAGGCCGGCCGGAACGGATCGCCAAGCTGCTGAACGTGCCCGCCGGGCAGACCGTCCGGGCCGTGCTGCCCCTGGGCGTGCCGGTCGGCGAGGGGCGGCAGAAGGAAAAGAAACCCCTGGCCGAACGGGTGAGGTTTCTGTAATTTCCCAATGCCCGCCGCGACCGGGGTATCTGCACCAGCCAGAGTACCGATACCCCATTCGGACCTTTTGTTGTGGCGGAAAGGTGATTAAGCCTGTTCCCGGACGATCAAGTCCGGCCGGGCCGTTTTTCGGCGGCGCATTGCCCCATTCGGGACACGGTGGAAACGATAAACCGGATGCCGCCGCTCCCGGGGGAGGCGCCAATGAAAAAACCCGCGCGGAGCGGGCTTTTTCATTGGCGTCATCAAATGTTGGTCCGAATAATGTTTCCGCAAATAATCTTTAAGTCCTCAGTTGGCGTCATAAAATACTCGAAGCATATGGGAAATGGCCACGTCCCCAAAAAGCGCCCATGGCCGGCCTGAGAACAAAAAGTCCATTGCGGACGGGGGGCTTAATTCACCGCGTCCTTCAACGCCTTGGCCGCTTTGAATTTGACCGCCTTGTGGGCTTTGATGGTCACC
Organism: Candidatus Adiutrix sp.; assembly: GCA_031553735.1. Taxonomy (GTDB): domain Bacteria; phylum Desulfobacterota; class Desulfarculia; order Adiutricales; family Adiutricaceae; genus Adiutrix. The sequence goes on from JAVBLB010000102.1 coordinate 4,791, forward strand.
GGTTCGTTGGTGCGGGGGTTGCGCCCTTTCCGCTTTTTCCGCTTAACCACTTCAAAGACGCCCAGGCCGAAATAGGCGAAACGGCCTTCTTTCTTGAGCGTGGTGACAATTTTGCCCAAAATGGCTTCGATGGCTTCCTTCGCCGCCGCCTTCGTCAGCCCGGTGCCTTCAGCCACCTGGGCGATCAGTTCCGCCTTGGTCATGTGTTTGCCTCTCCTTGCTGTTCATAGTGGAATTCTCGACGCTAACACCCGGTTCAAAACGGGGCGACCGCCGTTCAGGGAATAATGCTATCCCCCGTCCTTGCCCAGAATAGGGTCCTGATCGTCAGAAAAACCGGACCCGAACCTAGGGCCTCATAAACTCCTAAACTATATTTACATAATATACACCACTTTGCCACAATTGCCAAGGCAAAAACACATGTTTTCGAAAAATAGCCCACTATATCCATAAAAATCGTTGCCCCGCTCCCGCGTCGGCCAAATTCAACGCCGAACCGTCTCTTCCGGGGGTCTCATCGGGCCCTCCGCCCCCCGGAAAAATCCGTTCCGGCCGAAGCGGCGACGGCGCCCGGTTTTCAGCTCTTCAGCAGTTTCGGAGAATGATTCAACCGGCGGACCCGCCCATCTTCCCGCGGAGTCCGGTTGCCGGTCCGGCCGTCCACCAGGATCGTCAGATCGTCCACCGCCGAAAGCAGGCTGGCGGCCTGGTCGGACAGGCTTCCGGCCGCCCGGGCCGAATCGTCGGCGGAATGGGCGTTGGACTGGGTGACCTGGTCCAGGGCCGTCATGGAATGATTGATCTGGATAATGCCCTGGCTCTGCTCCCGGGAGGCCTCGGCCACCGAGCCCAGAATCTGGGCCACCTTGCTGGAATGGGTTTCCACGGTCTTGAAATTTTCGGCCGTGGTGTTGACCATGGTCGAGCCGGAATTAATGTTGGTGATGGTCGAGGCGATGAGGTCGGCGGTGTTCCGGGCCGCCTCGGCCGAGCGGGTGGCCAGGTTGCGCACCTCGTCGGCCACCACGGCGAAGCCGGCCCCGGCTTCACCGGCCCGGGCCGCCTCCACGGCCGCGTTCAGGGCCAGGAGATTGGTCTGGAAGGCGATTTCGTCGATGGTCTTGATGATCTTGGCGATTTTGTTGCCGGAGGAGGAGAGGTCCTCCATGGCCGCGATGACCCGGCCCATGGAGTCCTCGGCCCGGGCCACGGCCTCGGGGGCCTGGGTCATCAGGGTGTTGGCCTCAACCGAATTTTCGGCGGTGCGTTTGGTCATGGAGGACAGTTCCTCCAGGGCCGCGGAAACGTCCTGAAGGTTGTGGGCGCTGTCCTGGGCCCCGCCGGCCAGGGTTCCCGAAGCCCGCGTCAGGTCGCCGGCGGCCCGGTCCACCTCCAGGGCCCCGCCGGACAGCCGGTCGATCAGGGCGTTGACCGGCCGGGTGATGCCCCGGGTGATGGTGAACGACAGGATCAGGCTCAGCCCCAGGGCCACGGCCACCCCGAGGCCCAGGGACAGGATGACGTTCTCCAGGGTCCGGGTGGAATCGGCGGCCACCCGCTGGGCCCGCCGGTCTCCGGCCTCCCGCAGGTCGGCGGCCTTCCGGATGACCGCGTCGGCCAGTTGGCCGCGCCGGGCGGCCTCTTCGGCGGCCAGGCTCATGTTCTCCTCGAGCGTGGCCACGGTCGCCTTGGTTTCGGCGACCAAATCTTTCAGAGAAGCGGCCATCTGGGCGACGGCCTCGGTCCGGGCCCCTTGGGCCAGTTGGTCCACCACCGCCTCGGCCGCCTGGATCATTTCATGGCTGTGGGCGAACTCGCCCGCCTCGCCCGCATAGCGGGCCCGCATGGTGCTGATGACCAGGGCCGCACCGAAATTCTCCAGGGCCCGCAACTGCCCGAGACGCTCGTTGCGGCCCGGGGTGAAGCTGGGAGTTCTCTCCTCATCGGCGATGGCCATTTTGAGCGCTTCGTTGAACTTGTCCTGGCCGTAAATCACGCTCTCGATGCTGGTGTTGATGATCCGGAGGCGCGAAGGCAGCTCTTCGGCCAGGTCGCGGAAGTCCTGGTAGTTCCGGCGCAGATCCCCAAGGGCGCCGGTTATCTCCCCGGTCCGCAGCGCCGGGGAGCTGTTGACGTTGTTTTCCATAAGGTCCAGATATTTGACGACGTCGGCGTTGTAGGTCAGGGCCTCGACCCAGGTTTCGGCTTTGATGGTGTGGCTGTATTCCTGGGTCAGGTAACCCTCCATGGCCGTGGAATACTGGACCTGACTGGCCTGGTCCAGCATGGGCAACAGGTCCCGGCTCAGGGTGGTCGAATCCTTCCGGACCGGCTGGGTCGACAGGAAGATGAACAGCGACAGGATCAAATAGATGATGTTGGTGGCCACGAACCCCCAGACGATCTTGCTTCCCAGTTTCATAGTTCCCCTCCCCCGGCCTTATTGCCCGGCCCCGGCCAGCCATTTGCGCCGCAGTTCCGTCTCCAGGCCTTTGGCCCGGACCGCCTTGACGCCGTCGTTCAAGGCCACCAAAACCCGCAGGTTCCCCTTGCGCACGGCCACCGCATATAGTTCCTCGGCCCCCGGGGTGTCGATGACCGAGGCCATTTTGATCTTGCCGGCGAAATCTGGCTGACGCAGGAAGCTGGAAGCCACCACGTCCTCGCAGATGACCGCGTCGATCTCGCCCCGGACCAGGGCGGCCATGGCCGATTCGATGTCCGGGAAAGGCGTGGAGACGGCCCCGGCGACCTTGCCGACGATCTCGGTGGCCGTGGTGCCGTCCTGGGTGCCGACCTTCAGGTCCTTAAGCTGCCGGATGTCGGTCACCGAAGACCCCTGGGGCACCACCAGGCTCTGGCGGACGATGTAGTAGGGAATGGTGAAATCCATCGCCTTGCGCCGCTCCGGGGTGACCGTGACCGAGGACATGATCGCGTCGTAGTGTCCGGCGTCCAGGCCTTTGAATATTTCCTCCCAGGGCGTTTTGACGAACTCGGCCTCATAGCCCGATTCCCGGCAGACCGCCCGGAAGTAATCGACGGCGTAACCGACGACCTGGCCCCCGGGATCGAGGAATTCCAAAGGCGGCCAGTTGGGCTCGACGGCGAAGGCGATGACGCCCTTCCTCTCCTGGGCGGCGGCCGAAACCGCGCCCAGGGCCAGGACCAAAGCCAGAAAAGCGGCGGCGAACCTCTTCATGTCCTCCCCTTCCTTATTTTTATTATGAATGCTGTGGAAATCGTCTCGCGACCGGCGCGGCCCGGCCTGACAACGGCCCCGGCGGGCCTTGTGACGCAGACTTACGGTATCACCGCTCCCGGCAAAAGGCAACCGGAAAGCGGGGTCGGGCAGGGCAATCGCTTTCGAAAAGCGGGGTGATGAATCGCGGCGGTCTCGGCGTCCGCCCGGGGCGCTGCCCCGGACCCCGCCAGGGGAGGGTGCTGCGCGCACCCTACCCTGGACCCACCCGCGCCGGGGGCTGTCGCCCCCTGGACCCCCTTGGAATCGTCAGTGAAGCCGCGATAACCCGTAAGCAGCGCCAGAACTCGCCTGTACGGCTCAAACAACTGGCGCTGCGGAGACATTTGCGTCAGGCCGCGACGGCCAAAGCGACGGGAAGAATGTGGCGTTATCAGCTCAAACCGTCACCGCGCCGCCGGGTGTTTGAGCCGTACAGGCGAGTTCCGGCGGCGCTACGACCAGGTGCCTGATCCAACGGTATTGCCTTTCGGGGGTCCAGGGGGCG
>JAVBLB010000065.1:0-21092 GCA_031553735.1 Candidatus Adiutrix sp.
CAAACCGACTGAGGTTTGTAATACCCTGAGATTGCCCGACAGGGCAAAGATGGCAGGGCCCGCGCAGGGCCCTCCCCTCCCGGGCGGCGAAGCCGCGCCGGTGGCGGGGTCCGGGGCAGCGCCCCGGGCGGACGCCGAGACAGCCGCGATTCATAATCCCGTCTTTCGGACGATTGCCCTGCGATGGATAAGGCGGCGGACCGGGCGGAGCGGTATCCAAGGCGATGCGGGAGCTTTCCGGCCGCCAGGCCGGGGCCCTCACAATCGGGTGTCCGGCTTCGGCCGACGCCGCGAAAAATGAAGGCGGCCTCCAGGACCGCCGAATAAAAACTCATATTTCAAAGCCCGGATGAAAAACCGGCCCTACTTCAATTTCAGCGACTGACCGAGTTTGACGGTGTCGGCTTCCAGGTTGTTGAGCTTCTTCAATTCACTGACGGAAATATCGTTCTTGCGGGCGATGCTGTAGAGGGTGTCGCCTTCGGTCACCTTGTAGGTGGCGGCGGACCTGGCCTCCGTTTTTTTGGTATCCGCCTTCTTGTCCGAAGCTCCGCCGGCCGCGGTCGCCGGAACCTTGCCGCTCACCTTGAGCTTCTGCCCGACCCGGATGGTGGGGCCGTCGAGACCGTTCAAGGCCATCAGTTCTTTGGGCGTGAGGCCATATTTCTGGGCGATCACCCCCACGTTTTCCCCGGAGGCGACCGTGTGGACGCCGGAAGCGGCGGCCGGCTTGACCTCGGCGGTTTTGGGGGCGGATTTCGCCTCGGGCGCGGCGGTTTTGGCGGCGGATTTCGCCTCAGGCGCGGCGGCTTTGGGGGCGGACTTCGTTTCGGAAGCGGCGGCCTTGGCGGCGGGCACTTTGAGCTTCTGACCGGCCCGGATGGCCGGGCCGTCGAGGCCGTTCAGGGCCATCAGTTCCTTGGTGGTGAGGTCATATTTCCGGGCGATCCCCCCGAGGTTCTCCCCGGCGACCACGGTGTGGGTGCCGGTCTTGCCCGTCGCGGCGGCCGTGGAGGCTTTGGTCTCGGCGGCCTTGGACGTTTTGGCATCGGCGGAGGCTTTGGTCTCGGCGGCCTTGGCGGCCGGCGCGGGCGAACCGGCCACCTTCAGCTTCTGCCCGGTCCGGATGGTGGTGCCGTCGAGGTTGTTGATGTCCACCAGTTCCCGAAGGCTCATGTTGTATTTCTGGGCGATGCCTCCCAGGCTCTCCCCGGCGACCACGGTGTGCACGCTCGTGCTGCGCGGCTGGGGGTTGGGGTTCTCCACCACCATCAGGGGGCTGGATTCGGTGGTCTTCTTGGCGGTCAGCGGCAGGTCGGACGGGATCTTCAGAATCTGGCCCGAAGCCAGGGTATTGGTTTTGAGGTTGTTGCTCTTCTTGATCAGGTCCGTCGAAACCCCGTAGCGCTTGGCGACCACGGTCAGGGTGTCGCCGGGCTTGACCTTGTGGGTGATGGTGGAGATGGTCGGCTTGGCGGCCTGGGCTGTCTTCACCGCCGGCTGCCAATCCGGCATGGGGGACCGGCCGGCCGAGGCCAGGGCCTGCCCCTTGCCGGCCTTGGCGTAGGCCTTGGTGAACTGCTGGCTGCCGCCCACCGGGATGCGCAGCGCGAAATTGGTCTCGTCGGGGGGGGTGGTGTCTTTTTTCAGGTGGGGGTTGAGTTCCTTGAGGCGGTCGACGGTGGTGCCGCAATAGCTGGCCGCGTCCTTGAATGAAACCGCCCCGGGCACCACCACCTCCTCCCACTCGTCGGGCTGCTGGAGTTCGATGGTCAGGCCGTAGGCGTCGGGGTCCTTGGCGATGAAAGTGGCGGCCAGGAAGCTGGGGACATAGAGTTTGGTCTCGTTGGCCAGGTGGCCGCCGACGTCGGTCATGTCCCAGAAATTGTTGACCCCGTAGTTCTCCATGCCCCGGCGGATCTTGTTCTCCCCGCTGTTGTAGGCGGCAATGGCCAGGGGCCAGGAGTTGAACATGTTGTGGAGGGTGGTCAGATAATCGGCGGCGGCATAGGTCGATTTGACCGGGTCCATCCGCTCGTCCACATATTCGTTGATGGTCAGGCCGTAACGGCGGCCGGTGGCGGCGATGAACTGCCACGGCCCCACCGCCGAGGCCGTGGACACGGCCGAAGTCTTGTAGCCGCTTTCGATCAGGGCCAGGTAGACCAGATCCTCCGGCAGGCCTTTCTGCCGGAAAATGGCCTTCATCATGGGGATGTATTTCGAGCCCCGGCTGAGGCCCTTGGTCATGAAGCCCCGGGCGTCGTTGAGAAAATAGTTGATGTTCAGGAGCACCTGGCGGTTGAGCTCCATGGGCACGTTGTCCTTGCCGCCCAGGGCCACCACCTCCCGGCTGATCATCTGCTCCAATTGGCTTTCATACTGGGGGCCGATGGTGTATTTGCGCCCGCTCTCCACCCGGCTCTCCTTGGCCACGCTGGCCGCCGAACGGCCGATGGTGGAGGAACCGCTTCCGCCGCAGCCCGGCCCGGCGGCCAGGGCGGCGGCCAGGGCGAGGGCGGCTATAGTTCTGGCTATGCGCATAAACACCCGAATAACGTGGATATCCGAACGGCCAAGGCGGCCGGCTTCACTTAATACTCATGGTCAACTGGAGTTCAACCTGCTCTTTCTTTTTTACCAGAAAACCGCCCCCCCTGTCCAGCCCCCATATATAGTGTATCCAAGGCTCCGACCGCTTCAAAGCGGTCAAGATACCGGGTTTCAGGACGGAAGCGCCGCCCCGGATGGGGCCGTGCGGGGTGGGGAGGTGATTTAGCCTGTTCCCGGACGACAAATGTCAGCCAAATCGCACTTCGGCGGCGCATTGCCCCATTCGGAGCATGGATTGCCTCAAAAATACGCCGCCATGCCCAACGCGGCCGGGCGCCGTCTCCCAAACGGCGTCGGTTGTCAAACGAAACCGTTTCCGGTACAATATTTTCACACTGACGAGGCTGAACCCGGCGCCCCCCGACGCTCCGAGTGGAGACATCGAGGCGGCCCCGGGACAAGGAGAGGTCATGGGCGGCGACAAACTCGACCGGGTGGAACTGGAAATCGTCAAGCTTCTCCAAAACGGCCGCCGGTCTTTCAAGGAAATCGGCCAGGCCCTGGGGCTGTCCGAGGCCACCATCCGTTCCAAGGTCGGCCGGATGGTCCAGGAGGGGCTGGTGGAAATCAAGGCCCTGGTCTCCACCCGGGACCTGGAGGTGGGGCACCAGATCGCCTATATCGGCGTCCGCCTCAGGTCTCCGGCCATGAAGAAAATCGCCGAGGCCCTGGGGGGGCTTCCGGGGGTCATCTCCGTGGCCATGGTCACCGGGCGTTACGACCTGATCCTGACCGTCATGCTCACCCCCGATTTCGGCCTGATGGATTTCTTCAACACCATGCTGGCGAACTATTCCGAAAGCATCCGCTCCAACGAAACCTTCCTGGTCTACGAGGAAGTCAACCTCAAGCTCCCCTATCCCTATTGAAGAGGTGGGGAGGCGATTCAGCCTGTTCTCGGACGACAAAATGTCAGTCAGACCGCTCTTCGGCGGCGCATTGCCCCATTCGGGGCCCGGTTCCGAGATTTAGGGATAAAGACACCCCGCCCGGGGCACGGTTCCGGACGTTTTTTTGCCGCCGGGACCGTTTTTTTGCCCGGGCGGCTTGCCAAGCCGATTTTTTTTGAGTATACTGGTCTCTAGTTTGAAATTTTGTTTTGAAGTTGAAAATGCTCCCGAGCCCTCAGGAGACGGCGCGATGAACGGCGAAAAGCCCAGCATAGTGGATCGGACCCCGGCCAAGCCCGCGCTTGGCGGAAGCCGTCCCTTCAGCGGCCGTTTTTGCGCTTTTTCCGCTTCGGCGACCCCGGCGGTCGGCGGCGCGGGCGATTTTTACGCTCTTTACGACTATTATTACTACTGTTGAGCTGGGCCGCTAAAAGGCCCACGGACAACCGGTGTCGGTTATTTCCCGCCAGGGGAAACCGCAACCGAGGTTGTCCTTTTTTTTTGCCTGGCCCCGGAAGGGCAAAGCGCCGATTCTAATTGCCGATCAAATCATTGCCACGTTTGACCGGCAATTGGAATCACCACCCGTTCCCGTTCATATTCAAGCGTCAGCTTTTATGGAACCGGAAGAAAATACATCCCAGAAAAGGATTGAAGTCATGTCAGAAATTAATTGCGCCAAAGTCACCTTTTTCTCCGGTGAAGACATTCCCCTGGAAATGCACAAAGTGCGCATGGTCCAGCGCATCCACCTCACCGAGGTGGAACACCGCCTGGCCGTGCTGCGCGAGGCCGGCAGCAACACCTTCCTTCTGCCCAACCGGGAGGTCTTCCTGGACATGCTGACCGACAGCGGGGTCAACGCCATGAGCGAGGCCCAGTACGCGGCCATGATGATGGCCGACGACAGCTACGCCGGCAGCGAAACTTTCTACCGCCTGGCCCGCACCCTCAGCGACATCTTCGGCGCCAAGTATTTCCTGCCCGCCCACCAGGGCCGGGCCTGCGAGAACATCCTGGCCAACGCCTTCGTCACCGAGGGCAGCACGGCCATCATGAACTACCACTTCACCACCACCAAGGCCCACATCACCCGCCTGGGCGGCCGGGTGTTGGAGGCCATGAGCGACGAGGCTCTCAAGATCGTGAGCGCCGACCCCTTCAAAGGCAATTTCGACATGAACCGGCTGAAACAGATGGTCGATGAAGTCGGGGCCGACAAGGTCTCCTTCGTCCGCATCGAGGCCGGCACCAACCTCATCGGCGGGCAGCCGGTGTCGATGGCCAACATGCGGGCCGTCTCGGCCTTCTGTCGGGAACGCAAGATCATGCTGGTCTTCGACGCCAGCTTGCTCGCCGACAACCTCTATTTCATCAAGACCCGCGAAGCCGCCGAATGCGGCCGGTCCCTGGCCGACATCGTCCGGGAAATGGCGTCCCTTATGGACATCACCTATTTTTCGGCCCGCAAGCTCGGCTGCGCCCGGGGCGGCGGCATCCTGACCTCCAGCGACGAGTATTTCCGCAAAATGCGCACCCTGGTCACCCTCTATGAAGGCTTCCTGACCTACGGCGGCATGTCGGTGCGGGAGATGGAAGCCATCGCCGTGGGCCTGCGGGAGACGCTGGACCTGCACGTCATCAGCCAGACCCCGCTGTTCGTCGAGGCCCTGGGGCAGGCCCTGGAGGCCCGGGGCGTCCCGGTGGTCAAGCCCTTCGGCGGCCTGGGCTGCCACGTCGACGCCTCCGCCTTCGTCGACCATATTCCCCAGGAACAGTACCCGGCCGGGGCCCTGGCCGCGGCCATCTACCTGGCCGGCGGCATCCGGGGCATGGAGCGCGGCACCCTTTCCGAGCAGCGCAACCCCGACGGCTCCGAACACCTGGCCCACATGGAACTGGTGCGCCTGGCCGTGCCCAAGCGCGTCTTCACCCTCTCCCAACTGAAGTTCGTGGCCGACCGCCTGGCCTGGCTTTACCAGAACCGCAAGATGATCGGCGGCCTGGAATTCGAAGACGAGCCCGAGACCCTGCGCTTCTTCCTCGGGAAACTCCGCCCGGCCGGCGCCGACTGGCAACAGGCCCTGGCCGCGAAGTTCCGGGCCGACATGCCTTCCGGCCTCTGATCTTCCGTCAGCCCGCCATAACCAACGAACAAGGGGAGGACGCGCCACGATTCCGGGCGCGCCCTCCCCTTTTTTCCAGCCCTCAAGGGCCTTCAACCCTCACAGTTCCCGCCAAGCCGGCCAATGTCCGGTAGCCACCACGATCAGGCGGGGCCGGCCGGTAATACTTCGGAGGGCGGCCGCGTGGGCCCCGACTGCGTCGCCGACGCAAAGTTTCGGAAGTCAGGACCGTCGCTGGCGGCGCGGTTGGGCAGCGGCCACCCGAAGAAGTTTTACCGGCCGGCCCGGCCGTGCGGCCACCACCGATACCATTACCGCCCGACTTCCGGCTCCGGTTCAGAAATCGGGAGGGGTTGCTCCACTGTCTTTTCCCGGCGGTTCAGACCGGCCACCAGCACGTAGAACAGGGGCACGAAAAAGACGCCCAGGGCCGTGGCCGCCAGGGTGCCGCCGACCACGGCCGTGCCCAGGGCGCGCTGGCTGGCCGCCGAGGCCCCGGAGGCCAGGGCCATCGGCAGAACGCCGAAGACGAAAGCCAGGGAGGTCATCAGGATGGGCCGGAGGCGCAGCTTGGCGGCCTCCACGGCGGCTTCGGCCAGGGACCGCCCCTCGTTCTCGTGCAGGGTCTTGGCGAATTCGACGATCAGGATGGCGTTTTTGGCCGCCAGGCCGATGACGGTCAGAAGGCCCACCTGGAAGAAGACGTCGTTGTGGAGCCCCCGGGCCAAATTGGCCAAAACCGCGCCCAGCACCCCCAGCGGCACCACCAGCATGACCGAGGCCGGGATGGACCAGCTCTCATACAGCGCGGCCAGACACAGAAAGACGATCAGAAGAGATACGACGTAGAGTTGGCCGGTCTGGCCGCCGGCCATCCGTTCCTCGTAGGACAGGCCGGTGAAGCTGACGGCCACGCCCGGGGGCAGTTCCCGGGCCAATTCCTCCACCCGCCGCATGGCTTCGCCCGTGGAGACCCCCGGTGCGCCCTGGCCCAGGATCTCCAGGGATTCCACGCCATTGTAGCGCGACAGCTTGGGGGAGCCCTCCTCCCACCGGCCCTCGGCCAGGGCGGCGAAGGAAACCATCCCGCCGGCCTGGTTGCGCACGTGCCAGCGGCCGAAATCCTCCGGGGCGATTCTGGCGGCGGCCTGCCCCTGGACGAAGACCTTCTTGACCCGGCCCTGGTCGATGAAATCGTTGACATAGGCCGAGCCCCAGGCCACGGACATGGTGCTGTTGATGTCGCTGAGGTTGATGCCGAAGCTCCGGGCCTTCTCGTCATCGATCACCACCTTGTACTGGGGCTGATCGTCCAGGCCGTTGGGGCGAACCATGGCCAGCGAGGGATCTCCGGCGGCCAGACCTAGGAACCGGTTGCGGGCGTTCATCAGGACCTTGTGGCCGACCCGGCCCTGATCCTGCAGGTAGAAATCGAAGCCGGTGGCGTTGCCGAGCTCTGGAATGGAGGGCGGGATCACCGGGATGATCGTGGCGTCGGCGATGGCCCCGAACCGTCGCCAGGCCCGGCCGGCCAGATCGGACAGGCCGGGGGCGTCCCCGGCGCGCTCGGCGAAAGGCTTCATGGTGGCGAAGATCATGCCCACGTTCTGGCCGCGCCCGGCGAAACTGAAGCCGGAGATGGCCATGGTGGAGCTGATCACCCCGGCCTCGTCGCGCAGCAGATAACCGTTGATCTCGTCCAACACCTTTCCGGCTCGTTCGGCGCTGGCGTTGGGCGGCAGCTGCACCGAAATCAGAAGATTGCCCTGGTCCTCCTCGGGCAGAAAGGCGGTGGGCAACAAAGGGAACAGCAGGGCCACGGCGGCGAAGAGGCCCAGGGCCAGGGCCGCGCCCAGGCGCTTGCGCCGCAATAGAGTCCCGACTCCCCGGGCGTATTTTTCGGTCCCGCGAAGCAAGAGGTGGTTGAAGTGGGTGAAGAGAAACCCGGCCCGCTCGTGGTGAGCGTGGGGCCGCAGAATCCCGGCGCACAGGGCCGGGGTGAAGACCAGGGCGATAACCACCGACAGCCCCATGGCCGCGATGATGGTGATGGAGAACTGGCGGTAGATGACCCCGGTGGAGCCGGCGAAGAAGGCCATGGGGAAGAAGACCGCGCCGATGACCAGGCCGATGCCCACCAGGGCCCCCTGGATCTGGTCCATGGATTTCCTGGTGGCCTCCCGGGGGGAGAGCCCCTCGTACATCATCAGGCGCTCCACGTTCTCCACCACCACGATGGCGTCGTCCACCAGGAGGCCGATGGCCAGCACCATGGCGAACATGGTGATGACATTGATGGAGTAGCCGAAGGCGAACAGGACGCCGAAAGTGCCCAGGAGCACCACCGGCACGGCCAGGGTGGGGATGATGGTGGCCCGGAAATTCTGGAGGAACAGGTACATGATCAGGAAGACCAGAACGACGGCCTCGACCAGGGTGTGGACCACCGCGGAGATGGAGGTCTGAACCGACGGGGCGGTCTCATAGGGGAAGGCCGCCTTGACCCCGGCCGGAAGGAAGGGCTCCAGCCGGCGGACCGTCTCCTTGACGGCGGCGGTGGTCTCCAGCACGTTGGCCCCGGCGGCCATGCGGATGGCCAGGGCCGAGGCCGGGAACCCGTTATATTTGGCTGAGGTGCCGTAATTCTCCCCGCCCAGGGCCACCGTGGCCACGTCGCGCAGGCGCACCTGGGAGGTGTCCGGATTGACCTTGAGCAGCAGCTCTTCAAAGTCCTCGGCTCGGGTCAATTTGCTTTTGGCCGCCACCGTGGCGTTGAGCTGCACCCCGCCCAGGGTGGGCAGCCCGCCCAACTGGCCGGCGGAAATCTGCACGTTCTGGTTGGAGACGGCCGCGATGACGTCCGAGGGCATCAGTTGGTAGCTATGCAGTTTTTCCGGGTCCAGCCAGATGCGCATGGCATACTGGCTGCCGAAGCCCATCACCTCGCCCACCCCCCGGGTGCGGGAAATGGGGTCGCGCAGGTTCGAAATCAGGTAATCGCCCAGAAACTCGCTGTCCAGGCGGCCGTCCTCGGAATACAGGGCGGCGATGGCCATGAAGTTGACCTGGTATTTGGCCACGCTCAACCCCTGGGACTGCACCTCGCCGGGCAGCATGGGGGTGGCCAGTTGCAGTTTGTTCTGCACCTGCACCTGGGCGATGTCGGGGTCCGTGCCCTGGTCGAAGGTGATGACGACGGTAAAGCTGCCGTCGGCCGAGCTGTCCGAGGAGATATAGCGGAATCCGTCCAGCCCGTTCATCTGCTGTTCGATGATCTGCACCACGGTGTCCTGCACCGTCTGGGCCGAGGCTCCGGGATAGGAGCCGGTGACGCTGATGGCCGGGGCGGCCACGTCGGGGTATTGGGTCACGGGCAGTTTCACGATGGCCAGGACGCCGCCCAGCATGATCAGAATGGCGATGACCCAGGCGAAGATGGGACGGTCGATGAAAAATCCGGACATATTTTTTCGCTCTCACACATGTAAAGAGAAAGGCCGGCTTCGGCCTGGGGTCAGGCGGCAGTCATGGCTTCAAGTTGTCATCCGATCACCGGGACCGACAGACGGGGCTGGAGCACTTTTCTCTTTTACGGTCACAGGCATCAAATGAAAAGTGCCCGGATGTTTGCGCGTTTTACAATTTATTAAAGACAGATAAATTGTAAAACGCTCTAGTGGCCATACGTCGGAGGGCGGATGCGTGGGCTCCAACCAGGTCGCCAACGGTGATCCCGCGCCGGGGACGTCACCGGCGATGCGGTTGGCAGCGTCCGCCCTCCGACGTATGGCCGGCCGGCACCGCCGCGCGGGCTGACGGCAAGGACGTTTTGATGGACACCGGTCTTACAGGGCCGAGGCGCCCCGCTCCAGGGCGGCGGCCCGCTGGGCCGTCTCCGGCGCCGCACCCGCCGCGCCGTCGCGGTCGAAAGCCAGTTGGACGTTCACATTGCCGGCTTCCCGGGGGGTCACGGCCAGGCCGGGACTCAGCCGCCCGAGGCCCTCGGTCACCACCCGCTCGCCGTCCGCCAGGCCCGCGGTCACCAGCCAGGTGTTGCCGACCGTGCGTTCGGCCGTGACCTCCCGCCGCTCGGCCAGGCCGCCGTCCGTGACCACCCAGACCAGGGCCCGGCCTTCACGGTCGCGGGTCAGGGCCTGCTGCGGCACCAGCGCCGCGTCCCGGCGAACACTCTCCACCACCCGAGCCCGCACGAACATGCCGGGCAGGAGCTTGCCGTCCGGGTTGGGAAATTCGGCCCGCAGGGCCACGCTGCCGGTCCCCTGGTCGACCTCGTTGTCCAGAAATTTGATGCGCCCGGTCAGGGGATAGGGGCTGCCATCCTCCAGAATCAAACTGACCTCGGCCCCCTGGAAAAAGGAGGAATCCGCGCCGGCCGTCTCCATCCGGCGGTCGGCCTTGAGAATCCGGCTCACGGCCGGGGTCAGGTCCACATAGATGGGGTCGATCTGCTGGATGACGGCCAGGGCCTGCGCCTGGCCGTTGGTCACCAGGGCTCCCTCGGTGATGTTGGAGCGGCCGATGCGGCCGGAGAGCGGCGCGTTCACCTGGCAATACTCCAGGTTCAGGCGGGCCAGTTCGGCGTCGGCCTTGGCCTGTTCCCAGGCGTAGAGGGCGTCCTCGTAATCCTGGGCGCTCAGGGACTGCCGGTCCTTGAGGGTGGAAAGGCGCCCGGCCGTCCGTTCGGTGTTCTGCAGGCGGGCCAGGGCTTTGTCATAGCTGGCCCGGTAGACGGCGGAGTCGATCCGGTAAAGGCCGGCGCCCTCCCGCACCAGGGAGCCTTCTTCAAAAAGCCGCTTTTGGACAATGCCGTTCACCTGGGGCCGCACCTCGGCCACCCGGCAGGCGATGGTGCGCCCCGGCAGTTCCGTGGTCAGGGTCACCGGTTCGCTTTTCACGGTATAGGTCCCGACCTCGGGCGACGGGGGCTGGCGGCCGGCGCTCTTTTCCCCGTCGCAGCCGGCGGCGGAGAACATCAAGAGGGCGGTCAGAAAAATAGATCTGAAAAAACAGGAATCGCGCAACATTACAAACCTCTTTCAGAGCCGCCGCCGAAGGCGGCCGCATGATTCGGGCGCGGGTTGGGCCGGGGCTTCGCCGCGCTGTTCTGCATTGTAATCACCAAAAGTAAAACCGGGATTAACCAAAGGTAAACAATTGGTAAACTCTCGGCCGACCGGGCCGGCCGCCTTCCGGGACGGGAACATCTTTGCTATACTATCAGGGCAGGATCGAAAGGACGGATGGCATGAACATCAGAACCCGCCTCATGTGGCTGAGCGTTTCCATGATCGCCGGGCTGCTCCTGGTCGGCCTGGGCCTGGGCCTGGCGGGCAAGTTCATTTTTTTCGAACGCCGGGACAGCAACCAGGGCGTCTATTACAACGTGCCCGATTTTTTTGAGCGGATGGCGGACCGGACCCGGGCCCTGGCCGAAAGCGAAGGCCCGACCCCCGACCCGGCCGCGCTGGAGGCCCGGGTCGAAGAATTCAACACCACTTTCGGCGGCCGGGATCTGGCGCTGACGCTGTACGACGGGGAGCGCCTGCTGAGTCAACGCGCCCCGGACATCGACCGCCGCCTCCTGGAGCTGGCCTGGTCCTCGCCCGGCTCCAACCTGGTCGTCGCGGGCCGAACCGCCGTCTATGCCATCGAACTCGGCGGCTACCGGCTGGTCCTGGTCGACACGAACTATCAGGAGGGCGGGGACGCCCTGAACAAAAGCGCCCGGATGTACCGCTTCCTGATCTTCAGCGTGCTGTCGCTGGTGGTGACGGTGCTGGTGGTCAGCCTGATCGTCTCCAAGTTCGTCTTCCGTCGGGTCATGCAGGCCATAGACACCCTGGTCGACGGCGCCAACCACCTGCGCGACGGAGACCTCGAATACCGGATCGACTATCCCCGCCGGGACGAATTCAGCGGCGTCTGCCAGGCCTTCAACCAGATGGCCGAGCGCCTCTGGGAATCCGTGAACCACCAGCGGCGGGACGAGGAGAGCCGCAAGCAGCTCATCGCCGGCATCTCCCACGACCTGCGGACGCCGCTGACGGCCATCAAGGCCTACGCCGAGGGGCTGGCCGGGGGCGTGGCCGCCACCCCGGAAATGCGGGCCAAATACCTCGACACCATCAAGATGAAAGCCGAGGACATGGACAAGATCATCCAGCAGCTGTTCCTGTTCTCCAAGCTGGACATGCCCGCCTTCCCCCTGGACCTGACCCGGATCGACCTGGGCGACGAACTGATCCGGATGGCGGACGGCATCAGGGACGAATACGCGCGGGCCGGGATGGACCTTTCGCTCAGGCTGGCGGACGGCCCCGCGCCGGTGGAGGCGGACGTGCTGCTGCTGCGCGCCGCCCTGGGCAATATTCTGGAAAACAGCTTCAAATACAAACACAAGGAGCGCGGCCGCGTCGAAGTGGACTGCCGCCGGCGCGGCGACCAGGTCGTGGTCACCCTGACCGACGACGGCCCCGGCGTCGCCGAGGAGGAACGCGAATTGCTCTTCGAAGTCTTTTACCGCTGCGACGCGGCCCGCAGCGACACCGGCCAGGGCAGCGGCCTGGGCCTGGCCATCACAGCCAAGATCATCAGGCAGATGGGCGGGGCCATCGCGGCGGAGAACGTTCCCGGAGGCGGACTGGCCATCGTGATGACCCTGCCGGCCGCCGGAGGCGAAACCCCGTGAAGATTCTGATCATCGAAGACGACCTGGCCATCGCGGAAATCGAGCGGGACTACCTGGAGATGGAAGGCCTGGCCGTCGAAATGGAACGGGACGGCCGGGCGGGCCTGGAAAAGGCCCTGTCCGGAGGCCATGACCTGATTCTGCTGGACGTGATGCTGCCCGGGCTGGACGGTTTTGAAATCTGCAAACGAATTCGCCGGGCCGTCGACGTGCCCATTCTCATGGTCACCGCCAAACTGGAGGACATCGACAAGATCCGGGGGCTGGGGCTGGGCGCCGACGACTACATCACCAAGCCTTTCTCGCCGGCGGAACTGGTGGCCCGGGTCAAAGCCAATCTGGCCCAATACGCCCGCCTGACCGGCCCGGCGAAACGGACGGACCGGGAAATAACTTTCGGCCGGGTGCGCATCAAGCCGGACAGCCGGCGCGTGTACGTCAATGACCGGGAGGTCGATTTCACCAACAAGGAATACGAACTGCTGCTGTACCTGGTCAGCCGGCCGGACACGGTCCACAGTAAGGAACAGCTGTATGAGCGGATCTGGGGATCGGACGTCTACGGCGACCTCAAAACTGTGGCCGTCCATATCAACCGGCTCCGGGAAAAAATAGAAAAGGAGCCGGCCAGCCCCCGCCACATCCAGACCGTCTGGGGCGCGGGCTACCGCTTTACGGCCTGAGACGCGCGGCCAGGCGAGCCGCCCCGGACGCCGCGCGGACCGCCCGGCCGGGCGCCTCGCCATCATATATAAATTATTAGCTATTTATTCGACCTGTTTTTTCTCTCTCCATTTCCCTCCGGCCGACTTGACAGCCCTTTGCGGTTTCGCTATTGTATGAGGTATATTTCGTTACTAGTTCCATCGGCAAAGTAAAAAAAGCTGAAAATGAGCTGAAAATGATCGGAAATCTGGCCAAGCTGTACAGCATCGACGCCTCTCAGTTTCTGCTCTGCCTGTTCGAACACTACCATGAAGGGGTGCTGATCAGCGATCAGAACGGCATCCTCATTTATTACAACCGGGCCATGGCCCGGCTCGACGGCCTGGACCACCGCGACGTCATCGGCCGTTCCATCACGGAAGTGTATCAACTCGAACCCTCCCAGAGCATGACCCTGTGCGCCCTGAAGCTGGCCCGCCCCATCATCAACAAGAACCACATCTATCGCACGATGGACGGCAAGCTCGTCAACGCCCTCAGCAGCGCCTATCCCCTCTTCGACAAAACCGTGCTGGTGGGCGCGGTCTGCACGGTGACCGACTATTCGGTCCTGATGGACAACTATTCCGGCCTGGTGGACAACCACTCGAAAAACAACGCCCCCCAGGTCGGCCAGAAGCGGCCCGACCGGACGGCCGGCGCCCTGACCTTCGACCGGCTGATCGGCCAGGACCCCAACATGCTGGCGGCTGTGGGCATCGCCAGCCGGGCCGCCTCCACGCCCTCTTCGGTCATGCTCATCGGCGAAACCGGAACCGGCAAGGAAGTGTTCGCCAAGGCCATCCATTACAGCGGCCCCCGCGGCGGCGGCCCGTTCATGGCCATCAACTGCGCGGCCATTCCAGGCGCTCTTCTGGAGGCCATTCTCTTCGGCACGGCCAAGGGGGCCTTCACCGGCGCGGTGGATAAGGCCGGCCTCTTTGAAATGGCCAACGGCGGCACCCTGTTTCTGGACGAACTGAACTCCATGCCCCTCGATCTTCAGCCCAAACTGCTCCGGGCCGTCCAGGACCGCCTGGTGCGCCGGATCGGCTCCAGCCAGGAAATCCCCATCGACATAAAAATCATCAGCGCGGTCAACGATTCGCCGTTCACGGCCATCGAACGGGGCATTCTGCGGTCCGACCTTTTCTACCGGCTGGGGGTGGTCATGGTCCACCTGCCGCCGCTGAGGGAGAGGCGCTCCGACATCCCGCTGCTGCTGGATCACTTTATCGCCAGGTTCAACAAGCTCATCGGCAAGAAGGTGAATGGCCTGGCCGCCGACGCCATGGAGTTTCTGACCTCCTACCCCTGGCCGGGCAACGTGCGCGAGATGGAGCACGCCATTGAAGCCACCATGAACCTGTTGGACACCCACGAAAAAACCATCACCCTGGAACATCTTCAGACCGCCTTGCCCCTGATGCGGTTCGACGGCCGGGCCGCCACCCTCCCCCTGCCCCGGAAAGACGGGCCAGACCCGCTGCAGGCTCCGTTGCCGCCCCATGTCGATTACGACGATTTCACCGAGGAGGCCCGCCAGCTGTCCGAAGCGTTGCGCAAAGCCCGGGGCAATGTGGCCAAAGCGGCGCGCCTTTTGGGCTTTTCCCCGCAGAAGCTGCACTACCGCTTAAAACGCCTGGGCCTGAACAGCACCGATTACAAGCATTGATCCCGGAGAAACGGCCCGGCCCCGAACCGGAAAAACAAAAAAAACAAAAAAATAAATCAAAAAAATGCAAAAAATAAATCAAAAACTATCAAAACGCAATTTACCCAAATAAAATCAACATTACAACTTGTTGATATCGCAATATTTATTTTTTTAGCGAACTTGGCTCTCTTCTTGCTCTATTACCAGATCAACAGTTCACCACAATTAACGCGACAACTCTTTTTTGGTTCAGTCAGCAGTCCGTCAAATAGTCACCCCGCCGTTCGCGGCGCGGGAACGGGTTACTAACCAAGTTGATCTTTTTTACAACTTGTTGATGCAAACTTTTTTGTATTAACTGGATTGTCACCGGACGGCGGAGCTTTATCTTCCGTCGGCGGTCAAGAGGTGAGTGGACCTTTTGGGCCGCACGGCGAAGCTTTACCCGCGAAACATGAGTTTTGTTCAAATTCAAATCAATGCGCCGGTTTTTTCCTGTTTGGAAATGGCCGGGACGGTTCAGTGCGCTCTGAAAGGCGCCTATTTCAGGAGGTATCCATGTCCATCAGAAACGGTTTAATGGTCGACGGCATCAAATTCACCCCCAACATGAAGATGGTCAACGAAGACCAGTTGAAGCTCTTGAAGGCGGCCGTCTTCGAGCTGTTGGAGCGGGTCGGCGTCCAGATGAGCTACAAGCCCGGTCTGGAAATCATGGCCAGCGCGGGCTGCCGGGTGGACGGCAACATCGTCCGCATCCCCACCTATGTTCTGGAAAAAGCCATTTCCACCGCCCCCAAGCGCCTGGTGCTGTCCGACCGTTACGGCCGCCGCAGTGTGGTGCTGGAGCCCGGCCGCACCTATTACGGCCCCTCCATCGACTGCATCTATTATCAGGAGCCCAAGGATAACTCCCGGCCCATGTTCACCTCCAAGCACGGCGAGGCCATGGCCGCCCTGACCCAGCGCCTGGACAGCTTCACCTGGCTGATGACCATCGGCATGGCCGACGATTACACCCCCGAAGCGGCCGACAAGGTCATCAACCGCTACGCCATCCAGAACTGCACCAAGCCCCTGGTCTTCTGCTGCAACGACGTCAACAGTGTTAAGAACATCCACGAGATGGCCAAGATCATGGTCGGCGGCAAGGAAAACTTCGACAAGAACCCGAACATCGTCCACTACTCCGAGCCCATCTCCCCGTTGGTCTATTATGATCCGGCCGTGGCCAAGATGATCTACTGCGCGGAAAACAACATTCCGCTGTTGAACTTCCCCTGCACCTCCTCCTGCGGCACCGGGCCGGCCACCATGGCCGGGACCATCGTCCAGGCGGCGGCCGAATCCATCAGCGGCATCGTCTTGCAGCAGACCATCGCCCCGGGTTCGAACTTCGTCTTCGGCGGCTACGCCTCGGTCATGAACATGAAGAGCACCATCTTCTCCTATGGCCAGCCGGAAATGACCATCATGATCGCCGCCCTCAGCCAGATGGCCCAGAGCTGGGGCCTGCCGTTCTTCGCCACCGGCGGCTGCACCGACGCCAAGTTCTGTGACGCCCAGGCCGCGGCCGAAGTGACCCTGCAGACCATGAACCTGGCCGCCGTCGGCGCCGGCCTGGTCCACGACTGCGCCTCCTGGATCGACCACGGCACCACCGCCTCCCCGGCCTTCATGGTCATGGTCAACGAAATCCTGGCCAACGTGGCCGCGGTGATGAAGGGCCTGGAAGTCAGCGAGGAAACCCTGGCTCTGGACGTCATCGCCAAGGTCGGCAACGGCGGCAACTTCCTGCGCGAAAAGCACACCCTCAAGCACTTCAAGGATTACCACATGGCCGACGATCTGTGGGACCGCACCATGATCGAAACCTGGCAGGCCAACGGCAGCAAGACTTTCGAAGACCGGCTGCGCGAAAAGACCCTGAAGCTGATGTCCATCGCTCCCGAACCGGTCGATCCCAAGATCGTGGCCGAATTCGACAAAATGCAGGCCACCTGGGGCAGCAAGAAGTAAGCACGGGCGACAGATGCAAACGGTGAATTTCCATTACCCGAACCCACCCTGGAAGCCGGTGAAACTCGCTTCCAGGTGACACACGGAACCGCCGCTTTCCCGGCCCTGCCGGGAGGACGGCGGTTCTGCGGTTTTGGCCGGCCGTGATCCGCCGGCGCTTTGGACGGTGTTCGAAAATTTTTTGCTACTTTTTTAATGAGACGCTTCGTGTCACTGAACATTTTCCGGGCTCCGCCGCGGCGGCCGAGACGAGGGAGGGGGGAACAGCCACGGACTGTATGCAAATTGTTCTTCAATCACAACCGTTTCTTTGTTTCTGAAGCTCATCCTTTTATGGAGGAACCTAATGACGACAGGTGTAAAAAGAGATAACACGGTCTACATCGTCTCCCTGGTGGTCACGATAGCCCTGGTGACCTGGGGGCTGGCGGCCCCGGGGCCTTTCGGCGTAGCGGCGAAAAGCGCTTTTGACTTTCTGATCAAGTACCTCGGCTGGTGGTACATGTTAATCATGACCGGCTTCGTGCTTTTCTGCCTGTTCCTGGCCTGCAGCCGCTACGGCAAGCTCAAATTGGGCCTGCCCCATGAAAAGCCGGAATTTTCCACCACCTCCTGGTTCGGCATGCTTTTCGGGGCCGGCATGGGCATCGGCCTGGTCTTCTACGGCGTGGCCGAGCCACTGTATCACCTGGGCACTCCGCCCTTCGGCGCCGAGGCCGGAACCGCCGTGGCCGCGGAAGACGCCATGCGGGCCTCCTTCTTCCACTGGTGCCTCCATCCGTGGGCCAGTTTCGCGGTCAT
Source organism: Candidatus Adiutrix sp. (assembly GCA_031553735.1). Taxonomy (GTDB): domain Bacteria; phylum Desulfobacterota; class Desulfarculia; order Adiutricales; family Adiutricaceae; genus Adiutrix. The sequence continues at coordinate 17,521 of JAVBLB010000065.1, forward strand.
CGCCCTGTGCATGGGCTATTTCCAGTTCCGCAAAGGGGCGCCCGGCCTGGTCAGCAGCCTCCTGCTGCCCATCCTCGGGCCCAAGAAAAACGACAGCGTGCTCGGCCGCATCGTCGACATCCTGACCATTTTCGCCACCGCGGCCGGCATGGCCACCTCCATCGGCCTGGCGGGCATGCAGATCAACAGCGGTCTGGCCTACGTCTTCGGCGTGCCCAAGGGGATCAGCATCCAGTTGGCCATCCTGATCGTCATCGGCATCATCTACACCTTCGTCACCATCTCCGGCATCGACAAGGGCATCAAGTTCCTGGGCGACCTCAACCTGTTCCTGGCCGTGCTCCTGGGCGGCCTGTTGCTGTTGCTCGGGCCCACCCTGACCATCATCGAAACCCTGATCACCGGCATCGGCTCCTATTTCCAGAACTTCATCATGGAAAGCTTCGACGTGGCCCCCTACGGCGGCGACTACAAGAAGTGGATCGGCGGCTGGACGGTGTTCTACTGGGCCTGGTGGATCGCCTGGGCTCCCTTCGTCGGCTCCTTCATCGCCCGCATCTCCCGCGGCCGCACCATCCGTGAATTCGTCATCGGCGTTTTGCTGGTGCCCAGCCTGTGCGGCATGTGCTGGTTCTCCATCTTCGGCGGCACGGCCCTCGACATCCAGATGAAAGGCACGGCCGACCTGGCCGCCTCCGTCAGCGCCGACCTGTCCACCGGCGTCTTCGTCATGTATCAGCAGATTCCCTTCGGCGGCATCATGAGCGCGATCATGATCTGTCTGATCGGCACCTTCCTGATCACCTCGGCCAACGCCTCCACCTTCGTCTGCGCCATGTACTGCACCCACGGCGACCTGAACCCGCCCAAAAAACGCATGGGCATCTGGGGCGTCATCCAGGTGGCCCTGGCTTTCGTGCTGCTCCTGGCCGGCGGCCTTCAGGCCTTGCAAACGGCCTCGATCACCGCGGCCGGACCCTTCTCGTTCATCATGGTCGCGGCCTGCGCCTGTCTCCTGAAAGCTCTGAAAGACGACTTCCCCGAGGGAGTCGAAATCAAATAAATACCCGCAAATCCGGGGAGGGCGCCGCGCCCTCCCCGCTTCGTTTTATGGAGGTGGAAAAATGCAGACCCGGATGCAGACGCTGAGCCGTCAGGAGCTGGATACGATTCATCAGGCCTCCATGGCCATACTCAGCCGCAGCGGCATCGTCTTCAACGACGCCGAGTGCGTGGAAATTTTCAAGAAAAACGGCGTCAAGGTGGAGGGCAAGACCGTCCATCCCACCGAGGAGCAGGTGATGAAGGCCCTGGCCCAGGCCCCGGAAGCCTTCACGGTGAAGGCCCTGAACCCGGACAAGAACGTGCGCCTGGGCGGCCCCGATTACGCGCTCCTGCCCGGCTACGGCGCGCCCTTCATCACCGAGCCCGGCGGCGCCCAAAGACCGGGCCTGTTCAGCGACTATGAAAAGTTCGTCAAGCTGGTGGCCACTTCCAAAGCCATCAACATGAACGGATTCCTGATGATCGACCCCAGCGACTGCGACGTCCGCTCCGCCCACCTGGACATGTTCCTCAGCGGCCTTTTGGGCTGCGACAAGCCCCTGATGGGGACGCCGCTGTCGCGCCAGGCGGCCCGGGACTGCGTGGAGCTCCTGGCCGTGGCCCACGGCGGCCGGGACAAGCTGATGGACGCCCCGGCCACGGTCTCCCTGTGCAACTCGCTGTCGCCTCTGCAGTTCAGCGAGGAGATGGCCTCCTCCATCGTGGAGCTGGCCCGGGGCGGGCAGGCCGTGTGCGTGGCCGCCCTGATCATGACCGGCTCTTCCGGCCCCATCACCATTCCCGGGGTCCTGGCCCTCCAGAACGCGGAAATCCTGGCCGGCCTGACCCTGGCCCAGCTCGTCCGGCCCGGCGCCCCGGTGATTTACGGCTCGACTTCCTCGGCGATGGACATGAAGAGCGGGTCGCTCACCATCGGCGCGCCGGAACTGTCGATGTTCACCTCGTTCACCGCCCAGATGGCCCAGTATTACATGCTGCCCAGCCGCAGCGGCGGCGGCCTGTGCGACGCCATGCTCACCGACGCCCAGGCCGGGGCCGAATCGGCCTTCGCCCTCTTCAACGCCGTCAACAGCGGCATCAACTTCATCCTGCACGCGGCCGGCATCCTGGGGGGCTACATTTCCGTCTCCCTGGAAAAGTTCATCCTCGATGAGGAACTGGGGGCCATGATCGGCCGGATGGTTCGGCCCACCGAAATCAGCGCGGCCACGCTGGACGTCGACAGCATCGTCAAGGTCGGCCCCGGCGGCCACTACCTGACCGAGCCCAAGACCTTCAAGCTCTGCCGCAAGGAAATCTATCAGACCGGGCTGATGAACCGGGGCAATTTCGACCACTGGAAAGCGGAGGGCCGCAAGAACCTGGAACAGGCGGCCGCGGACAAAGTGACCGCCCGTCTCAATTCGTATCAGGCCCCGGACTTCGACCCCGGCCTGCGCAAGGATCTGCTGAAAAAAGCGGCCCAGTTGGCCAACGGCGCGCCGTTGAAAATGTCCTGATCCGCAATTGAAAAACCCTTCGCGCGGCCCGCGGCGCTCAGTCCTGAAGACGATCGGGTTGGGCGCCGCCCCGATCCGGGGCCAGGCCGTATTGCTTCAATTTCTTATAAAGCGTCTGGCGGCTTAAGCCCAGCATTTCGGCGGCCGCGCTCTTGGATCCGCCGGCCTTCTCCAGGGCCGCCGCCAGGCGCTCTTTCTCGTCGGCCCGGTTTTTGGCGGGGGCGGTGAGCCCGTATTTCTTGAGCTTGCTGTTCAAAAGCTGGGGGCTGATCCCCAGCACGGCCGCCGCCGCCGCCCGGTGCCAGTTGGTTCTCTCCAGCACCCTGACCAGGCGTTCCTTTTCCCGGGCCTCGCCCTGGCTTTTCAGCTCCCGATGGCTCGGGGGCAGTTCCGGTTCCTCCGGCCAGGCGGCGGCCGGCCCTTCCGGGACGGGGCGGGGTTCCAGGCCGGACTGGGGGCGGCGGAAATGGTCCAGGGAAGTGAAATGCTCCAGCTTGAGCCAGGGAGAATTCTTGCTGAACAGCATGGCCGAGGTGACCACGTGCTCCAGCTCGCGGACGTTGCCCGGCCACAGTTGGCGCTCCAGCCATTCCAGGGCCTCCGGGGCGATGCCCTTGACCCGGCTGTTGAGCGAGGCCCGATGCTGGCGGAGGAAGTGGTCGCCCAGGATGGGGATGTCGCCGGTCCGGGAGCGTAAAGGGGGGATGTAGATCAGCACCGCCCCCAGCCGGTAAAAAAGATCCGGCCGCAGCCGCTGGGCCGATATTTCGGAATAGGGGTTGAGGCTGGTGGCGCTGACTATCTGGCAGTCCACCACGATGTCTTGGGTCGAGCCCACCCGGGAGACCTTCTTCTCCTGGAGCACCCGCAGGAGCTTGCTTTGGAGATCCATCGACATGCTGTTGATCTCGTCGAGAAACACCGTGCCCCCGGCGGCGGCTTCAAACAGCCCGGCCTTGTCCAGGGCCCCGGTGAAAGCCCCCCGGGTGGTGCCGAACAGAAGCGATT
>JAVBLB010000026.1:0-113505 GCA_031553735.1 Candidatus Adiutrix sp.
CCCCCCCCCCCCGCCACGATTCACATCCCGCTTTTCAAATACAATGCCCTCATAACGCTTGCATGTTTTCCATTATTTCGTTAAAATCCGTACAATATTTCAAAGTCGCCGCCGCCTTCGCCAGCCGTTGTCACGCCTGGATTGGCCGCGCTGTTTGATCACCGCCAAAAATAGTTTCAGGAGGGCATTATGAAACGCATGGCCGCGCTTTTGATCGTTCTGGGCCTCTCGGCCATTGTTTGTTCCGGCTGCGGCGACGGTTCCGGCGACCCCAAGGCGGCCCAAATGGGGATGGAGATCAACCGGAACGTATCCCGGCTCTTCCCCACCGTCAGCGACCTGAAAGAGATCAAGGGCCCGGTGGCGATCATCGTTTCTGAAAAAAGCGGAAACTATAAAATGTATAAGGGCGCCAAACTGGCCACCGCCGCCGATTTGGAAAGCGCCGGATCGGTGCTCTTATTGGAGGCCAACCGAAACGACAAGAAAATTTTCGGCTGGCGGGTGAAACTGAGCACCGTCGACGGGGGGCTGGCCATTAATTTGAACAGCTTGGATGTGGAAAAAATATCCGAGGCCGAGGACAAATTGCTGACCGCCTATACCTTCAGCGAAGGGGCCGAAGATCTGCCGTCCATCATCAGGAATTATGAGAAGGCGCTGTTCGCCGAAGACTACCTGACGGCGATCAATAAATCCGCCGACAGTTATGCCGGCCGACAAGAGGGCCTGGACATCGATCCGTCGGAAATCCGCGAACCGCTGGTGTATCTGACCGACACGGGCAGCGTGGTCAAGCCGGTGGATGGCGACCTCGCTTTCAGCCCGGCCGCGCCGTCCCAGTATGTGTCCAAATCCGCTTCTTTATCGGATTACCGGCGTCCGGCGATTGAAGGGGAGATCGGGCTCGGGTTCACCGGTCTCGGCCGGCAGGTGGTCGAAGACGGCAAAAAATCGATGACCGCCGTCTTCACGGTCGAGGAAATCAAACGGCGCATCAACACCCCGAGCGACGTTTTTTGTTTCTCCGAGGTGGTGGGCTGCAATTATTATACTTCCTTGACCCTGAAAAAGGACAATACCAACCTGACGCTCAACAGGTATGTCTTTCGCGTCAGCGTCATCAAAAAGGACGGCACCCTCCTGGGCTACTTCGTCTGTTCCTCGAACCAGATGGAAAACGACGGCCTCGGCTTCAACGTCCAGATAGCCGCCCTGACCATGTCGTATGACAAATATGACCGCATCGTCGTGCCCTGGGAGTATCTGAATGATTTTTGGCGGAAGGTCCCCGTCGGTCAAAGTCAGGCCGATTGAACCATCTTGAGCGGATTGAAAACCAACCAAGCCCCGCCGGTCTTCGTACCGGTGGGGCTTTCCTTGTGCGCTTTAGCTTGATAAAACCACCAGCTCTGCTGGTGGTCGGCGTTCTTCGCTTTAGCTACAAGAACGAATGGCCTAAAAAATTAAAATATTTCTGTGCCAGCGATGTCAGGCAAGAGCCGGAGTAATACCCCTTCGTGGGGTGCTGGGGGAACTGATGCGATTGACAGATCATTCAGTGCACCCTCAGGCGCTGCCAATACCATGCCCTTATGGGGCTTCCTCAGACCACCCGCTGAGCGGGTGGTCCTGATTTCAACGGATTGATGGTCCCGGCCGATCAGACGTTGCGGCCTCGGCCGCCCAGCGAAGCGGGTTCGGGGAGGATGCGCCGGCAGGCGCATCCGGTGGGTCCAGGGCTCAGCCCTGGCGGGAGAGGTGGATGGAGAGGTTTTCCAGGACCATTTGGGGGGGGGTGGCGGTGGTGACCAGGGTGCGATGGGCGTCTTCGAGTTGATTGAGGGCCGAGGCCAGGTCGCGCCAGGACCAGGCGGCGGCCTGCCCTTGGGTTTTTTCCAAAACGAAGGGGTGGAGCCCCAGGCCGGGGGCTTCCTCCCGCCCCAGGCGGCTGACGCCCAGGGCGGCCTGCCGGGTCTTGATCAGCAGCATCAGGCGGAAGTGCCGCACCAGCATGGCCAGAACGGGCAGGTGATGCTCGGTGGCCAGAAGATCCAGGAGCGTGGCCAGGCCGGTTTTCAGATCGTGGCGGCCCAGGGCTTCGCCCAGCTCGAAGACGTTGGCGTTGGGGGCCAGGCTGACCAGGCGCCGGGCCAGATCGAGGGTGACGGCGCCGCCAGGGCCGACATAGAGGCTGAGTTTTTCGGCTTCGCCCATGAGCACGCCCAAATCGCCGCCGGCCCGCTCGATGATTAGGGCGCAGACCGAGGCCTCGGCTTTGACGTCCCGGGCCTGGAATTCACCCGCCAGCCACTTGACCAGGGCCGCCCCCTTGGGGGGGGAGCAGTCCACTTCGGCTTCGAGGGCTTTGATTTTCTTGGCGAAGCGAAGGCGGGCGTCGAGCTTGTCCACCGCGATGACGATGGTCGCCCCGGAATTGGGCTTCTCCAGGGAGTCGGCCAGGGCGTTCCAGTCGTCGCCGGTGAAAGGCGGATTTTTGACCACCACCACCCGGGGGGGGATGAAAAAGGGGCTGGTGGCGGCTTCGGACAGCAGGCGGCCGACTTGGCCGGCTTCCAGGCTCAGCACCTGGTGATTGAAATCCCGCACCGCCGGGTCGACCGCCGCCTCGGCTGCGGCCAGACAGCGGGCCAGGGCCGAGGGTTCGCCGCCGTTCAGAACATACATCGGCCGGCGGCCGGGGCCCTGAACTTCCTTGATGAAGGCGGCCGGGGTCATGATTCCGAGGCCTTGGGGTCGATGTTGAATTTTTTCAGCTTATACTGCATCAGGTTTTTCTTGATGCCCAAAGCTTCGGCGGCCTGGCTCTGCACCCCGTGGCTGGCTTCCAGGGCGCCGCGCAACAGGGCTTCCTCCAGGCTTTCCAGAACCGCCACCAGCCCTTGGCCGGGGGGCACTTCGGCGGCCAGATCCCGGGCCAGGGCGGTGGGCTGCTGGTCGGCGTATTTGTCCCACTTGTATTTGAAGACGTTTTTCTTCAAGCCCAGGTCCTGGGCCGCGTGGCTCTGCACCCCGCCCCGGGCGTCGAGGGCGGCCCGGATCAGCCCTTCCTCCAGGGCGGCGATGGCTTCGTCGAGGGTGATGCCGGGGGGGAGGGCGGCCAGAATGTCGGCGACCCAGGATTCTTCTCCGCCGTTTTCGGGCCGGGGCGGCGGCGTCCGTTCGCCGGTCCGGGCGTAGGCATCGCCCCGGGGGCCGCTGACTTGGCGGGGCTGGGTCGTCGGTGAGGTCATGGTTTCGGCCTCCGGCGCGGCCGGGGAGGGATGGCGAATGTCGTCGGGCAGGTCGGAAGGCTCGATGACCGGGCCGGAGGACAGGACCACTCCCCGCTCGATGACGTTGCCCAGTTCCCGAATGTTGCCGGGCCAAGTATAGGCGTACATCAATCGCAGGGCTTCGTTGCTGAGCTTTTTGACCCCGGCTCCGCTGTCCTCGCCGTAGAGTTTTAAAAAATGTTCGGACAACAGGGACAGGTCGTCCAGCCGCTCCCGCAGCGGGGGCAGGACCAGGTGGACCACGTTGAGGCGGTAGAAGAGGTCTTCGCGGAAGTTGCCTATGGCCACCTCTTTTTTCAGGTCGCGGTTGGTGGCGGCGATGAGGCGCACATCCACCTCGATGGAACGGCCCCCGCCCACCCGCTCGAAGCGGCGCTCCTGCAGCACCCTCAGCAGTTTGACCTGGAGCCCGGGATCCATTTCCCCGATTTCGTCCAGAAAAAGCGAGCCGCCGCTGGCCATTTCGAAACGGCCGGCCCGGCTTTGGCGGGCGTCGGTGAAAGCGCCTTTCTCGTGGCCGAAAAGTTCGCTTTCCAGAAGGGTCGGCGAAAGGGCCGAGCAGTTGACGGCCACGAAGGGCCCTTCAGCCCGGGGGCTGTTGTAATGCAGCGCCTGGGCCACCAGTTCCTTCCCGGTGCCGCTTTCGCCGGTGATCAGCACGTTGGCCTTGGTGGGGGCCACCCTTTCCAGGAGCTGATACAGTTCCAGCATGGGCTTGGATTTCCCGATCAGGTTGCCGAAGCTGTAGCGCTGGCTCAATTGGGAGCGCAGTTCCTTGTTTTGGCGCCCCAGGCGGCTGACTTCCAGGGCCTTGGCCACGGTGCGCAGCATCTTTTCGTTTTCGCAAGGCTTGCTTAAATAGTCAAACGCTTTTTCTTTCATGGCCTCCACGGCCGAGGCCACCGTGCCGAAAGCGGTGAGCATGATCACCGGAATTTCCGGCTTGTGGCGCTTGACCCGGGCCAGGAGCTCCAGGCCGTCCCCGTCAGGCATGGTCATGTCGCTCACCACCAGGTCCACCTCCCTCTCCAGGATGATGGCCCAGGCCTCGTTGCCGCTGTAGGCGCTGAGGGTCTCGTAGCCTTCGTGCTGGAAGAGGGTGGTCAGGGGCAGGTGGTAGTTTTTCTCGTCGTCGACTATCAGGATCGTTTCCATTGCGTATTGTCATCCAGCGGAAGTGGTTTCAATCCGGCCCTTTCAGGCCGGGATCGAACGCGGTGCCAGGCTTCGATTCGGCCGGCGCCCATGGTTTATGGTAAATCGTCCGACTCAGACTTTCAAGCGGATGGTGACCGTGAGTCCCGGGCCGCCGTCTTCGGAGGATTTCGGCGGCGGGCCGTTTTTCAGTTCGATCTCCCCGCCGTGGCCCTCGATGATGTTGCGGACGATGACCAGCCCCAGGCCGGTGCCTTTGGCCTTGGTGGTGTAGAAAGGGGAAAACTGTTTCTTGATCGCTTCCTCCGACAGGCCCGGCCCGGTGTCGGAAAAAGTCACCGCCAGGCGGCCGCCGTCCGGGGCGTCCGGTTCCAGGCGGGTGGAGATGCAGATGAGCCCGCCGTCGTCCATGGCCTGGATGGCGTTGACCAGGATGTTCAAAAAAGCCCGGTGCAGCATGTGGGCGTCCCCGGGGGTGGGGGTGGGGTCCTCGCGGAAATCGGTGCGCACTTCCACGCCGGCCCGGGTCAGGGTGACCTCCAGGAAGGCCAGGATCTCCTCCAGCACTTCCTCCACCACCATGGGGGTCAGGCGGGGCGTGGGCGGCCGGGCGAAATCCAGAAATTCGGTGACCACTTCCGACAGGCGGTTGGCCTCCTCGACGATGGCCTGGGCCAGCCGGGCCTGGGCCGGGTCGGAAGAGAGGTAACGATTGAGGACGTCGGCCGTGGAATGGATGATGCCCAAGGGATTGCGGATCTCGTGGGCCACGGTGGCCACCAGGCTGCCCAGGCCCGCCAGGCGCTCGGCCTGGTCCAGCCGCTCGCGCAGGGCCTGGCGTTCCAGGTTGCGTTTGGTGATGATGGCCTCGCCCCGGCTGACCACCCAGCGCAGCACCACGGTCAGGCCCAGGGCCAGAAAAAAAGCCACGCTCAGGGCGAAATATTGCAGCCGGGCGATCTGGCGGTATTCCGGGGTCAGATCCCGGTCCACTTCCACCACCCCGGTGAGTCCCTGCCGCCGGCAGATCTCCCGGTGGACCGGATCGGCCTGGGCTTCGTCGGACTGGCACAGGGCGGCCTCGGCGGAGTATTTGTAGTTCTTGTCCTCCATGGCCTTGTAGCTGCGCAGAACGAAGTTGCCGCTGGGGAAGAAGTTGAAGAACAGGAAGCTTCCGCCTTCGTAACGGAACACCGTCTGGGCACGGAGGCTGTCGAGGTAGGCGTCCTCCCGGTTTTCCGGGGGCGCGGCCTTGGGCGTTATCTCCAGGGTCGGCGTCGGGGTCGGCAGCAGGGGGGAATCCGGTTCCGTCAGGGAGTCGTCGGTCAAAGGCCGCAGTTCGCTCCAGAGCCAGGAAAGGTCGGATTTTTCCGACTGGGGGAGGTGCTGGTCGATCCCGGCCGGCGGCCTGGAACCCAGGGGCGGCTGGTTCAGGGGATTGGGGTAGGGTGAAAAAGGGTAATAGTTCCCCTCAGGCCACCGGGGATCGCTCAAAGACCGGGGAAACCGGTCGGCGCCCGAAGGCAGGTGGTAGCCGCCGCCCGCCCACCAGGGGGCGAACTTGATGGAATCCGGCGCCGAGGGCACGTAGAGGGCGATGGCGTCCTGGTAGGCCTGGAGGTCCGGGCCCTCGGCCCAGGAGTTCACCAGGGTCTTGTCGGTGTCGTAGACCACCCGACCCTCGTCGGGCGCGTAGAGCAGCACCCGCTGGAGATCGAAACCGTAAATGGTGTTGGTGATGACCTCGTGGAGGAGTTCCTGCTGCCCCGGCTCCCTTAGGCGGCTCTTGCCGGTGAGGGGATCGTGAACTTTCTTGAGGAAATTCTCATACATCTGATGGTTGAGGTTTTCCATCAGTTTGATGGTGTCGTCCTCCACCCGTTTGGTGATGATGATCTCGGCCTGGCGGGAGACCACCGTGACCAGGATCAGCACCGCCGCGAAAATCATGATGATGGCGATCAGGGAGAACGATTTGGCCAGCCGGAAAGGCTTTTCGTCGATGAAGGATTCGGAATTCCGATCCGGCCGGCCGCTGTCGGGCGATTGACTCATAGGATGTATTTCGGATCGTCACGGAAGGTTTCGTCGTAGGTCGTGCGGAAGTCGTCGAAACCTTCGCGGCCCATCAGGCCGTAAGTATATTTCTTGCCCAGTTCCACCCCGGGCTGATCCAGCGGGTCGATTTTATAGAGCGCCCCGGAGATCACCGTGGCCAGCTCCAGCATGTGCATGAGGTAACCCAGGGAAGCCGGGCCGACCTGGGGCATGGAGAGCGTCAGGTTGGGCCGCCCGGCCGAGGCCAGGGCCCGGGCCGTGCCCCGCTGTTCGAAGTTCAACAGTTCGCCCAGGCCGTGGCCCCCGAGATAGGCCAGTTCCGGGTATTCGTCGAAAAGCTTGGGGATGGGCAGGTTCTGACGGAAGCTTTCGGTGCGCAGAAAGCAGATGGTTTTGTCCTTGGGGCCTTCCATGTAAAGCTGCAGCTGGCTGTGCTGGTCGGTGGCCCCCACGGCCTTGATGGCCGTCTGGCCGGTGGCCGCGTCCTTGCCGGTGAGAAGCCGGGCCTTGCCCAGCGATTCGTTCCACAGCTGGCCGAACCAGTCGGAAACCTGGGCCAGGGAGTCGGCGTAGGGCATCATCACCAGGGAGCCGCGTTTCTTGCGGGTGGTCAAAAACCAGTTGAGGCCGGCGAAAAGGCAGGCCATGTTGGCCATGACCTCGGTGGTCGGCTCGTTCTGGCAGGCCCCGGCCCCGGCCAGGAAGTCGGTGATGTTGACCCCGGCCGCGGCCAGGGGGGCCAGGCCCACCGCGGTCATGACCGAAAAGCGCCCGCCCACGCCCGGCGGCACCGGCAGCGACATCAGCTTGTGGCGGTCGACGATCTTGCGCAACACCCCGCCCTCGGGGTCGGTGGTGATGATGAGGTGATCCTTCAGGGCGGTTTTCCCCAGGTCGTGCCGCAGCCGGTCATAGACGATGAGGAACTGGCTCATGGTCTCGGCCGTGGCCCCGCTCTTGGAGATGACGTTGAAGGCGGTCTTGCGGATGTCCAGCCCTTCGAGGAGGGCGCCGAAGCCTTCGGGGTCGATGTTGTCGGCCACGAACAGGCGGGGGTGGGCGCGTTTTCCGGCCGGCAGGCTGTTGTGGTTCAGGGGCTTTAAGGCGTTGAAGACCGCCCTGGTGCCCAGGGCGCTGCCGCCGATGCCCAGGACCACCAGATTGTCGAAGCCTTTGAGGTTTTCCGCCAGGGCCAGGTATTTTTTCAGGTCCTCGGCCTGGAAGGGCAAGTCCATGAAGGGGAGCAGGCCTTTCTTGTATTGCCCCTCCACGTTTTTGACCGCCGGAATCAGGGCCTCGCGGATGACCGCCAGATCGGCCTCGGCCAGGCCCGCCTCACCCACGGCTTCAGTCATCAGGTTGTTGAAATCCATGCTGAGAAGGCCGTTCGGCCGGCCGCCAGGCTTCTGGTCATCGTTCTTTTTCATAATGCGAAACCTTTCTCCAAAAATATCGGCCGGCGGGATCTGCCGGGGTTCGAAGCGGGCTGGCGCGGTTGAGGCTCTGGCCGGCGGCGAAGGATAGGGGTTGTTGAACCTCCGTCCCGGTCGATGCGGCCCGTCCTGGACGTGGCTCGCGGCGGCTCATTGTCCCTCCGGGAAGCATTGAATTTCGGATGGAGGCGGTGAGCCTTCGTCCCGGCCGTCGCGTTCCGGCCACTTTTTTTTCACCCGGCCGTGATGGTGGTTGACTTTATCAACGTATAATTATACCATTTTTTCAATCGATGTTCCAGCATTCCTGGAAACGGACCCGCTGAAGCGCCCCGGAAGCCGGAGATGGCCGGCCTTCACCCCGAATACTCCGGCGCGGCTCCCCGCGAGACCTGAAAAACCTGGGACGGCGTGGCACAGTGGCACGGCCGCCGCCCCCCTGGGCGCCCCGCCCCGAAGGGGCGGGGTCCGCGTGCACAATCACGGCAATCACGAAAATACGGTTTTTTTTGACCGGTCATCAAACGCCGCCGCCGCCGGGCCGCGGCCCGGCGCGCGCCGAGAGATGGTCATGATCGAGGATGTCTTAAGAAAAATAGCCCGCCAGGTGATGGCCCTGGATGAAGATACCCTGACCTCTCTTCTGCCCCGCTACAAGAGACGGATGCAGGATTTCACCCCCACCCAGGAATGGGAGGAGGCGATGATCATTTATTTCATGATCAATGGGCTGCGCATCAAAAATTCTCAGTTCCGGGATAAAATCAAGGACCACCCGGCTCCGCCCGGCGGATGGGGACCGAGCGGCCCCCGGCTTTCGGTCCGGCGCAGTTCCAGCCCCAGCCGGGAGACCGCCCTGGTCGAGGACGTGCTGCGGAAGATAGCCCGCCAGATCATGGCGTTGAACGAGGAGACCCTGAGCGCGCTTCTGCCGCGCTATAAGGAGCGGATGCAGGATTTCGCCCCCACCCAGGAGTGGGAGGAGGCGATGGTCATTTATTTTCTGATCAACGGCCTGCGCAGCAAAAATTCGCAGTTCAACGACAAAATCAGGGATTTTCTCGTAACCTCCGAAAACGGCGGCGAGAAGAACGGCTCCCGGCCCCGGCCCCGCCTGCGGCTGGTGAAGGCGGGCCAGAAAAAGGCCGAGGCCCGGGAGGACGGCTCCGGCGCCGGAACCCCGGAAACCGACGACTCGGGCGATTGAGACCCGCTCTGAACAGGACGGAGGCGATAGAACCGTCGCCTCGGCCGCCGCAACCCGACCATGACGACGTTGCGGCGGTGCATTGCCCCTCTGGGGCGATGAAAGGAGGGCCGACATGGCCCTGATCGACGATGGCTGGCGGGCCGGAGGCCTGCTGCTGCACCCCAGTTCCCTCCCTTCCCCCTACGGGATCGGGGACCTGGGGCCGGCGGCCCACGGGCTGATTCCGTTTTTGAAGCGGGCCGGATTCCATTTCTGGCAGATGCTGCCCCTGGGCCCCACCAGCCCGGGGCTCGGCAATTCCCCATATTCGGCTTTTTCGGCCTTCGCCGGCAACACGCTCCTGCTCAGCCCCGACCTGATGGTCCGCGACGGCTGGCTGGCCGTCCACGAGGTGCTGCGGGCCGAGGTCCCGGCTTCGGACCGGGTGAATTTTGAAAGCGTCGTCCAGGCCAAAAACGGCCTGATCGACCTGGCCTTCGAACGGGCCGCGCCTCATCTGGAGCACCACGAAGGTTTCCAGCGGTTCGCCTGGGACAACGGGGCCTGGATGAACGATTACGCCCTGTTCACGGCCGCCAAGGATTTTTTCAGCGGCGCCTGCTGGCTGAACTGGCCCGAGGCCCTGGCCCGGCGCGACGAGGCGGCTCTGCGGGAATGGGGCGGACGTCTGGCCCGGCCCATCCTGCGGGAAAAATTCGCCCAGTTCCTCTTTTTCACCCAGTTGGAGGAACTGCGGGCCCTGATGTGTCAGGCGGGGCTGGGCCTGATCGGCGACGCGGCCATTTACGTCAATCACGATTCCAGCGACGTCTGGTCCCTGCCGCGTCTGTTTCAGCTCGACGCCGCCGGCCGGCCGCTGGCGGTGGCCGGGGTGCCCCCCGACTATTTCGCCCGGGACGGCCAGTTGTGGGGCAACCCGCTGTTCAACTGGGAGGCCCAGCGGCGGGAGGGCTACGACTGGTGGAAGCACCGCCTGTGGCACGCGCTGCGGCGGTATGACTGGATCCGGCTCGACCATTTCCGGGCCTTCGCCGCCTACTGGAGCGTTCCGGCCGGCGCCGAAACGGCCGCCGGCGGCTCCTGGCGGCCGGGTCCCGGGGCCGACCTGTTCGCCGCCGCCTCCGCCAAGGGACCGCTGCGGATCATCGCCGAAGACCTGGGGGTCATCACTCCCGACGTGACCGAACTGCGCAAACGCTTCGGCTACCCGGGCATGCGGGTTCTCCAGTTCGCCTTCGGCCCGGATCAGGGCTGTTCCACCCACGCCCCTTTCCGCATCGAAAGTGACAATGTGGTCTATTCGGCCACCCACGACAACAACACCACCCGCGGCTGGTTCCGCCAGGAGGCCACCCCCCTGATGCGGCGCCAACTGTCGGACCTGGCCGGCTTCGAAGCCGGGGAGGACAGCGCCGCCTGGGCCCTGATCCGGCTGGCCTGGCTTTCCCCCGGCGCCCTGGCCGTGACCCCGCTGCAGGACCTTTTGAATCTCGACGAAGGGGCCCGGCTGAACACCCCCGGCACGCCTTGCGGCAATTGGGGCTGGAAGCTGACCGGACCCGGAGCCCTGACCGAGGCCCTGGCCGAACGGATGGCCGAGCTGGGGGCCCTGGCCGGCCGGGACGGCCGCGCCCACCCCAATATTCTGAGCTATTGATCCGGGGCGGCCCCGAACCGCGGCCGCCTTCGCCCGAACCTCAACCCGAACGGCCGCCGATCCTCGCCGGGCCGGCCGCCAGCCAAAAGGTGCGCATATGAAAGACTTTCTCGATCTGGAAACCCGCCTTCAGAATCTCCTTTCCGGCCTTGACGGCGATTTGTGGCGCCGGATGATGCTGGCCATCGACCCTCCCGGCGACCTGCCGCCCGAGCAGGAGGTCCTGGACATGGTCTTCCGCGACGCCAAGGCCTTCAGCGGTTACATCCCGGACATGATGGCCATCATGCGCCGCCATGTCCCCTGGGAACTGGACCCCGCCAACCGCCAGGCCCTCAAGGGCATGCTGGGCGGCATCCAGTTGTTCACCCGCATTCTCCTGATGATTCTCCTGGTCCCCCGCTACCACGATCACGAGGATCTCATCACCACCTTCAACGGCTACCGCCAGGCGCTGCTGTTCGTCGAGGACTACCTGGCCCAGACCGAAAAGAAGTGAAGTTTTTAGGCCAAAAAGGCGGGCCCACGGTCGGCAGCGACGAGATATTCCGCCAGGCCGGCCGTCTCCTCCTGGCCAACCTGGGCAATGCCGGCTGGGCGGTGGGCGGCTATTTCCTGGTGGCGCTGGCGCTTCTGGCCGTGCCGGCCGTGACGGTGAAGGTGAGCGGGAACGCCTGGCCGGCCGTCCTGGCCGATCTGCTTATCCTGGTGCTGCTGGTGGTGCCGCTGGCCCGCCTCACGCTGTGCCACCTGGCCCTGAACATCTGGGACGACGGGGAGGCCTCGCTGATCGAGGCCCTGACCTACGCCCGGGGAAACTACCTGGCCGCCCTGAGCATGGCCTGGCGCGGTCTCTTGTATGAAGGCGAGCTGTGGCTGCGGTTTCTGGCCTGCATGCTGCCCGGGGCCGCGCTGGGCTCGATGTTTTATTTCATCCCGCCGCATTTGGGCTATCAGGTGGATCTGGACTGGATCATCCTGGGCGCGGTGCTCCTGACCATCGGTCTGGCCCTGTATTATCTCTGGGGCCAGGCCCGGCGGGTGGCCACCTTTCTGTATTCTTTCAACGCGTTTGAAGATATCGAAGGGGAATCGGCCTTCGGCGCCGACATCGTCGAAAAGCGGTTCGGCTTCTGGCGGAGCCGTTTCGCCCGCATGTATCACCACCTGGACCGGGAGCCCTTCAGCGGGGCCCTCAACCGGCCGCTGGCCGTGATCGTGTTCGTGGGCCTGATCTGGGGCGGGCTGGCCGCGCTGATCGTCTCCTACCGGATGCCCCCCCTGGCCACGGCCTATGTGCTGGGCCTGGGCCCTTTGGGGATTCGTTTTCTGGCCTCTTTCTGGTACACTATCGTCGCCGCCGGATACTTCCGCGCCTATCTGGTTCCGGGCACGGTCTTCGGCCGCCGCTGAGCCGGGCGGGGCGGCCGCCACGCGGGAAATCATGACCCAGAAAATCAACTGCCGCGAATGCCGGCACTACTACATCACCTGGCAGCCCCGCACCCCCAACGGCTGCCGGGCCATGGGCTTCGTCTCCCGGCTGATGCCCTCGGCGCTCGTGCTGCGGAATTCAGGGCTGGAATGCCAGATGTTCGCCCCCAAGACCCCGTCCCGGGGACCGCGCTGAGCGGCCCCGCCGGCGGCGATATATTTTGTGAAATCGGCGTAGAGGCGATATGATCGAGTACAAGAGCTACCTGGCCCTGGACGTGGGCGGCACCAACATCACCGCCGGCCTGGTGGATGAAGGCGGCCGGGTGCTGGCCAGGCGCCGTCTGGCCACCCTCTCCGGGCGGCCGCCCCAGGCGGTCATCGACGACATGGCCGCCAGTCTCCGGGCCGTGGCCGCCGAGGCGCCCCTGAACCAGCCGCCCCGGGCCCTGGCCGTGGGCCTGCCCGGCTGGATCGACCAGGATGAGGGGCTCCTGATCCAGGCCCCCAACATGCCCGGCTGGACCAACGTGCCCATGGTTTCCATCATGAGCCAGGCCCTGAACCTGCCGGTGCACCTGGAAAACGACACCAACCTCTACGCCCTGGGGGAATGGCTCAACGGGGCCGGCCGGGGGTTGAGCAACCTTCTGGTGGTCACCTTGGGCACCGGGGTCGGGGGCGGGCTGATCCTGGAAAACCGGCTCTGGAACGGTTCCTTCGCCAGCGCCGGGGAGATCGGCCACACTCCGGTCCGCCTCGACGGCGCACTCTGCGGCTGCGGCCGGCGCGGCTGCCTGGAGACCGTGTCCTCGGCCACCGGCATGAGCCGCCTGGCCCGGGAATGGCTGAGCGCCGGCAAACCCACCGTGTATCAGGGCCGGCCGGAGGATTTGACCCCCCAGGCCATGTACGGCCTGGCCCAGTCCGGCGACGAGATGTCCCGGGCCGTTTTCGAGGAGGCCGGGCGGACTCTGGGGGTGGTTCTGTCCGGGGTCTTCAACCTCCTGGGCCTGGAGGGGGTGGTCATCGGCGGCGGCGCGGCCGGGGCCTATGAATTCATCCGCCCCAGCCTCTGGGAGGTCCTGGCCGGCCGGATCATCATCACCACCCCGGAGCGCATCAAGCTGGTGAAAGGCGAACTGGGCGACGACGCGCCCCTGGCCGGCGCGGCCGCCCTCTTGCGGAATCATTATTAGACAATGATGGAGGCGATTGAGCCTCCGTCCCGGCCTAATCGCTCTACCGGGCGATGTCGCGCCCCGGCCATAAAGAGGCACCGGCGGCGTATTGCCCCTTCCGGGGCAGGGAGGACACACCATGGCGCATCCCCTGGCGGGCCAACCGGCCCCGGCCGATCAACTGGTCAATCTGCCCCGGCTGCTGGCCGATTACTACACCGCCCGGGCCACGTCCCCGGTGGCCTTCGGCACCTCCGGGCACCGGGGCTCGGCTTTTTCCGGCTCCTTCAACGAACCGCATGTGGCCGCGGTGACCCAGGCGGTGGTGGAATACCGGCGCGCACAGGGTTACGGCGGGCCGCTTTTTCTGGGCTATGACACCCACGGCCTCTCCGAGGCCGCCTTCCGCACCGCCCTGGAAGTGCTGGCCGCCTCCGGCGTCCCCACCCGAATTCACGACGGCGGCGAATACACCCCGACCCCGGTGGTCTCTTTCCTCATCATCGATCACAATCGCGCCCATCCGGAGGCCCTGGCCGATGGGCTGATCATCACCCCCAGCCACAACCCGCCCACCGACGGCGGCATCAAATACAACCCGCCCCACGGCGGGCCGGCCGATGTGGAAGTCACCGGCTGGATTGAAAAACGGGCCGGCCAGCTGATGGCCGACCCGTCCCTGATCCGCCGCGTCCCCTATTACCGGGCCCAGGCCGCCGACTGCGTCCAGGCCCGGGATTTCATCCGCCCCTTCGCCAAGGCCCTGGGGGAGGTGGTGGACCTGCCGGCCGTCAAGGCCGCCGGCCTGAAGTTGGCCGCCGACCCCCTGGGCGGCTCCGGGGTTCATTTCTGGGAACCCATCGCCGAGGAGTGGGGGCTGAACCTGACCGTGGTCAACAAGGTCGTCGATGCCTCCTTTTCCTTCATGACCCTGGACGCCGACGGGGCCATCCGCATGGATTGCTCCTCGCCCTACGCCATGGCTTCGCTCATCAAAATGGGCGGCCGCTTCGACCTGGCCTTCGGCAACGATCCCGACTTCGACCGCCACGGCATCGTCTCCGGCGGGGAGCTGATGAATCCCAACCATTTCCTGGCCGTGGCCATCGACTATCTCCTGGGCCACCGGCCCGGCTGGCCGGCCGCCGCCCGGGTGGGGAAGACCCTCGTCTCCTCCTCCATCATCGACCGGGTGGTCGAGGCCGGCGGCCGGAAGGTCTACGAGACGCCGGTGGGCTTCAAATGGTTCGTGGAGGGCCTGTCCCGGGGCGAACTGGTCTTTGGCGGGGAGGAATCGGCCGGGGCCTCCTTCCTCCGGCGGGACGGCTCGGCCTGGACCACCGACAAGGACGGTTTCTGCATGGCCTTACTCGCCGCCGAAATCATGGCCGTCACCGGCCGTTCCCCCCACGAACGCTATGAGGAACTGGCCGGCCGTTTCGGCCGCAGCGACTACGGGCGCCTGGACACCGACATCCAGGACCGCGAGAAGGCCGCCCTGAAACAGGCCGATCCGGCCAAATTCATCGGCGCCGCCTGCGCCGGCCGCACCATCGCGGCCGCCTATACCACCGCCCCCGGCAACCAGGCGGCCATCGGCGGGCTGAAAGTGGTGCTGGACGACGGCTCCTGGTTCGCCCTGCGGCCCAGCGGCACCGAGCCGAAACTGAAGCTTTACGCCGAAAGCTTCAGCGGCCCCGAGACCTGGCGGCGGATGACCGAAGAGGCCCCAAAACTGGTTTTCGGCGCATAAAATTCTTTTCGCCGGCTTTTTTTTGGGATATAATAATAACAAAACCAAGCGCCCGGCAAGGGCCGCGCGACGCCTCCCCGGCGGTCGCGATGAACGCTCCGTCCCGGCGACTTTCTGGAAACTCTCTCCGTCAGGCGAAGGGGTTCCCGCCGTCTCCAGCCCCCAGGGGGCATACGCCGCCGCAATTCTTTCAATCGTTGAACAGCGGCGGCCGAGACGAAGGATGAGTCGCCAACAACCGGTTCACAGGAGGTTCTGAAATGTTTAAATTATCCGCGGTGGTTTGCGCCACAGACCTGTCGGAGGGCTCGAACAAGGCTCTGCCCTTCGCCGCCCAGATGGCCCGGCGGCATGGGGCCAGGCTGATCGTCGCCCATATCATTGACCTCCCGGCCGTCACCCCCTACGGGGAAACCATGGTCGATCCCCAGGAACTGCGGGGGCGGGTGGAGCAATCGGCCCGGGCTCAGATCACGGATATTCTGGCCCATTGCGAGCAGGTGGACTGGGATCTTCAGATCGCCATCGGCTATCCGGCCAAGGAAATCCTGCAGATCGTGGAAGACGTGGGGGCCGACCTGGTGGTGGCCGCCACCCACACCCGCAGCGGCATCGAGCGCCTTTTGCTGGGGTCGGTCAGCCGCAAGCTGATGCACACCCTGACCGTGCCCCTGCTCATCGTCCCCGGCAACATGCCGCAGGAACAGGTGAACCGCAATCTGGAATCCGTCCTCATCGCCTGCGATTTTTCCCCCGACTCGGGCAATGCCGTGCGCTGGGGCATCGATTTTGCCCAGGCCTTCGGCGCCAAGCTGACCATGGCCACGGTCATCGAAAACACCCAGCTCTCCCAGCTTTTGAAGCTCGACCCCCAGAAGGAGCACGGCATGGCCGAAAAGCTCCAGGCCGATCTCCACAAAAAGCTGGAGGAGAGCGTGCCCGCCGAATATCGGGACACCATCAAGCCGGAAACCGTCGTCCTGGCCGGCCAGCCCCACGATGAGCTCAACAAGTTCGCCATTCTCCACCACATCGACCTCATCGTCATGGGCGTTCATGGGCGCGGGCTCATCGAAAACCTCCTGGTCGGCTCCACCACCGACCGCCTGGTGCGTCTGGGCCAATTCCCGGTCATGGCCGTCCGGGCCGCCTCCCCCGACCACCAGGGCTGAGCCCCCAGGGCATAGCCCTGGACCCACAGATGCTGACGCATCTGCCCGACCCCGCTTCGCTGGGCGGCCGAGGCCGCAACATTTGGGTGGCCGGGACCATCGGCCCGTTGTCAGGGACGGAAAAGGGAAAAGCCGGCTTTGCCGGCTTTTCCCTTTTGTGCATGGTATAATTATACCGATTCTCCATCAGGATTGCTTTTACTTCGCCGGCAAATCAGCCAGGTGGGGCGGGGCGGTAATACTTCGGAGGGCGGCCGCGTGGGCCCCGACCGCGTCGCCAACGCGAAGTTTCGGAGATCAGGATCGTCGCTGGCGGCGTGGTTGGGCAGCGGACGTCCGGAGAAGTTTTACCGGGCCGCCCCACCGTGCGCACGCCACGAGAGTGTTTTGACGAAGAAATGGCCTTGGCTTGAACAAGGCGCCGGTTCCGCCGGTGGCGGGTAGGCTTCGCTTTTGCTATAATATTGTCATCTTCATTGCCGTCCGGCTGGATGGCGATACCACCGCCCCGCAATCTTGGTGCGACTTTGTAAAGCAGAAATCCGCAATATGGCCAAAACACACGAAAAAAATATTTGGGAGGCCCTGGATAAATTCATCGGCTTATTTTTGGAAGGCTTGTTTGCCCGGGATCCTCGGTTTTATATTTCGGTGGTGGCCGTCAAACTGAACGATGACCCCAAAAATTTAAACATCAAAGTGGCCTCGCCGGTTTATGATTCGGGCACTTTCGCCAACCTCAGGGATGGCCTTATCAAAACGCTCTCTGATGATCCGCCCTCTTTTTTGCCCTCCATTTCCCGGGGCCCGCTGACCCCTGATCAAGCCGCCGCCAAAGTGGATAATCTTCAATTTCCCGATGCGGCGTATAGCGTTTTATATTCCAGAACGATCAAAAAAATATGCCAGTTGGCGCTTCCCCGCGCTTCGAATCATCTGTTTTACGACCTGGTTCCCATAACCAGCCTGGATGATCACTGTTATTATCTTATTTTCGCCATCGAAAAAAATTGGATAGCCCGATATACCACCATAGATGCGAATACCCAAAATACGGACAATTTTTTCAATCTTTTAATCAAGCAACTGGGAAACTATCTTGTCGGGCGTATTCAGCTGAAATCATATAATATTCAAGGACTGGCGTATTTTTTTGAAATTTTTACCATATACCACATAGCGGTCAGCGATTATCTCGGGCGCATAGCGGACAATTCCGAAGCCACGGGTCTATACACCAACATAAATGCCATCGCTCTGGAACGATATGAAAAAAAAGACTGCCGGGCGCGGATCGCCCTCTGCCGACAAAGCGTCTATAAACAAATCAACCCGGTTCTTAAACTACGTGATTCCGTCAGCCTTGACGAGCACCGCCGAGTCCGCAAGCTGCTTGAGACCGTGGGCCCCACCCAGGCCCTGGTCAGCGACGGCGCGGAGATCAAAGGGGTGATGGAGTGCGTCCATCTGGAAAGCCAACCCCCCAAAAGCGTTTTCTATATCGATTTCCTGGGATATGCGAACTGGCAGATTACGCGGACGCATGGTGAAAAAGATTTTTTACTGCGGTATAAGGCGGGAAAACTGTCCACCATTTCCCTGGAAAAAAAAGACGCGGAAATATCCGAGCTGATTGACCGGGCGCTCAAGCCGACCCGTGGATCGTGCCGTCAATACCTGGCCATTTTAAAGGCGGCCCGGGACACGAAGCACGGTTCGATCCTCGTCTTTATCAAATCCGCCTCACTGGAAGCGGAACGGCTGAAAATGGAAAGTTTTTTGGTCAGCCCCTTCAAATTGAGCCCCAAAAATATATCGTCGTATACGGCCATGGATGGAGCCTTGTTGATTGACCTGAAATGCAACTGCCACGCGCTGGGGGTGATTCTGGACGGGGAGGCGGTGGACACGGCCGACTCCTCCCGCGGGGCCCGGTATAATTCGGCGCATCGCTACTATCAGCAGTACAAAAAACGACATCCCCAGGAAAAAATTCTCGTGGCCGTCGTATCCGACGACGGGATGATGGATATTTTTCCTGGGGAATGAAGGATGAACCCGCCGCCGTTGGCATCATCTTCCGCCCCGCCGGCGGGCGCGAAAAACGCATCATGGGGCGACCGGCCGGAAGGCCGGTTTTTTTGGACCGCCGACCGGGTATGGGCCCATGGGGGTGAACCCCTCTTTATCCTCAAATAAGCGCCCAGGCCAGGGTGCCGGTGGCGCCCAGGCCGATGAGGGCGCCCACCGAGATGCGGACAAACCGCAGGGGCTTCCAGTAGCAGTGGCTGGGCGTGAGCCGGCAGGATTCCCTGGCGAACTGGGCGATGACGCAGCCTAAAATGATGATGGCCGCCCCCAGCATCATGCGTTCGCTGAGGTATTCCCCCAGGAAGGCCACGCCGGCCGCGGCGCCCAGAACCGATTGCAGCGGAAAGACCAGGGCCGCGGAAGTGGAGGAAAGGTCCCGCTGGGCGATGGCCTGGCAGGTATAGGCCACGCCCACGGAGAGAATGCCCCACATGGTGAAGGGCAGAGTCTGGAAAAACACGCTCCAGGTGGGCAGTTGCCCGGTCAGGGCGGTCAGGCCCAGCACCAGAACGCAACTGGTCATGGCCTGGGCCAGGGAGAAGAGCCAGGTGTTGACCCGGGCGGCGAACTGCCCGGTGACGATGACCTGGAGGGCCCAGAAGACGTCGGCCACCAGAATCAGGGCCGCGTTTTTGCCGAATTCGCCGCTCGCGCCGGCGTCCCCGGTGAGCAGATACAGGCCCCCCAGGCCCACGCCCAGCCCGACCACGGTCAGAAGGCGGGGCAGGTAGCCGTTGACGAAAGCCAGGACCGGGACCATGGAGACATAGAGGGTGGTGATGAAGCCCACTTGGCTGGCCGGCATCCGCGACATGCCGTAAAGCTGCAGAAACGTGCCGCAGGTCAGGCAAAGGCCGCCCAGGGCCCCGCCCCACAGCCACAGCCGGGGGGAGATGTTGCCGGTATAGGCCAGGGGCACGGGCGCATGCCGGCGCTTGAGGGCCAGGGGCAGGAGGGACAGGGCGCCGAACATGAAGCGGAACCCGCCGTAAGCCCCCGGCGACAGGTGCTCCAGGGCGGCCCGGCCGATGGGATAGGAAAAACCCCAGATGAGGGTGGCGATGAACAGGTAGATCAAAGCGCGCAATTTGCTGGACATGTTGCTGCCATAACAAAGGCCCGCGAGCGGCGGGCTGGGGAAGTGTTGAGTCGGTTGTGTTTTCCCGTCGGCGGGCGTGCCGGATCCGACGGAGCTTGATGGATGCGCAATGCGGGCCGCGGGGTCTTCGCGCCGCCCGTCAGGAAGTTTCGGCGGCTCCCGGTTTCACCGGGGCCGGTCATCTAAATCGGCCGTTTCGGCCCGGCCCGCCGACGGGCCGCCCCGGGCCAGAATGGGCCACAATTGGCTGGTCAGAAGGCCGATCAGCATCAGAACCGCGCCGAACAGCATGCGCTGGGTCATCGTTTCGCCCAGGAAGAGCCAGCCGGCGGCCACGGCCACCACCGCCTCCATCTGCATGATGATGGCCGCCGGCGCGGGCCGGGCGTCCTTCTGGCCGACCACCTGGAGGGTGAAGCCCAGGGTCACCGAGAAGAGACCGCCCCACAGAAGATCCAGCCAGGCCGCGCTGATCGCCGCCCAGGTCGGCCACTGCCCGAGAATGGCGGTGGCCAGAAGGCTGAAAAAACCGCAGGCCAGGGCCTGCCCCAGCCCCAGAATGACCGGATCCATCCGGGGGGCCAGCCAGCCCACGGCCAGCACGTGACCGGCCCAGATGAAAGCCCCGATGAGCACCAGCCCGTCGCCCGGGGCCAGGCTGAACAAGCCGGCCGTAAAACTCAGATAATACAGCCCGACCACGGCCAGCACCGCGCCCAGGGCCTCGCCCAGGGCGATCTTGTGGCCCATCACCCGCAGGATCAGGGGCACCAGCACCACATAGAGGCTGGTGATGAAGCCGGCCTTGCCGGCGGTGGTCCACACCAGGCCGTATTGTTGAAAAGAGACGCCCACGAAGATGAAGCCGCCGGAAATGACGGCCCCTTTGAGCCACAGCCGGGCCAGTTGCCTCGGGGAGGCCGGCGCCTGGCCCGGGCGGGGCGCCGGCGGGGTCGACAGCAGCCTCAGGGCCCGGGGGAGAGCCAGCGGCAAAAGACACAGGGCCCCCAGGGTGAACCGCAGGCCGCCGTAAGCCAGGGGGCTCAGGTGGTCCATGGCCCGGCTCTGGAAGACGAACGTGGTGCCCCAGAAAAAGGCGGCCAGCGACAGGGCGAGGTTGGCCCGGGCGGTTTTACTCATCAACACCAATACACCATGCCCCGAGGGGGGGGTCACGCGCCACGGCGGCGGCCTCGCGAAAGGCGCGGGATGCCCCAAAATACCAAAAGCCCTGCAGGATCGAAATCCCCGGGCCCAAATCTATACCGGATCGGAGTGCCGGTACACGAAGCTAATAATAATCATTTTCAGCGATTTGTAAAGCTGATTTTTTGGTGACCCCCTCAGGACTGGTAGACGACCCTGGAAAAGAGGTTGATGACCAGAACCCCGGCCACGATAAGGGCCAGGCCGATGACGGCTGGGGCGTCCAGCCGCTGCTTGAAGACCACCACCCCGATCAGCGCCACCACGGTGATGCCCAGGGCGCACCAGATGGCGTAGGCCACCGCCACGCTCATATGCCGCAGCACCAGCGACAGGCAGTAGAACGAAGCGAAATAGCCGGCCACGACGGCCAGGCTGGGGCCCAGGCGGGTGAACTGTTCGGAAGTCTTCAGGCAGGAAGTGGCGATGGTCTCCAGAACCACCGCCAGGGTCAGCAGCAGATAGGTTTTGAGCATGATGGACATGGCTGCCCTCCCGGAAACGGCCGGGTCGGCGTTCGCGGCCGCCGGTCATCATCAATTGCAATGCAATTTAAATATAATACCCTGTTAATTCAGGTGATACGTCTGGACTTTGGTGATGAGGGCCCGGCGACTGAGGCCCAGGGCCTCGGCCGCCCGGGTGCGGTTGCCGTGGTGTTCCGTCAGCACCCGGGCGATGATGATTCTCTCCGTGAGTTCGGTGACCGCTTTCAAGGCCGCTTTCAGGTCGATCACCTCCTCGGGGATGTGGACCTGGAGCCCCCCCGGAGCGGGTCGGGAAGGGGTCTCGGCGGAAGCCGCCGGAGCGGAGAAGGGGAAATCGCCGGGGCCGACCGTCTCGCCCTCGCTCATGATGGCCCCCTGCTCGATGGCGTTGCGCAGGGCCCGCACGTTGCCCACCCACTTCTGCTCCATCAAAAGGCGCAGGGTCGCCGGGGCCAGTTTTTTGGGCCCGAGCCCGTTTTTAGTCACCGCCTGTTTGAGGAAGAGGGCGGCCAGCATGGGGATGTCGTCGGGCCGTTCCCTTAGGGGAGGCATTTTCAGGGCGATGACGTTCAGCCGGTAAAAAAGATCCTCGCGAAAGCGGCCGGCCGCGACTTCCTCGGGCAGGTCTTTGTTGGTGGCGGCCAGCACCCGCAGGTCGACCTTGCGGGCGGCCAGATCCCCCACCCGGCGCACCTCCTCCTCCTGGAGCACCCGCAGGAGCTTGACCTGCATGTCCAGGGGCAGCTCGGCCACTTCGTCCAGAAAGAGCGTTCCGCCGTCTGATTCGGCGATCAGGCCCGATTTGGCCTGGTCGGCTCCGGTGAAAGCCCCTTTGACGTGGCCGAAGAATTCGCTTTCCATGAGATTGGGCGGAATGGCCCCGCAGTTGACCGGCACGAAGGGGCGTTCCCGGCGGGGGCCGTTCTGGTGGATGGAACGGGCGGCCAGTTCCTTCCCGGTGCCGCTTTCGCCGGTGATGAGCACCGTGGCCCGGGTCTCGGCCACCTTGGCGATGAGGTCGAAGACCTTTTGCATGGCCGGGCTCTGGCCCAGGAAAACGGAATCGTCGAAACGCTCCTTGATCTGCTTTTTCAGGAGCCGGTTTTCGTTGATGAGGCGGCCGCGCTCCAGGGCTTTTTCCAGGATGATGACCAGTTCGGTTTCCTTGAAAGGCTTGGGCACGTATTCATAGGCCCCGGCCTTGATGGCCTGGATGGCGGTGTCGACGGTGGCGTGGGCGGTGGCCATGACCACCACCTGCTCCGGGTTTTCGGCCTTGATGCGGGCCAGGAGTTCCAGCCCGTCGATGCCCGGCATTTTCAGGTCGGTCAGGACGGCGTCGAAGCTTTCACCGGCCAGGACGGCCAGGGCCTCCTCCCCGGAAGCGGCGGTGCGGCAGCGGTAGCCATGCTTGCCGAGCATGATGGACATGATCTTGCGGATGTGTTCCTCGTCGTCGACGATGAGTATGCTGGGCGATAGGCTCATGGCGTCATCCTGGCTCGGGTGGGTGGCGGCCGCCGCCCCGGTCGGGGCCGGAAATGGCGGCGGGGTAAAACAATCCAAATCCGTTTCAAAACCGTCTGCCGGGATTGAATCGGGTTACGAGGCTTTGCTGTATTCGGGCAGGCTGATGACGAACGTGGTGCCCTGTCCCAACGCGGTGTGCACGTCGATGTGCCCCTGATAACCGTCCACCAGCCGCTGGCAGATCGGCAGGCCCAGTCCGGTGCCCTCGCCGGGGTTTTTGGTGGTGAAGAAGGGGTCGAAGAGGTGGGCGACGATCTCCGGGGGGATGCCCGGGCCGCTGTCGGTGAAACGAATCCGCACCCACCCGGCCCCCCGGCTCAGGGCCACCTGGAAACTCCCGTTTCCATTCATGGCCTGGGCCGCGTTCATGGCGATGATGATGGTGATCTGGACCAGGTGGTCGCGGTCCATGAACACCAGATGGGGCTGATGGGCCTCGTCGAGATTGTAACGCACCTCGATGCCGCGAAAAACCCGCTGGGCCTCGATCATGCTCATGGTCCGGGGCAGGGCTTCGGCCAGGTCCAGCACCTCCGACAGACCTTTGGACGGCCGGGAGTAATCCAGGAGTTCCCGCAGAATCTTCTGGATGCGCCCGGTTTGATTGACGATGGCCTCCAGGTATTCCCGCCGCTCTTCCTCGGTGTTGTCGCCGGCCTCCAGAATCTGGGCGTAGCCGGAGATGGCCGAGAGGGGATTGCCGACCTCGTGGGCCACTCCGGCGGCGAGCAGGCCTATGGAGGCCAGCTTTTCGGAATGGATCAACTGCCGTTCCAGGTACTTGCGGTCGGTCATGTCGCTGGCCAGGACCATCCAGGAGGTGTAGGTTTCGCCGATTTCGTCGCCGGCCGGAACGGCCTCTTCTTCATCGCCCACCTGGGAGGTGGACAACAGGACGTAACGCCGTTCGCCGGCGGCGTTGATGAGCACGGTTTCGAAAATTTCATCGGGCGGCGGCGGAGCGCCGGCTTCCCAGCCCCGAATGGCCTCCGGATCGGCCAACAGGGACCGGAACTCCCGCCCCAAAAGGGCCTCCCGGGTCCAGCCCCATTGGGTCGCCTTGCGGTTGGCGTAGGTGATCGCCCCCTCGTGGTTGAGGGTGAACATGGCGTCGTTGGCCGTTTCCAGGAGACGCTGGAGATACCCTGAAACCTGCCGGGCCCGGCTTTCCGATTCGATGAGGCGCTGGTTGACCCGGCTGAGGTCGTCGAACAAAAGGACGTTCGACAGGGCCGAACCGGCCTGATCGCTCATGATGGCCAGCATGCGCTCGTCTTCCGGGGAAAAGGGGCGGCTGTCCGGCCGCGACAGCACCAGAAGCCCCAGCAGACGGTGACGCACGGTCAGGGGCAGAAAGACCAGGGCCCGTTCCGAGTCGCCCGGCCGGCCCAGGGGATCGTATTCGGGGGCGGCGCTCATGATGGTCAAGGGCAAGGTCAGCCCTTCGGACGGAACCAGGGCGCCCAGGATGTCCGAAGACCAGGGTATGGCCCGGGTGGGCTCGAAGAAGGAGAAAATCTCCCGGTCGGCCCAATAGGCGGCCCGGATCAAAAGCTGATCCGGGCCTTTCTTTTCCCGGGTCAACATCAGGGCCAGCCGGTCCACGGCCACTTCGTGGGCCACGGTCTCCAGAAGTGATTTCGACAGGGCCTCCAGGCCCCGGGTGGAGCGCAGCGCGTCCCCCATGCGCCGCACCAGCGAAAGCTCCTCGAGCTTCTGGTCGTACTGCTCGTAAATTTCGGTCAGGGTGCTTTTGTAAATCTCCAGTTTGGCTTCCAGTTCTTTCAACCTGGACAGCTCGGGGGAGGTTTGGTCGTGATCGTCAGGCATCCGGGCTCCGCGGGGTCTAAAGCGCTTTTTTTTCCGGTAACTGAATGAAGTTACCGGGCACTCGGCCCGTCAGTTGAAATAGTCGTGCAGGATGATGGTTTCGTCTCGGTCCGGCCCCACTGAGACCAGCCCCAGGGGCGCGCCGGCCAGTTCGCTCAGGCGGTCGAGGTAGCGGCGGGCGGCGGCGGGCAGATCGGCCATCTTTCTGGCCCCGGAGAG
The DNA here is from genome assembly GCA_031553735.1 of Candidatus Adiutrix sp. GTDB lineage: Bacteria > Desulfobacterota > Desulfarculia > Adiutricales > Adiutricaceae > Adiutrix. The sequence goes on from JAVBLB010000026.1 coordinate 24,813, forward strand.
GTCGCCCTCGAAACCGGGCCAGGTTTCATAAACCGGCCGGCAGCGTTCCAGGGCCCGGAAATCGGCCGGGATGAAGTCTATTTTTTCGCCGTCCAGAAGGTAATGGGTGGCTATTTTTAGTTCCGGGAGCCCGGCCAGGACATCCACCTTGGTCACCGCCAGGTGGTCCACGCCGCACAGGGCCACCGAGTTCCTGACCACCACCGCGTCCAGCCAGCCGCAGCGGCGGGGGCGGCCGGTGGTGGTTCCGAATTCCGCGCCGCGGTCGCGCAGGTAATCCCCGGTCGAATCCGAAAGCTCGGTGGGGAAGGGGCCCGAGCCCACCCGGGTGGAATAGGCCTTGACCAGGGCCAGGATGCCGCCGATATCCCCCGGGGCCACCCCGGCCCCCACCGACACCGAGCCGGCCACCGGGTTGGAACTGGTGACGAAGGGGTAGGTGCCGTGGTCCAGATCCAGCTGCACGCCCTGGGCGCCTTCGAACAGCAGGCGGTCGCCCCGGGCGATGGCCGCGCGCAGAAAGCGCCAGGTGTCGGTCAGGTGGGGCTTCAGCCGGGCGGCCCAGGCCTCGGCCCGGGCCATCAGGGCCTCGAGATCCACCGGGGCCGCGCCGTAGAGCCCGGTCAGGAGGTGGTTTTTTTCGACCAGGGCCTCCCGGGCCTTGTCCCGAAAAAAACTCAGATCCCGCAAATCGCCCATGCGCAGACCGACCCGGGCGGCCTTGTCCTCGTAAGCCGGGCCGATGCCCCGGCCGGTGGTGCCGATTTTGTCGGCCCCTTTCCGGCCCTCCCGGGCCTGATCGAGAGCCTGGTGATAGGGCAGGATCATATGGGCCTTCTCGCTGATCAGGAGGTTGGCCTGGGAAATGGCCACCCCCCGGGCGCCGAGGGCGTCCATTTCCTCGATGAGCACTTCAGGATCGACCACCACGCCGCCGGCGACCACCCCGACTTTGCCGGGGTGGAGAATGCCCGAGGGCACCAGGTGCAGGGCATATTTCTCGCCGCCCACCACCAGGGTGTGACCGGCGTTGTTGCCGCCCTGAAAGCGCACCACCACGTCGGCCTTTTCGGTGAGAATGTCCACCACCTTGCCCTTGCCCTCGTCGCCCCACTGGGCGCCCACGATCACCACATTGCTCATTGTCGTCATATCCTTACATTTGGAATGATGGAGGCGGTTGAACCTCCGTCTCGGCCGCGGAAATCCGTCCATCACGAAACGCGGTCGCGTTTCGTCGCTCCGGGGCATGGTTTGGGGGCGATCGTCCGCCCCGTTCGGCCCGATGTCGGGACGCGGAACGATCAGGAGCCCTTTTGAAGGGCCGCCGGCCTGGCGAACGCCCATAATTCAACAGTTTAGATTATACCATATTCATCATTCAAAACCAAGTCCCGTGAAGGGCGGCCCGGGATAATCGCTTGACAAGCGGGGTGATGAAGCGCGGCCGTCGAGGCGTTCGCCCGGGGCGCCGCCCCGGACCCCGCCAGGGGAGGGCCCTACCCTGGACCCACCCGCGCCGGGGGCTTCCGCCCCCTGGACCCCCGAAGAACTTTCCATTGTGTCAGCAAGTCCCAGTAAGCAGCGCCAGAACTCGCCTGAACGGCTCAAACACCTGGCGCTGCGGCGATATTTTTAGCCAGGCCGCGACGGCCAACGATCTCGACGGGAAAATTTTGGCGTTATCAGCCCAAAACCGTCACCGCGCCGCCGGGTGTTTGAGCCGTGCAGGCGAGTTCCGGCGGCGCTACGACCAGCTGTCTGACCCAACGGTATTGCCTTTTGGGGGTCCAGGGGGCGACAGCCCCCGGCGCGGGTGGGTCCAGGGTAGGGTGCGCGCAGCACCCTCCCCTGGCGGGGTCCGGGGCAGTGCCCCGGGCGAGTGGCACGACCGCCGCGCTTCATCACCCCGCTTGTCAAGCGTCTGCCCTGAGGGCGGCCGGGGGGCTTGACAAGCGGGCGGTTTCATGTCATTAAAATAACACGGAATTGTTTTTAAGGTTTTTTAGATTTTTCGTTTCGGCCGCCGGAGCGGACCCCTTCGGGTCGCCCCGGGCGCGTCCCGCCCCGCCCGGGGCCAGGATAGAGTCATGAAACTCATATCGTGGAACGTCAACGGCCTGCGGGCCATCAGCCAGAAAGATGGCTTTTGGGACTGGTTCCGCCGGACCGGGGCCGATTTTTTGGCCTTCCAGGAGACCAAGGCCGCCCCGGAACAGTTGGCCGACGATTTGTTGAACCCGGAAAACTACCTCAGCTACTGGGCCTCTTCCGTCGGGAAGAAAGGCTATTCCGGGGTGGTCACCTACACCCGGGACGCTCCGCTGGCGGTGAGCGAGGAACTGCCCGATCCCCAGTGGCAGGGAGAGGGCCGCCTGGTGGCCCTGGAACTGCCGGCCCTGTATCTGTTGAACGTCTATTTCCCCAACGGCCAGAAGGACGAGGCCCGTCTGCGCTATAAGCTCGGGTATTACGAAGCTCTGCTGGGCTACGCCCAGAGCTTGCGCCGCAACAAGCCCGTGGTCATCTGCGGCGATTTGAACACCGCCCACCGGCCCATCGACATCGCCCGGCCCAGGGAGAACGAAACCACTTCCGGGTTCCTCCCCGTCGAGCGGGCCTGGATCGACCGGCTTGTAGCCGCCGGGTATCTCGACACCTTCCGCCTCATCCACGGCCCCGAAGCCGTGGCCTATTCCTGGTGGTCGCTCCGCAGCCACGCCCGGTCCCAGAACATCGGCTGGCGCGTCGATTATTTTTTTGTCTCCTCGGAACTCGAAGGTGCCGTGCGGCGGGCCTGGATCGAACCCGAGGTCACCGGTTCCGATCACTGCCCGGTGGGCCTGGAGCTGGATATCTGACGCCTGGCTTTTTGGAAAAATTTGCCCCGAACGCCACGCGACGGCGCCCGCTCCAAAAGGAACGGGCGCCGTCGCGATTTATGAATCTGGGATCTGGTTTCGAAGCCGGATTATTCCGGGATCGGGCCGGGGCAGTTCTTGGTCTGGCGCATCGATTCGAGGCGGCCCAGGCGGTCGTTGGCCCGGTTGGCGGCCTCGCCGCGAGCCTGACCGTCGCCGGCCGTGGCCCGGCCTTCATCCGAGGGGGTATCTTCGACGATGAACGAGACCTCGGAGGTGACCATTTCAATGTATTTGCGGGCCTTGGCTATTTCCTGATCCAGTTCCGGGCAGGTATAGTTGGCCAGTTCGACGTCCTCTCCCCGCTCCGGGGGCAGTTTGAATTCCTGGGCCGAGGCGGCCGGCGCCCAGCCGGCCAGCAGCCCGGCCGCCAGGGCCAGTTTCCATTTCATAAAGGCACCTCCGAGGTTGAGTGAAGTGTCTGAACATGTCGAGACGAATAGGGCGGGGCGGTGATGCATCGATTTTCATGGCGGTCACGGCGGCGCCTTGTCGCTGTATGATATTGTGTCTTATTTGGCGTTCGCCGTCAAGCCGGGTTTGCCCCGGGTGACCTCATTTGGCCCGAACCCGGAGTGACGGTGAATACAATTTGCTTCGTTCGCTCGTATTTTTACGACAACGGCTCCGCTCCGCTGCAACACGTGTCGAAAAAAATACGGCTCTCTTTCGCAAAATTTATTCACCGTCACTCCTGGACCCCGGCGGCGGGCCGGGATGGATTTCCCAATGAGATCACCCGGCGGGTTCGCTCCGGGACCCTTGCGAGCAATGCTCGGGTTGACGAAATCCCGGTTGGGGAGTACTTTATGAGTCAAATATTCTTCTTTATTGGGCCGGTCTGAATTATGGGCCGCCCGGCCGTCGGCTCGAATATGCCGGGATGTCGCTTGCAAGCGATCAGGGAGCCTTGAATGGTTATTCCCGCCGGCGAGACGGCTTCCGATAGTTTTGCTTTAAAATCTTTGGACCTTAAACAAAGGCCACCCGTGTATTGTATCGTGGGTGGCCTTTTGTATTGAAATCACTTTTCGCATATATTATCGGCCTTGAACGGCCAGCATTCACCTGCGTCCATCAACCGACAAACCATGGTCATGGCCCTTTGTTTAGCGATGGGGGATTGACCGTCATATAGATCAAACCAGGTGCCGCTGTGATAACCGTCCGGAGTTTTACTCCGCAATACTCCGTAAGTGGTTCCCTTGCGAAAGCGCATGTAGCATTCCGCTTCTTTGCTGGTGTTGGATGCGCAATAGTCGCAAACATAGCGGCTGCCGACTGTGGCGATAAGATGTTTTTTGATGTCGCGCATAAAGTCGTCCCACTCTTTTCGGGACCATTGGCCGTTAGAAAAAATTATCTGAATGTTGTCGAGCTTTTTATCGGAAAAAATATAGCTCACGCTAGCCGTTCGATTCATTACTGTTTCTTCGTACATGTAACAATCTCTACCATTATAATCAAAATGATCATAGTGTCGATTTTTTTTACTCTTCAAGAGTTCTTCTTTACTTATCCCCCAGGGCGGGGTGTCCAGAACGGAAACAGGCCCATACGGTGAGGGAACGAAAATATCGAAAAAACCAAGCCAGGCCGACACCAAAACAGCCAAGCTGAGCGCGGCCAAAAACGCAAGAAGACGTTTTGTTTTCATTGGCTTTATCATGATGTCCTCCGAAACTGCCATTAACCATGGGCAGAGTTTACCATTGATGACTTGAGCCAGTCTACGTCTGGCCACTCGCGGCGGCAATTTACATAAGGCTTGATCAAAAAAAACCGCCCGGCTTGGCCAACCGGGCGGCGGTCTCTTTGGGTGTCGGGGCTCCTTCAGGCAGTCCCAGGTTGGGGCGGAGGCGGTGAAGCCTTCGCCCCGGCCGCCGCCATTCGACGATGACGGTGTCGCGGCGGCCTGTGCCCCTTTGAGGGGGGCGTCGTCGGCGGTCGGCTTAGTGGAGCCGGCCCGCCGGAGTCGAAATTTTGGATTCGAAGGACCGGAGCTTGCGGGCTTCGGCCAAAAGGCGCCCCAGGGTCTCGACCCCGGCCGATTCCGGGTAGCACTGGGCCACGATGCCGAGGAAGTTGAGGGTCTCGGCCACGGCTTCGCGGATCATGCCCTGCTGGCCGGCCAGTTCCTGGGCCGTGTTGGCGATGACCGGCTCGAGGTAGCGGACGATCTTGGCCGCGCTCCGGGCTTCGCCCTGGTTCAGAAGGTTCAGGCGGGGCCCGGCGTAGCCCTGGCGGCCGGCGTCGGCGGCCAGGATCAGGCTCACGGCGGCGAATTCGTCGTTCAGTTCCCGCCGGGCGGCCTCGTCGAGGTCGGCGCCCGAGGCCTGGTCGGCCAGTTCGATCAGCCGGCTGACGGCGGCGGCCACGGTGTGGAACCGTTCCATCGACAGGTTGAGGTTCTCGATCACTTCCGGGAGCTCCCGCATCTGGTCGCGGGCTTCCGCCAGGGCCTGGGCCACTTCCAGGGGCACGTCGGACACGGTCTGGGCGCCCCGGGCCAGGCCGCCGGCCAAGAGGTCGGTCACCAGGCTCAATTCATGGATATCTTGCGCGGTCATCATGGTGTTCACCTTAATCCTTCTATCTCGGACTCGTCGGAACGAGCGGGTTAGCCGTTGAGGAGCGACAGAGCCATCTGCGGCAGGCTGTTGGCCTGGCTCAGCATCGAGATGGCGGCCTGGGTCAGGACCTGGTTCTTGACGAAGGTGGTCATTTCCGTGGCCATGTCGACGTCCGAGATGCGGCTTTCCGAAGCCTGGAGGTTCTCGGCCTGGATTTCCAGGTTGGTGATGGTGTTTTCCAGCCGGTTCTGATAGGCGCCGAGGGAGGCCCGGATCTTGTCCTTCTTTTCGATGGCCGCCTGGATGGCGTCCAGGGCTTCCTGGGCGCAGCTCTGGGTGCGCACGTGGGCGCCGGCCCAGTCGCCGTCGGCCGCGTTCTGGATTTCCACGAAACTGTAACGGTCAAGCCCCAACAGGTTGTCGATGGGCACCCCGTTGCTGATGCCGAAGCCGCTGCCGGTCCAGGCCGTGGCCCGGTCGGTCCGGATGTCCGCGTCTTTGTCGGCGCCGACGTTCAGGATCCACAGGTCGCGTTCCGCGCCCACATCCCGCCCGTTCAACTGCACGCCCCAGGATCCGTAGCCGGTGGGAACGGCCTGGAGGGTCCCCCAGTATTGGCCGCCGTTGTTGAAATAGGTTCCCGCGCTGACCGATATTTCTTCCTGGTCATTGTACCAGACGACCTTGCTGTATTGGGTCACGCTGGTCCGGATGTTCCCCTTCTGTTCGTCGCAGGCGGTGATGTCGTGCTTGTCGCCGCCCTCTTTGGCGAAGACATACAGCGTGGTGTAGCCGGTGCGGTAGGGGTCTTCCTCCAGCCGCGCCCAGAATTTGCTGCTCGGGTTGCTGTTGATGGCCAGGGCCAGGGCGCTGATGGCCCAGGTGTTCATCGAGACCCCGGCGCCGGCGCTTATGGAATAAGCCGTCTTCATGCCCGAGAGGTCCTCTTTGCCCAGGGTGGCGCTGCCGACATAGTATATTTCGTTGCCGAAACAGAACCGGCTGGCCCCGCCGTCGGCGCTGGTGGGATCCAGAAGGCCCGCCAGGGTCACGCCGGCCGAGAAATCCATCCGCACCCGGGCCTGGCTGCCCTCGTTAACCATATCCAAAAGCTGCTGAAGGGTGGCCCCGGAACCGACCTGATAGGCCCCGGCGATATAGCGGCCCTTCTTGAGCTGGGTGTCGTCGTTTTCCTGCCAATCCCAGTTGTAGCCGTAAGCGAAGACTTCGCCGGAATGCCAGTCTTTCACCGGGGTGTTCAGGCTGGGGATGCCGCCGCCGCAGCAGCCGGCGGTGTTGGGCCCGCCGTGGGTGCCCACCGTGCCCCAGATGTCGTTCTTGGCGTCGCCGGCGATGCGCAGCCCGCTGGGGCTGGTGGCCCGGATGTCGCCGATCTTGATGAAGTAATAGTCCTCGTTGGCGTTGTTGCCGGTGCCGAAGTGAATCTTCAGGCCCAGGCCCTGGTGGATGGAGCTGATGGAGCCGTCCAGCAGTTTGACGCCGTTGAACTCGGTGGAGTTGGCGATGCGGTCGATTTCCGCGGCCATGGCCTGGTATTCGGAGTTGATGATTTCCCGCTGCACGGTGGTGTAGGTACCGGTGGCGGCCTGTTCGGCCAGCTCTTTCATGCGGGTCAGCTTCTCGTCGATGACGCCCATGGCGCCTTCGGCGGTCTGCAGTAAGCTGATGCCGTCGGCCGCGTTGCGGATGCCCTGCTGCATGGTGGCGATGTCGGCCCGCATCAGTTCGCGGATGGCCAGCCCGGCGGCGTCGTCGGCGGCGCTGTTGATGCGCAGCCCCGAGGACAGCCTCTCGGTGCTCTTGGCCAGCTTGGCATAGCTGTTGTCCAGGATTCTGGCCGTGTTGATGGCCATCATGTTGTGATTGATCACGAGACTCATGGTCTGCCTTCCTTTCCTACCCAAAGAGATTAAACCTTCCGGCTGTTTTGAGGGGCCGGGAGATGACGACGCGCTGGTGATTGGGAAAGCCCTGGCGCGTCGGGCCAATTTTTGAAGGAGTTTTTGTGGAACTTCCTTCGATATTCTTATCGGTATCTTTCAAAAGCACTTTAAACTTTTTTAAAAAATTTCTAATTTTTTTAAGAGTCGCTGGAGGTTTGTATTTTTTATATTTAATATCAATGTGTTGATTCGGTGTTCGCTTCAATGCCCACCTCTTTCAAGCGATCTTCAGGCCAGCGGCGGCGGCATTTTCTAATTATCTTCCACCTTCTTATCGGAATATTCGAGGACCACTTAATAAAATTTTACTTTTTATTATATAAAGCTCGAACGCAACTCTAACGAAGCTCCACCCGCTCTCCGCGAAGTGGCCGTTCCGGCCCGGTGGAGCCGAATTTCTCTCGCGATCAGGGGTAACTGTGCTATACTACAAACTGCTCACCATCTAGCGATCCCGGGCGCGCTTTGTATTAATATTAATGTTCCGGCTGCCGCGTTCAGGCTGTGAAAACCACGGCGGCCCTTTGTTTTTCCCGGATCTGGAGGATTGAAAACGTGACCTGTCTTAAGACTTCGGACGTGATCGGCATCCCTGACGGGTGGGAGGAGTATGACCGCCGGATACTCGATATCCTGGGAGTGGATCTTTTAACCCTGGCCGCCCTGTCTCTTGATCGCTCAGAGGTGGATGTGCGCAACGGCCTGGCCGGCCGCAAGCTGGCCGCGGTCTCCATTTCCAGCGGCGGGGGCGTGGTGACCGGCTTCGCCGAAAGCGTGGCCTCCATCGGCCGGCACCTGGGGATGGAATGCGAGGTCATGTCCAAGACGGATGGCCCGGGCATGGAACAGGCCGTCAATTGGGGCGCGGACTTCATCATTTCCGCCGACGACCGCAGGTTCCTGGTCCGGGAGACGTCCCGCGGCCGGGTGGCCGACAACAATCCGGCCACCAGCCGGGTTTTTGTCGCCGCGCTGGAACTGATGGCCGGCGGCAGCCTGGTGGAGCGGGAAGTGGTGGTGCTGGGTTTGGGCGCCATCGGCCGGGGCGCGGCGGTCCGTCTGGTGGAACTGGGCGCCTATCCTTTAATGTATGACCCGGATCCCAAGAAAGAGGCGCCGGCCCTCTCCGAAGTCAAGGACGGCGAAGTGCTCCGGTCCCCGGAACACCTGGCCCGGGCCTTGGCCCGGACCAGCCTGATTATCGACGCCACCCCGGTCTCCCCGGCCCTGCCGGCCTCCATGTGGCCCGCCAATCCCGTGGTCTCCGCCCCCGGCGTGCCCTTGGGCTGGCCCGAGGAATGGATGCGCCCCGGCGCCCGGGGCCTTCTCTGGCACGACCCCCTCCAGTCCGGCACCGCCGCCATGCTCGCCAAACTTGCCTAGCCCCCAGGGCATAGCCCTGGACCCACAGATGCTATCGCATCTGCCCGAACCCGCTTCGCTGGGCGGCGGAGGCCGCAACGTCTGGGCGGCCGAGACCATCTGGGTCGTCCACAGGGAAGGACAAAAGAATAAGGAGGAGCGTCGCTCCTCCTTATTCTTTTGGTATGGAGGCCATCAAATCTTTACGTCCTTGTTGCGGACGAAAAAAGGCCTCTTTTACCGGAGGGAGCGACGCTCCCTCCGTCTTTTACTCTATGGACGACCAAGATGGTCCCGGCCGCCCAGACGTTGCGGCCTCGGCAGCCGAGCGAAGCGGGTGCGGAGAGGATGCGTCAGCATCCGGTGGGTCCAGGGCTATGCCCTGGTTTTTGTGCGCAAGATATGGTAGTATGCGGGGTGGTTGCCGATGTTGAAGCGGATTGGGGGCTGGGGCGCGTTTGAGCCGCCCGGCTTCGTGAGATGTTTTGACGGCGTCTGTTCCCGGAAGGTCCGGGTATCCCTGGTTGGGGTTTTTGGGCATGACCCTGAGGCCGATCTGTATTATTGTGCTGGCGGCGCTTTCGGCGATGGCCGGTTGCGGTGGTCCTCTGCCGCCGCCGGATCCACCCAATCTGGCCGAGGCCAAGGAAAGCCTGAGCCGGGGCAATTACTGGTATGGACGGGGGTGTTATCACGAGGCCGAGCGCTTCTATCAGGAAGGGTTGAATGCGGCCCGCCTGAGCGACGAGGTTCTCCTGATCATCAGGGCTCAGAACAGCCTGGGCGCGGCCGCCCTGGCCCAGGGGGAGAAGGCGGCCGCGGCCAGTTACCTGGAACAGGCGTTCAACCTGACCTCAGGGCACCCCGACCGGCCCGAACTGGACAAGGTGCTGGGCAATCTCGGTTCTCTGGCTTTCCAGGCCGGCCGCAACCAGGACGCCGAGGAATTCTGGCGCCAGGCCGCTCAGACCGCCGAGGAGCGGAATGTATCTGCGGCTCCGTATTATTGTGATTTAGCGCGTCTTTATTTGGCGACCGGCCGGGCCGCCGATTTTTCGACCATGGCCGCCCGGGCGCTGGCGGCCGCCGAGGTTCCTGGCCAGGAGCCGGCCGTTTTGGCCGACGCCCTGAATCTGGCCGGTCAGGAGGCCCAATCCGCCGGTGATGCGGCCCTGGCCGAGGCCCGGTTCCGCCGGGCCCTGGAGCTGGACCGCCAGATCGAAAACACCACCGGTCTGGCCCAGGATACCGAAGCCCTGGGTTTATTGCTGATCCGCCTGGAACGTTACAGTGAAGCCGCCGGCTTGCTGGACCGCGCGTTTTTTCTCTGGCTGGCCTCGGGCCACGACCGGAATGCCGACCGGGTGCTGGCCGCGCTGCAAAACCTTTCCCGAGACCACAAATATCCCCAAAAAATCGATCCCTATCTCACCGCCCGGCGTCATCCCGAATCATACCGCTTGACCAATCAGTGCCCCTGAACGGGTTCAGAGCCCATTAATCCCATCACAGTTCATTTGATATGACAGTGGAGCGGGCCCGCACCCCGCCCCGATGAAGACATTTTCGGCGTTTTCGGCGGCCGGGAAGGGCGGTTTTTTTTGATTTCCGCTTGAATTCGATAAAAATGCATATTCACGTCATTGACATTATTGATTTTTTTGATGAAATAATGCCATACTATTTTATATTCCCTTTTTTGACATATAATTGGTGAGCTCAATTATTTCTCTCGATTTTTTGAGGGCGGCGGTGATCGAAGTTTTGTTCCGCCGCCACACTTGCATTTTGCCTGATTGGCGATGGTCAGGGAGGGACGGCCGCTCCCGCTTTTTCGGTCTGATTTGAGTGGAAATAACGTTTGTCAACAGCGGGCCATCCTTTCGGGGCCCTGGCGGCGCAATGCGGGAGTGGACGGATGACCATGCTTAAAGCCCCCGGGGAGTGTCTGCGGACGGTTTGCGCCATCGGTTTGTCCAGGTCACGCCTGAAATTGTTCAATAACCTGATCCTGGCCTTTCTGGCCGGGGCTGTCTTCCCGGCCCATTTCCTGGGTTATCTGAGCGGTATTTTTTTCGATGTGAATGCCGGCGGCGGACGCCCCCTGGCCGAATATGCCGTCAAATTGGCCAACACCAAATGCGCCGAACCTTTTGAGATGGCCTTTCCGCGGGGAGTGGGCTGCAACTGGCTGGTCTGCCTGGCCATTTACATGAGCCTGGGAGCCGGCGACGGCATTTCCAAAGCGGTGCTCATCTGGCCGCCCATCACCGCCTTTGTGGCCCTGGGTTTCGAGCACAGCGTGGCCAATATGACTTTTATCCCCTTGGGTATCTTCCTGGGCAACAGTGATATCTATCTCAACAACACCGTGGAGATGACCCGGCTAACCGCCGACCGGCACGGTTTCTTCATCAGCCATCTTATCCCGGTCACCCTGGGCAACATCGTCGGGGGGCTGGTTTTCGTCTCCTTGGGGTACTGCAAGGCCTGGGGCTTTCAGCCCGAAGCGAATACCGGGACCAATTGAAATTTCCTTTGCCGACGAGGCCCGGTCGGAGAAAAAATTCTCCGGCCGGGCCTCGACAGGCAAAAAAAAATCGCGGCCTTGGAATTGAGCCCCCGTAAAATCCCCCAAAATTGACGGTTTAATCCCGGAGACCGGCCACGCGCGGCTTGCGGTGAAGTCGCGGATATGATATATTTATAGCCACGTTAAACCTCAAAATGGGCATTTCAGTCCCGGTCGAAAAACGGCGGGATGGCCTCGCTCCGGCCTGGAGCTGAAATTGATAGGTGTATGACGATCCGCTCCGCTCTGAGCTTCCGTTCCGTCGGCCACGCCGCGGCGCTCTTCGTTTTTTTGTTGATCCTGATGCGTCCGGGCGACCTTCTGGCCCAGATCACGGTCGAGGTGCGCAACCAGACCGGCGGCCGGGTTTTCGTCTGTTTCTCTTATCATGACGTCATCAGCGACAGCCGGATCACCCGGGGGTGGTGGGAGGTGGAGCCCTATGCCGCCCGCGACATCCGGGTTAACGCCGATCAGCCCGAACTGGCCTGGTATGCCTACAGCAGCCGGGGCCGCTCCTGGGGCGGCCGGGAAGGCGACGCCGATGCGGAAAGGCGCCATGTGGTGCTGGAGAATTTTCTGGTCAAGGAAGGCTGGAAACCCCGGGGACAGACCCACCGCATGGTGTATATGAAAAAAGTCGTGACCGGCGGCGGGCGCCATGCCATTGTTCTTTCAGATCGGGAGCCGTAAGGGCGGGGATGCGGAAAACGCCCGCCGACCGCTCCGGCGCCGCGCGACCCGGCGGGACGAAAGTCCGGACGGCCCTTTTTTCCGGCTGGGACATGATATCTCTTGACTTTGACGGGTGTAAAATTTATATTGCCCTAAACACGTCAGATTCCATTCTTTCGGTTTGACTCCTTTCCGGGGCCTGATCGAGCCTGATTCAATTCTTGACTGCCATTTCCTGACCATATCGCAAGGTTCGCGGCGACTGACCATCGTCCTGGCCGCCAAAGTTCCATTATGAAGCATTTTGGGCGGCGTTTTATCCCGCGGGGCGGGAAACCTTGAATTTGTAGACCAAGCCTTCGTGTATCGGCCCGTCCCGGGTCGATGACCGTCGAAGTCTTTGTCCAGCCGGCCGCGACGAAGGTCGTACCGCTCCGGCTCCGTCGACTTTTCGCCTTTCACCATTCACGTTTTCATGCCGCCGCGCGGCGCTTCACATCCCCCGGCCATCGAACAGGATGGCGGCCCTAACAGGATACAAAACACATGACCGAAAAGATGGATCTCTCCGATCTCAAAAAAATGAAAATCGGCGATTTGACCGCCCTGGCCAAAGAATTTAAAATTGAAGGCGCCACGGGCCTTCGCAAACAGGAACTCATTTTCGCTCTCCTGCAGGCCCAGACGGAACACAACGGCATGATCTTCGGCGGCGGGGTTCTGGAAACCCTGCCCGATGGTTTCGGGTTCCTGCGGGCTCCGGAATCCAACTACCTGCCCGGGCCGGACGACATCTACGTCTCCCCCAGCCAGGTGCGGCGATTCAATCTCCGCACCGGCGACACGGTCACCGGCCAGATCCGGCCGCCGAAGGAAAGCGAACGGTATTACGCGCTTCTCAAGGTCGAACAGTGCAACTTTGAAGACCCCGAGGAAAGCCACCGCGACAAAATTCTCTTCGACAACCTCACCCCCCTCTATCCCCAGGAACGCATCCAGCTGGAAACCGACGGCAAGAACTACTCCATGCGCATCATGGATATGATGACGCCCATCGGCAAGGGCCAGCGCGGCCTCATCGTCTCCCCGCCCCGCACCGGCAAGACCATTCTCCTGCAGAACATCGCCAACAGCATCACCAAGAATCACCCCGAGGTCATTCTCATCATGCTGTTGATCGACGAACGGCCGGAGGAGGTCACCGACATGCAGCGGTCGGTCAAGGGCGAGGTCATCAGCTCCACCTTCGACGAACCGGCCACCCGCCACGTCCAGGTGGCCGACATGGTCATCGAGAAGGCCAAACGCCTGGTGGAGCATAAGCACGACGTGGTGATCCTTCTGGATTCCATCACCCGCCTTTCGCGGGCCTACAACACGGTGGTGCCGCCGTCGGGCAAGATCCTGTCGGGCGGTGTGGATTCCAACGCCCTCCATCGGCCCAAGCGCTTTTTCGGCGCGGCCCGCAACGTGGAGGAGGGCGGTTCCCTGACCATCATCGCCACCGCCCTGATCGACACCGGCAGCCGCATGGATGAAGTCATTTTTGAAGAATTCAAGGGCACCGGCAACATGGAAATCCACCTCGACCGCAAACTCAGCGACAAGCGCGTCTTCCCGGCCATGGACATCAACCGTTCCGGCACCCGCAAGGAAGACCTTTTGCTGTCGGATACCGTGCTCAACCGCATCTGGATCCTCCGCAAGCTCCTGAGCCCCATGAGCCCGGTGGAAAGCATGGAATTCCTGCTCGACAAGATCCGGGGCACCAAGAGCAACAAGGACTTCCTTGATTCCATGAGCCATTGACGGCTCCGGGCGATCGACCGCTCGCCGCACGCCTCATTGGGATCCGATGCGGGCTTGCGGTTGCATTTTGGCGCCAAGTGGAGTATGCTGCAAAGGTTATAGTGGCCGACTGATTCTAGTGCGGCCACATTCATATTGTCTGACTGGGATGATACAACGACGATGTCTGAAAAAAAATCGGTTGATAAAAAGCCTATCCGCGACCTTCTTCGGGAGAAGGACGCCTTCCTGACCACTTCCGAAAAAGCCTACGAATATTTGCTGCGTCATACCAAGGCTTTCATCACGGCGGCGGTGACCGTGGCCGTGGTCATTGTCGGCGTCGCGATTTATGTGAAGTACCAGGCCGGCGCGGAAGAAGAGGCCACCCAGGCTTATGAAAAGGCCATGGAACTGGCCGTGGGCCAGGGGGGCGAGATGGAGGCCGGGATCAAGGCCCTGGAGCAGGTTCGGACGGAACGGGCCGGACGCAAGGCCGCCCGCCTGGCCGCCATGGCTCTGGTCAGCCTGTATGGCGGCCACGGCCAGCCGGAAAAGGCCCTGCCCCTGGCGGAGAACCTGTTGCAGACGCTGCCCCCCGCCGAGATATCCCTCAAGCCGCTGTTGCTCAACGCTCTGGGTGGCTTGTATGAGGCGAGCGGCGATTATGTGAAGGCCGGCAAAAGCTATGAAGCCATCCTGGGTTTGGGGCTGTTGGAACCCAATTTGAAGCAGGACACCCTTTTGGCCCTGGGGCGGGTCAACACCGCCGCCGGCGGCAAGGATGAGGCCGTCAAAAATTACGAAGCCTTGATCCGGGAATTCCCTCAGTCCTTCAAAGCCTTTTGGGCCAATTCCAAGCTGGCGGAGTTGAAAGAGGCGCCGGTGGCCTTCCCGGCCGGTTTCGCGCCGATGTCTTCGGCCGCCGTTACCGCTCCGGCGGCCACGGGCGTCGAACAGCGGCCGGCTCCGGCCACTGGTTCCAGCGGATCGCCTGACGCCGCGGCAGCGCCGGAATCGGCGTCCGATGCGGCGGCCGGAACTCCCGAAACCGCCGGGGAAGCCCGCTCCGAATGAGCCCTGTCCCGAAGTGGCTGACCGGCGCCGCCGTAATCGGGTCATAAGCGGGCCGCATCATGTCGCCCCACCGGGCGATAAAAGGATATCGCTCGTGGAGCGATTGGGCCGGGATGGGGGCTATTCCCTCCGCCCTTTATTTTTTTTGGAGCGCGGATCGGGCCACCCGACTGAATGAAGCTCCGTCGGACGGCCGGAACGAAAGTGCCGCGCCTCCCATTTTGCCACAGCGGGGATCGCCATTATGGAACCTAAAGATACTCCCGAAAAAGACCACCTGGAATCGAATCCGCCTCAGGATGAGGAACAGGTCGAACGGCCCGCCGCCCGAATCGTCGAATCTGACGAAGCCGGCGGACCGGAGACGCCGCCGGAGACGGCCGAAGGCCCGGACCTTGATCTGCGGGCCGCCAACCGGGAGCTGGACCGGGAGTTGGACTTCGATCTGCATCCGGCCGAGCGGGAACTTGATTTCGACGTCCGGCCCTCCGAAGCCGAGGCCGATATCGCCTACGATCATCGGAAGCCCAAGGGCAATCCTTTGACCATCTGGATCGGGATCCTGGCCGTGGCCGCTCTGGTCGCTCTGACCTATTTCGCCTTTCAGGGGCCATCCTCGGACGGCCCGGCTCCGGAAGATGCCCTGCCGTCGGCGGCCGCCCCGAGCGGGGTGACGTCCGAGCCGACTGCCGGCGCTTTGCCGGAGAAGGTGGCTGATGCCGCCGATTTCTCTCCCACCCCGCAGATGGAGGCCCAGGCCTCCGCCCCGGCTTCCCTGCCGGCCGCCACTTCTTCGTCCGTGCCGTCGACGGCGACCGGGAAAACCGCCTCGGCCAAGCCGGCCGAAAGCAAACCGGCCGCCAAGCCCGCCGAGACCAAACCGGCTGAGACCAAGCCGGCCGCCAAGCCCGCCGAGACCAAGCCGGCTGAGGCTAAACCCGCCGAGACTAAATCGGCCGAAACCGCCTCCGCTGAAACCAAGCCGGCTGATGAGAAGACCGCCGAAGCTAAACCGACCGAAACCGCCTCCGCTGAAGCCAAGCCGACCGCCGTGGGTGAATCTCCTGAAATTTCTGAATTGTGGGTGGTGAATATTTCCTCGACGCCGGATTCGGCGGAATCCCTGCGGCTTTTGAACAGAATTTTGGCCTCCGGTTCGGCGGGCGGCCAGGTATACGTGTATGAAACCTCGATCGACGGCCGGGACCATCACCGCATTCGGGTGGGCTTCTTCACCAGCCGGGCTGATGCCGAGGCGGTGGGTCAGCGGCTCAAGGAAGAATATAAGCTGTCCGCGACTCCCTGGGCGGTCAAGCCTACGGTGGAGGAAGTGAAGAAATACCAAAAGAAATAGACGGCTCCGGCCTCTATGAAAAAGGCCCGCCCCGGCGATCGGGGCGGGCCTTTTTTTGTGTGGCGGCGGTTAAAAACTGAAAATGGGGGTGGGTGTCCATTGGTCGGCGGCCACCGGCTCCAGGGCCTCGCCCAGGGCCCGCCGAGCGGCGGTCAGGGCCAGCTCCGGGGAGTTGTTGGTTTCGGAGAGATGGGCCAGAACCAGATGCTGTAAATCCTGATGATACAGCTCGGCGGCCAGCTCGGCGGCCGTTTCGTTGGCCAGGTGGCCGACCCGGCTGCGGACCCGCTGCTTGATCGGCCAGGGGTAGGGGCCCTCCATCAGCATCCGGTAATCGTGGTTGAATTCCAGGATCAGGGCCCGCAGCCCCCGGAACTTCTGGCGGATCAGCTCGGTGGGCACCCCCAGGTCGGTGGCCAGGCCCAGGGCCCCGGCCGGGCTCTCCACCAGGAAGGCCACCGGATCGGCGGTGTCGTGGGAGATGGACAGGGTCCGCACCTTGAGCGGGCCGAAATCCAGCGTGTCGCCGGTGGTGAAGGTCTCCCAGGTCACCCGGCCCGCCAGGGGCTCGGCGTTGGCCCGGGTGCCCGGGTTGGCCAGAGCCGGGATCTTCAGGGCCCGGACCAAGGGGCCCAGGCCGCTGAGGTGATCGCGGTGTTCATGGCTGACCAGGACGCAGGCCAGTTTTTTGGTGTCCAGCCCGGCCAGTTCCGCCCGGGCCTTGAATTCCCTGAACGACAAACCGCAGTCCAAAAGGATGGCCAGGTCGCCTTCCTCCACCCAAACCGCGTTGCCCCGGCTGCCGCTGGCCAGCAAACAAAACCGCATCATCCGCCCCGCCGGCCATACTGTAAATACAAAAGAGAAAAACGGTCCATACTTTCCGCCCTGTCAAGACGACGCGAGTAAATTATACGAAACTTTCGTGCCGTCAACGGTGATGATGTTGCGGGTTTTCATGAGATCGATGAGTTTTTCAATCTGGCTTTCAGGAACTTCGCCGAGTGTATTTTTCAAGACTGTATTGATTGTGCTGGAAAGAGTTTTTAAAGTGCGCGGTTTTGACGTTCCTCGTTTTTCAAAATTACTACGGATAGTATTAATGAGGCCATCGGCCTTGGAGTAGAATATCCCCGAGGAACCGGCCTTGATGTTCTCTTCATTGAAAATCACTTTCTCATCCACCCCAGTTAAAATCAGTTGTTTGTGGACCATAAATTTCAATAGGCCCGTGAGGTGCTGATCCGGCAAGTCATCCACGCCCAAAACGCTTTTGATAAAAATTCGCAAGTCCGACATCGAAATTAGCCGCTTGTTTTCGGAATCCTCACATAAAGCCGCGCATATCCGAATCACTCGTTGTTTAAGGCAGTCAGGGGGAGCCACCAGTTGCGCTGGCTCAGGCGGAGTCGACGAACAATCGACCAGCACCTGAGGGACTGCTGTTGCGGGCGCGGCCGGAACGGGTGGGACCGACAAACAACCCCCCGATGCCTGAGCGGCGGCGACCGCAGTTTCAGTCGCCGGCGGGAACTTCACTTTCTTCAGATCGCCAACCCGCTTGACCGGGGCCGGTTTCCGCATGTCGGCCAGGTATTTGATCAGTGGATCGAAACCGGTGTCGTTCGAAACCACATACAAGCCGGCCTTCGGGTTATCGTGGGCTATCTGGCCCAGATAAAACGCGATGAAGAAATCGAGGGCGTTGTTGCCGGAGCCGGACATCTCAACGTACTCGACCTGATCGCCCAGCGGCTGAAGAACTTTGACCCGGTCGATCGGCATTTTTTGCTTGGAGTTGACAAAAACAAAAATTTTGACTCCCGGGGCGGCGGCACGCGACCATGAAGCCGCGTCCGGCTGAACATTCTCAAGATCGACGAACACGAAGTGGGTATCCATGACCACCTCACGAATACAACCTTGACGTCGGGCGGAAGAAAAATCCGCCACCGCCGGCCGCAAACGCCGGCCGGATACTCTCGAGCCTTAAACGGAGGTGGAGCCGAAGCCGCCGGCGCCCCGGCCGGTCTCGGAAAGTTCGGCCACCACCACAACCACCGGGCGCTCCACCCGGCTGATGATGAGCTGGGCCACCCGGTCGCCCCGGTTGATGGTCACCGGCTCGGGGCCGAGGTTGATCATCGGCAACTGTACTTCCCCCCGATAATCACAGTCGATGGTGCCCGGGGTGTTGACCAAGGTCAGGCCTTTTTTCAGGGCCAGGCCGCTGCGGGGCCGCACCTGGCCTTCGAAGCCTTCGGGAATGGCCACCGCCCAGCCGGTGGGCACCAGGGCGATGGCCCCGGGGGCCAGGGTCAGCGGCGCTTCGACCCCGGCCGACAGGTCCAGCCCGGCCGCGCCGGCCGTCTGCCGGGCCGGCACGGGCCGATCGCCGTCCCGCTCGGGGCGCACTCTCTTGAATTCCAACCGCATTTTTACCCCATTCATTCTTCAATTCAAAAAATCCGATTTTTTGACCGGCCCCAAAAGGCAGGTGCTCAACTGAGCCCGGTTCCAAAATTCAAGGGCCAGGGCCTGGACCTCTTCGATGGTGACGGCGTCCAGCTCGCGGCAGGTCTCCGCCAGGTCGATGTGCCGGCCAAAGGTCAATTCGTTGCGGGCCAGGCGGGACATGCGGCTGTCCAGGCTTTCGCTGTTCAGGATCAGGCCGGTTTTCAAGCCGGACACCGCCTCCTCCAGCTCAGTTGGGGTCAGCGGCTCCCGCCGCAGCCGCTCCTGTTCGGCCAGGATCAGATCCCGCACCTCCGGCATTTTCTCCGGGGCCGCGCCGGCGTATATCTCCATGACCCCGATGTCCTGATAGGCGCTGTAGTTGGAATAAACGCTGTAAGCCAGGCCCCGCTTTTCCCGTATCTCCTGGAACAGGCGGCTGGACATGTTGCCGCCCAGGGCCAGGTTCAGCACCGAAGCCGCCGCCCGGCGCCGATCCAGCACATCGGGAAAATCGCCGCTCAAGACCAGGTGGGCCTGCTCCAGCTTCCGGCGCCGCACCGTGAGCCCGGGGCGGGTGAGGGGAGGGGAGAACTCCCGGGGCGCGATTTCCGGACGGGGCCGCAGGCGGGCGCCCACCATCTCGGCCAACCGCTCGTGTTCCACAGCGCCGGCGGCGCTGACGACCAGGCGCGGCCCCACATAATGGCGCCCCAGCCAATCCAGCAGGCCGGCCCGGCTCAAACCGTCCACGCTGTCGGCGGTCCCGGCCACCGGGCGGCCCAAGGGATGGCCCGGCCAGATCGCGGCGGCGGCCAGATCGTGCGCCAGCTCCTCCGGCTCATCGTCTACCATGGCGATTTCCTGCTGGATGACCTGTTTCTCCAGTTCCAGCTCGGCTTCATCATAAAGGGAATTTTGAAAGATGTCCACCAGCAGGTCCACGGCCCCAGCCAGGTGCTCGGGCCGCACCCTGGTGTGGAAGCAGGTGTGCTCCTTGGTGGTATAGGCGTTGGCCTGGCCGCCCTGGCGGTCAATCTCCCGGGCGATGGCCAGTTTGTCCCGGCCGGGCGTGCCTTTGAAGACCAGGTGTTCCACCAGGTGGGCCAGGCCGTTTTCCTCGCCCTGGTCCGGGAGGCGTTCGTCCCGGCTGCCGGCGGCCGCCCAGATGCCCAAGGCCACCGAGGCCGCCCCGGGCACCTGTTCGGAGACCAGGCGGAGCCCCTGATCCAGAATCGTCTTATGATATCGTGGCGCTGTTGTCATGGCGTATGAAGTGGAACAGCGGCCACGATTGACGAGGCCGCCGCCGATTTGGAGATTGGTGCGCCCCAAAGGGGCGGGCGATTTGAAGTATGGGGCTCCGCCCCAAGCCCCGCCAGGGGAGGGTGCTGCGCGCACCCTGCCCTGGACCCACCCGCGCCGGGGGCTATCGCCCCCTGGACCCCCTTTGGGATTTAAAGTGGCGCCGAGATGTCCCGTAAGCAGCGCCACAACTCGCCTGAACGGCTCAAACAAGTGGCGCTGCGGCCACTTTGTTTGCGGGATGCGGCTGGGTCGGTCGGTCGCCACTAGCATTTCCGATAAGGGTGGGTACTTTTACCACCCACCAATACACAAAAAGGCTCGTGTTTTCCAAAAGAGGCCGGCAACGCCGGCCTCTTCATCTCTCAACGACCCGGATGGTCCCGGCCGCCCAAACGTTGCGGCCTCGGCCGTTCAGCGAAGCGGGTTGGGGGTGGATGCGCCCGCATCGGGTGGGTCCAGGGCTATGCCCTGGTCCGGTGGGGCCGGGGCTCAGCCCTGGTCTTCGATGACGGCGCGACGGGAGAGGCGGATTTTGCCTTGTTTGTCGATGCCGAGGACTTTGACGTTGATCATGTCGCCTTCCTTGACCACATCGGTGACCCGCTGAACACGCTCGGTGCTCAACTGGGAGATGTGGACCAGGCCGTCGGTGCCGGGGAGGATCTCCACGAAGGCGCCGAAATCCATGATCTTGACCACCCGGCCGTGGTAGATCTTGTCCAGTTCCGGTTCCTGGGTGTAGCGGCGCACGGCGCTGATGGCCGCCTCGGCCTTTTCAGCCGTGGGGGCGTAGATGGTCACCCGGCCGCTGTCTTCGACTTCCAGGCGGGTTTCGGTTTCGGTCTGGATGGACTTGATGATCTTGCCGCCGGGGCCGATCAGATCCTTGATCTTTTCCGGGTTGATCTCGATGGTGGTCATCTTGGGCGCATACTGGGAAATTTCCGGCTTGGGCTTGTCGAGAGCTTCCTTCATCTTGCCCAGGATGTGCATCCGCCCGTTGCGGGCCTGTTCCAGGGCCTTGGTCATGATCTCCCGGGTGACGCCGCTGATCTTGATGTCCATCTGGACGGCGGTGATGCCGTCGGCCGTGCCGGCCACTTTGAAGTCCATGTCGCCAAGGTGGTCCTCGTCGCCGAGGATGTCGGTCAGGATGATGACCTGATCGCCTTCCACCACCAGGCCCATGGCCACGCCGGCCACCGGGGCCTTGATGGGCACGCCCGCATCCATCAGGGACAGGGAGCCGGAGCAGACCGAGGCCATGGAGGAGGAGCCGTTGGATTCCATGATATCCGACACCACGCGGATGGTGTAGGGGAATTTGTCATGGGCCGGCACCACGGCCTTGAGAGCCCGCTCGGCCAGGGCGCCGTGGCCGATTTCCCGGCGGCCGGGGGCCCCGAGCCGTTTGACTTCGCCAGTGCAATAGGGCGGGAAGTTATAGTGGAGCATGAAGGTCTTGGAGGTTTCGCCGATCAGGGTGTCCAGCCGCTGGTCATCGTAGCTGGTGCCCAGGGTGGCCACGCCCAGGCTCTGGGTCTCGCCCCGGGTGAAGAGGCAGGAGCCGTGGGCCCGGGGCAGGAAAGCCACCTCGCATTTGATGGGGCGGACCTCGTCGAGGGCCCGGCCGTCGATGCGGCGCTTTTCGTTGACGATCATGCCCCGCAGGATATCGCTTTCCAGGTGGTGCAGGGCGTAGCCGATGTCGCCGGTGTGCTCCGGATACTGCGGGGCCAGGGCGGCCACGGCGTCGGTCTTGACCTGGCCGATCTTTTTCTGGCGGGCCTGCTTTTCCTTGGTGGTCAGGGCTTCCAGCATAGAGGCCCGATAGTCGGCGGCCACTTTGGCCAGCACTTCCTCGTTGCGGACCACTTCGGCCACGGTCCGTTTGGGCTGGCCGCAGGCTTTCTGGAGTTGCAGCTGCAGGTCCAGAAGGGGCTGGATGGCCTTATGAGCCAGGAAGACCGCGTCCAGAATCTCCGCTTCGCTGGCTTCCTGGGAGCCGCCCTCCACCATGACCACCGCTTCGCGGCTGCCGGCCACGATGAGGGTCAGGTCGGCGGCTTCCAACTGGGCCTGGGTGGGGTTGACCACCAACTGGCCATCCACCCGCACCACCCGGGCGCCGGCGATGGGGCCGCCAAAGGGAATGTCGGAGAGGGTCAGGGCGGCGGAGGCGCCGAGCATGGCCAAAAGATCGGGATCATATTTGTCGTCCACGCTGATGGCCTGGGCGATGACCTGGGTTTCATAGGTCCAGCTCTTGTTGAAGAGCGGCCGACAGGGGCGGTCGATGAACCGGGAGGTCAGGGTTTCTTTTTCCGAAGGGCGCCCGATTTCGCGGCGAAAAAAATTGCCGGGAATGCGGCCCACGGCGTAAAAGCGTTCCAGATAGTCCACGGTCAGGGGCACGAAGTCCAGCCCCTCCCGTTTGTCGTTGGAAGCCGTGGCGGTGGCCAGGACCATGGTTTCGCCCATGCGGACGATGACTGAACCGCCGGCCTGGCGGGCCACCTGGCCGGTTTCGATGGAGACCGTCGCGTCGCCGAATTGAGTTTCTACTTTCATCTTTTCTCCTTCAACCCGCCGGCCGTAAGCGGCCGGTGGAAGACCCCCGGTCTTCCCGGGCATTGTATGGCGCCAGGAATCTGGCTTCGCGCCCTCCGCGCCCCGACCAGTTCAAGACGTCCGCCAACGGCGACCGACCATTCGGGTCGATCCGGTTTTCGTGAGGCTGACGTTTGTTTGGGAATGTCGGGAGCCGCGGAGGTCGACGGAGGCCGCGACCTGGCCGTATTGACGATCCGGGGCGGGAGAAATTCCCCCGCCCCGTCCGCTGGTGATTGGTTTTACTTGCGCAGGCCCAAACGACCGATGAGTTCGCGGTAACGGTTGATGTCCTGTTTTTTGAGGTAGTTCAAAAGACGCCGGCGTTGGCCGACCAGCTTCAAAAGACCCCGGCGGGAGGTGTGGTCCTTGTGGTGGTATTTGAAATGTTCGGTGAGGTTGGCGATGCGTTCGCTCAGGAGGGCCACCTGCACTTCGGGGCTGCCGGTGTCCGAGTCGTGGGTGCGGTAGTTTTCGATCAGTTCACGGGTTTTTTCGGTGGTGATGGACATGTTCTACTCCTTGCCATCAGGCGATTCCGCTGCGGAAGCGCCGGGGTTGAAAACCCGCAGAGGCCGCAAGAATGGCCCCCGGGGCGGTTGTGGGCCCCCAAGGGAGGCCTCTTCCTTCATTTGACCCAGGCCGAGAAACCGGCCTTCGGAGTCTAAAATTTTATATTGGCTATCGGGTGTGGCCAAGGTTTTCGAAATCGAAATCGGCCCATAGTCGGCTTCCGCCGGGATGCGCTTGGCGGCGCCGACCGGAATCGTCTGGCCCTGACCGAAACGCCAGGCTTCCTGGGGCCCCAGCTCCAGGGCCGGCCAATGGGGCAGGATCGCGGCCAGCGGCAGGAGCCCGGCCCGCCAGTCGTCGTCGGACCAGCGCGGCAATTCGGCCGGATCGGCGGCCCGGGTCACCGCCCAGGGGCCGACCCGTTCCCTTCGCAGGGCGGCCAGGGTGCCGCCCAACCCCAGATCGGCGCCCAGATCGCGGGCCAGGGACCGGATATAATAGCCGGATGACACCTCGGCCACGAAAGCCAGGCGGGGCGGCGCATACTCGACCAATTCCAGCCGATGGGCGGTCACCCGCCGGGGCCGCAGTTCGACCGTTTGACCGGCCCGGGCCGCCCGATGGGCCGGGCGGCCGCCCACTTTGATGGCCGAAAAAATCGGCGGCGACTGGTCGCTTTCGCCCTCGTGCCGGGCCAGGGCCTGGCGGACCGTCTCCCGGTCGGGCCAGGGCCCCTCCCGCCGCTCCAGAGCCTGACCCGTGACGTCGTCGGTATCGGTGACCAGGCCCAGTTCCACCTGGCCGGAATACGTTTTGTCCAGGCCGACCAGATAGGGTTCCAGGCGGGTGGCCGAGCCCAGGAGGATGGCCATGAGGCCGGTGGCCATGGGGTCGAGCGTGCCGGTATGACCCACCTGCCGCTGTTTCGCGGCCCGCCGCACCATATCCACCAGGTCGTGGCTGGTGATGCCGGCCGGCTTATCCAGCAAAAGCAGTCCCTCCCAGTGAGGCGGCCTTTTGGCTGGGCTCATAGAAAGGCTTCGGCCCGGGCCAGGAGATTGGTCAGCGCCTCCCCGGCGTCGGCCGCTTCGGGGTCGTTATAGGCCGCCGCCTGACGGTGACCGCCGCCGCCGAAAAGTTTGGCCAGGGCCTGGGCGTCCACGCCCTGGCGGCTGCGAAGCCCGACCCGGATGCTGCCGGGCCCCTGGCCGGAATCCTTGATCAGGGCGGAGAGACTCACGTCGGCCAGGCCGCGGCCCAGCTCTACGAAGTCCTCTGTGTCGGCCATCACGGCCCCGGCCTCCCGCAGCAGGGCCGGGGTGACAGCCATGGTGGCCAATCGACCCTGGAAATGGAGCTCCAGGGAATTCAAAGTCAGCCCCATGAGCTTCAGGCGCCGCAGAGGCATGTTTTTTCTGATCCGGCGGTCGATGGCCTCCAGGTCGCCCCCCATTTCCACCATATCGGCCGCGGCCCGCAAGGCGGCGGCGGTGGTGTTGGACTGGCTGAAGAAGCCGGTATCGGAGACCAGGGCCACCAAAAACGCCTGGAGGGCCGGAATCGGGGCCACCCAGTTCAGGGCCCGGACGATGCCCCACACTAGTTCCCCGGTGGATGAGGCCCCGGCGTGGTGCACCCAGGTGGAGCCGACGCTTTCGTCCTCGCCCAGCAGATGATGATCTACCACCACCACGGGAGCCGGCAGCGGCGCCCGGGCCAGCCGGGCGGCCAGGGTGCGTCCCCCGGGGCCCAGACGGTCGAAACTGTGGCAATCCAGCAGCACCACCAGATCGTAACCCGAGGTGTCTACCAGCTTTTCATCGACGGACAGGCCTTCGAGCAGAAAATCAAGGTGAACCGGCCAGGTGCCGGCCAGATGCAGATCCACTTTCCGTCCCTGGCGGGCCAGGGTTTGGGCCAGCCCGGCCGCCGAACCCAGGGCATCGCCGTCGGGGTTGTGGTGGGTCAGCACCAGCACCTGTTCCGCCCGACGGAAACAATTCAGCACCAGGTGGGAAACCGGGATCGGCCGGTCGAGGGCCGCTTCACTCATGGTCCCCATCCTCTTGAGGCGTCCGGGGGGCAGGCTCCGCCGTCTCCAACTGGTTGAGGATTTCGGCCATGTGCTGGGCGTATTCCAGGTTGCGGTCGAATTCGAATTTGATTTCCGGGGCGTATTTGATATCCAGGGTCGAGCCCACCACGGCCCGGACAAAGCCGGCGGCCTTGTCCAGCGCTTTGCGGGCCGTCTCTTTTTCTTCCGGGCCGCCCATCACGCTGTAGTGGACCACCGCTTTTTTCAGATCGGCCGTCACCCGAACCCCGGTGACGTTGATGGCCTTAAGGCGCGGGTCTTTGCTTTTGCGGAGCAGAAGATCAGCGACGGTCTCCTTCAGCAGTTCATTCATTTTTTCCAGACGTCGCTGGCTCATGATCTTTCCTCAACCCCCCCAAGGCGGGGAGGCGATTAAGCCTGCCGGTATCAGCCGAAAAAAAGATCGAACTCCAACTGGGAGTCGGCCACTTCGGCATCGGCGTTGTCTTCAATAAAATCCAGGATATTGTCGAGCACGGTGTTGAGGAGGCGCTGGTCGGGACCGCAGACGGCGAAACCCAGGGTGGCCAGTTCATAGACGTCCTGGGAGCCCACCTCGGAGGCGGCCACGTTGAAACGGGCTTTGATCCGGCCCAGGATGCTCTTGACCACCTTGCGTTTGCCCTTGAGGCTGGCGTTGCCCTCCAGCCTCAAGGTGACTTCCATCACTCCGACGTGCACGCCGCTCTCAGCCCTCTCGCTCGGCGGCGGCCTTGTCGGCGGCGACTTTCTCGGCGGCGGCCTTTTCAGCGGCCTTGGTGGCCCGGGCCACGGCTTCGTCGATCAGGTCGACGGTGGCCGCGGTCTCTTCGACCTGGTAGGCTTCGATGTGGTCGCCGATCTTGACGTCGTTGTAGTTGTCCAGACCGATGCCGCATTCATAGCCGCTGGCCACTTCCCGGGCGTCGTCCTTGAGCCGCTTGAGCGAAGAGATCCGGCCGTCGTGGACGACCACGCCGTCGCGCAGCAGCCGGGCCCGGGCCCCGCGCAGGATCTTGCCGTCGAGGACGTAGGAACCGGCGATGGTGCCGACCTTGGTGACCATAAAGACCTGCCGCACTTCGGCCCGCCCCAGGACCTTTTCGGTCCGGACCGGATCGAGCAAGCCGGCCATGGCTTCCTTGATGTCGTCGATGAGCTGGTAGATGACGTCGTAATAACGGATCTGGATGTGCTCGGCGTCGGCCAGTTCCTGCACCTTGGTCGGGGGGCGGACCCCGAAGCAGATGACCAGGGCGTGGGAGGCCGAGGCCAAGAGGATGTCGGTCTCCGACACCGCGCCGGTGGACTGGTGGATGATGTTGATCTTCATCTCCGGGGTGGAGAGCTTCATCACCGCTTCGGTGATGGCTTCCAGCGAACCCTGGACGTCGGTCTTGACGATGAGGTTCAGCCCCTTGACCGCGCCGGCCTTGATGTTGTCGAACAGGTTTTCCAGGGTCAGCTTGGAAGTCTGGGTCAGTTCGCTCTCCCGCTGCTTCAGGAGCCGGTGCTGGCTGACCTGGCGGGCCTGCTTTTCGTCCTCCAGCACGATGAACTCGTCACCGGCCTGGGGCACGCCGGAAATGCCCTGCACCTCGACCGGAATGGCCGGGCCGGCCTCGGTCACCCGCTCGCCCTGATCGTCGAGCATGGCCCGGATGCGGCCGTAGAAAACGCCGCAGACATAGGTGTCGCCCTGCTTGAGCATGCCTTCCTGCACCAGCACCGTGGCCACCGGCCCCCGGCCTTTGTCGAGCCGGGCTTCGATGATGCGGCCCCGGGCCGGGCCGTCCGGCCGGGCCTTGAGTTCCAGGATGTCGGCCTGCAGGAGGATCATGTCCAGAAGTTCATCCACCCCCAGACCGGTCTTGGCCGAAATTTCCACGAACACCGTGTCGCCGCCCCAGGCTTCGGGGATGAGGCCGATTTCCATCATTTCCCGGCGCACCCGCTCCACGTCGGCCGCGGGTTTGTCGATTTTGTTGATGGCCACGATGATGGGGACGCCGGCGGCCCGGGCGTGGTCGGCCGCCTCGCGGGTCTGGGGCATGAGCCCATCGTCGGCGGCGACGATGAGGATGACGATGTCGGTGACCTGGGCGCCCCGGGAACGCATGGCGGTAAAGGCCTCGTGACCGGGGGTGTCCAGGAAGGTGATGTTGCGGCCGCCGGCCCGGACGTGATAGGCGCCGATGTGCTGGGTGATGCCGCCGGCTTCGCCGCCCTGGATGTTGGTCTTGCGGATGTAATCCAGAAGGGAGGTCTTGCCGTGGTCGACGTGACCCATGATGGTCACCACCGGCGGACGAATGGCCGCATCCGAGGCGTCCTGGTATTCCACCTGAAGGATGTTGTCCTCATCGAAGGCCGATTTTTCGACCTCGTAGCCGAATTCGGAGGCCACCAGGGTGGCGGTGTCGAAATCCAGGGCCTGATTCAGGCCGGCCATGACGCCCATGCTCATCAACTTCTTGATGATGTCGCCGGCCTTGATGGACAGGCGGTGGGCCAGCTCGGAAACGGTGATGACCTCGTCGACCTTGATGCGGCGTTTGATGGCCTTGGGCACGGTCAGTTCCATTTTCGACTTTAGCTTCTTGACGTTCTTGCCCCGGCGGCGGACCCGTTCCCAGTCGCCTTCGGAATAAAGATCCGTGCGTTCCACCACGTCCCGGCGGCGGCCGGCCTTGCCGGCGGCGGCCGCGCTCTCGTCACCTTCGAAACGGACGCCGCCCGGGCCTTTTTTCTTTTTATCCCGACGACGGGCGGCTTACGGATCCGGCACCGCGGCCGGCGCGGCGGCCGCCGGAGCGGGACGCCGAAAATCCGGAGCCCGACCCGGGGTCCGGCCGGCCTCGGCCGGTCCGGTTTTGCGGGCGGCCCAATCGGCGCCGCCTTCTTTCGGGTCACGTCCCGGCCCCGCGGGCCGGCGGCCCGGCTCATAGGAAGTCGGCCGTCCGCCCGGACCGGCCGGGGGGGATTCCTTCCAGTTGGGTTTGACGCCCACGACCCGGGCCGCATCGAAGCCCTTGGGCGGGCTGATGATTTTGGCCGGCGGCTCGGACAGCTCCCGGGTGATCTTGCGCGGCGCGGGCCGAGGCGCCTCGGGCTGGGCCGGAGCCTGGGCCTGGATTGGAGCCGGCTTGGGGGCCTCCTCGGCCGGAGGGGCCGCGACGGCGGCCGCCGCCGGGATTTCCGCGGGGGGCGCCGGGGCGACGGCCCGAGGTTCCGGATCCGGGGTCTGGGGTCCGCCGGGGACCAGTTTGACGAAATCGGGCAGGGCGTTGGCTTTGGCGGTCTCTATGGCGGGCACGTTTCTGGGGGCGTCCTTGGTCGAGGGGAGAGAAATAGTGGCGATAATGGTCGCGGGTTCGGATTTCGGGGGACGGCGAAACGTCTGCGGCTGAACCGTCTCCACCGGCTCCGCCGCCGTCCCGGCCGCCGGCGCCGGAGGCTCATCCTGAATATCGACCGATTCTTCAACGCCTTCGGCGGCGGCCTCGACAGCGGTCTCGGCCTGATCGGCGGATTTTTTGCGGCGGCGCACCACCTGGGGAGCGGCCGAGCTTTCACCGCCGGGATTGTTCACCCGTCGGCTGATCTCATCGGCCAGGTAGTCCTCCAAACCGCTGGAGGCCACCAGTTTCACTCCGGGCAGGAGCTTCCATTCCACGATTTTCTGAATAAGATCGGCGCTGGTGAGCGACAGCTCTTTGGCCAGCTCGTGAATCCTCTTTTTACCCATCCCGTTACCTTCGTTACTTTCCGACATCCGGGCATTATACCCCAAACCGAAAACAGTTGCCAGACATTAAAGGCGGCCCGTCCTTTTTTCTTCACCGCCGGCGGGGCCGGTGAACCGGGGCGGGGTCGTCCCCGCTTCAAAAGGACCGGGGCGATGCCCCGGAGGGGCAAAACGCCGCCGTGAATTCGCCCTGAACGGGTTTCACCGCCACCGCCCGGCCGGGCGGTGAGGGACTGTCGACCATAGAGCGATGAGGGCGGGGCGAAAAATCAATCGCCCTCATCCTGCGAATCTTCATCCAGGTTCCGGAGCCCGCCGTCAAACAACATCGGCGGCGACTTCTTCCTCCGGGGCTTGAAGCGCGGCCTCGATGGCCGTCACATCCAAGAGTTCGCCGACCCGGAAGGCCCGGCCGAAAGCCCGTTTTTTCAGGGCCCGAGTCCAACAGGTCCGATTCAGCCGGCAGAGCCAGGCTCCCCGTCCGCCAAAGCGCCGGTCCGGATCCCAGACCACGTGAAGCCCGCCCGGGCCGGCCGTCAGGGCTACGCGCCGAAGCTCGGCCTGGCTCTTTCGGGCCCGGCAGCCCAGGCAGGTTCGTTCCGGCGAACGAGGCGCCGCCTGATTCACGGTCACGGACAGGGCCCGGTCACATCTCCCCGGCCGACTCTTCCGGAGCCTCCGGGGTCTGGGCGGTTTCAGGATCGGCCGCCTGGGGCGCCGCCTCGGCTTCATCCTCGGATTCCGAAACCGAAGGCCTGGCCATGAGATCCTTGGCCATCTGCTCCCGGGCCTCGACGGCCGCGTCTTCCCGAGCCAGGTTATCCAGGTACAGCTTGGCCGCTTCCCGGATCTGGGCGGCCTTGGCTTCGTCGTCCCCCATGAGGGCGATCAGGCTGGGCAGGTCGGCGTCCATGACTTCCCGGGCCGAACCGAAGCCGGCCTCGAACAGGGCGTCGGCGGTGGCCTCACTGACGCCCGGCAGACGGATGAGGGACTGGTAGCCGTCCTTGAGGGCCCGCTGGTATTTCGATTCGCTTTTGACGTCGATGCGCCAGCCCACCAGGCGGGAGGCCAGCCGCACGTTCTGCCCCTTGCGGCCGATGGCCAGGGACAGCTGCTCGTCGGGCACCACCACCTCCAGGGAGCGGTTTTCCTCGTCCACCACCACCCGGATGACTCCGGCCGGGGCCAGGGCGCTGGCCACATAGTGGGCGATGTCGGGGTTGAAGGGGATGATGTCGATTTTTTCGCCCTTCAATTCCTGCACCACGCCCTGAACGCGCGACCCGCGCATGCCCACGCAGGCGCCCACGGGATCGATGTCCGGATCGGAAGTGGTCACGGAGATCTTGGCCCGGCTGCCCGGCTCGCGGGCCACGGACACGATTTTCACGATACCCTCGGCGATCTCCGGGACTTCGGCCGCGAAAAGGGCGGCCAGGAAGTCGGGATGGGTGCGCGACAGGATGATCTGGGGGCCGCGGCTGACCAGCTTGGCGTCGATGACCAGGGCCCGGAGGCGGTCGCCGCGGCGATAGTAGGTTTCCCGGGGAATCTGTTCCGAAGAGGGGAGCAGGGCCTCGGCCCGGCCCAGGTTCAGGACGATGTTGCCCTTGTCCACCCGCTGCACGATGCCGCTGATGATTTCACCGACCCGGTCCTTGTAGTCGTCGAAAATGAGATCCCGCTCGGCATCCTTCATGCGCTGGATGATGACCTGCTTGGCCGACTGGGCGGCGATCCGGCCAAAATCGGCGGTGTCGAGCTTCACGCCCAGTTCCTCGCCCAGCGCCGATTCAGGATCAAGCTTTTTGGCCTCCAACAGGGAAATCTGGGTGTCGGTTTCGGTCACTTCCTCCACGACTTCTTTGAACTGGAATACTTCGATCTCCCCGGTTTCGTCGTTGTAACTGACCTCGAAGTTGTCGCTCATGCCGTATTTGCGTTTGACCGCCGACCGGATGGCCTCCTCCAGGGTGCCGATCAGGACGCCCTTGTCAATGCCTTTGTCCCGGCTGACCTGTTCGATGATGCGCTTCAGTTCATTATTGTTCATAAACGGATTCCCAGATACTGTAATGTTGAGGAGAACGCCCCGAAGGACCGCGCGCCGCCCGGGGCCGCGTCAGGCCGTGGGCGCATCATCGACCGGACCGGGCTCAGAAAACGAGTTCCGCCAGCGACAGGCGGCCTGAAACCACCTCGTCGAACGTAAAGTCCAGCGGGCCTTCGGCCGTTTCCAGGGCCAGGCCGCCCTGGGCGGTCAGGCCCAGCCGGCCGTGGTACAGGCGGCTGCGGCCGTCGCGGCGGAGCCGCAATTTGGCCAGCCGCCCCTGGAAACGGTGAAAATCCGCTTCTTTGAGCAGAGGCCGGTCCAAGCCGGGCGAAGACACCTCCAGGACATAGCCGTCGGGCTGGGGCCGGTCGTCGGCTTCCAAAACCGCATCCATGGCCCGGGAAGCGGCGGCGCAGTCGTCCAGGGTCACCAGTGAGGCCGGGTCGGGGGCCGGTTCTGAAGCGGTCACGGCGGCGTCCGGGTTTCCCGGGAGGCGATCGATGAACAGGCGCAGCACCGGCCGGCCGCCATCCATCGAACACTGGGCCTGCACCAGTTCCAGCCCCAGGCCGGCCAGGGCCGGCCCGGCCAGTTCCGCCACCCGAATCAGAAAATCTTTCAAAACCGCCTTGGAGGCCGGCACCGGCCGGCCCGGTTTCCGGTCGTCATCCCCCCGCTCGAAGGCGGACGAATCACCGTTTCGGCCGCCGTGGCCCGGCCGCGGGGCGGCGGCGGGCCGTTTCCTGGTGGTTTTGGTGGCGGTTTTCGCGGCGGCCATGATCAACTGTTGCCTCGGGGAAAAAATGCGGCGAACGCAAAAAATAAAGCGGGCGTGAGGCCCACTTCATAACGAAATGACGGCGGTGTGTCGGAGAGCCGGCTAAATTCCGAAGGCATCAGCCGGGGCGAAGCGAAACCGCGAGCGAGTTCGCCGGTTTCGACGGTATCCTTTCTTTGGCATCCGTCGCCGCCGGGGCGCCGACTCTAAGCCAACGAAAGAATACAAAAAAATGAAGTGGCCGAGCCACTTTCAAAAAGAACCATACCATAATTTTATTCCCAGGGCAAGAAAAAAATGGAGCGGGCAACGGGGATCGAACCCGCGACCCCAAGCTTGGGAAGCTCGTACTCTACCAACTGAGCTATGCCCGCCCACTTTCTTCTCCGGATTTCGGGCCGTTGTCGGTTCGACCGGCCTTCTTTCCGGAGCCGCTGAGACTTGATACTATACCGCACGTGCGGATTGATGTCAAGATCATCGTGGCGTGAAACAGGGGGAAGCTGTCCGAAGCGCCCTTTGGCCCGACGGCGGCTTTTCCGGCGGGACGAGGTGGAAAAGTGAATGCGCGGGCTTCTGGCCGGCACATGGCCGTCGCTTCTTATGTGGGGTGATGAATCGTGGCGGTCTCGGCGGGTGGCCATGACCGCCGCGTTTCAAGCGACCGCCGCCCGGGGGCCGGCGCAGAGCAAGAGCGTTATTCAAATTTTTGCGTTGGCTGGCACACGATTAGACGAATAGGGGAATAAATTTTTCGGAATGAACCCTTATTGGGGCTCAAGTTGTCTGAGCGAAGCGAGTTGTTGAGCCCCAATAAGGAGTGAATGGAGAAAACTTTGTTCCCCTATTCGTCGTACGGCCGCTAAAACGTTCTCGCCCTGGGGGCCGGCGCGATTCGCCTTGACTAATCGCTTTCGATATGGTAATAACTATCCGTTCTGGAGAGGTGTCCGAGCGGCTTAAGGAGCACGATTGGAAATCTTGTGTGGGGGAAACTCCACCGGGGGTTCAAATCCCCCCCTCTCCGCCATTATTGTTTACCAAATCATCACATATCATCCCGAAAGCTAATGAAATAAAAGGCTTTCGGGATTTTTCTTTGTCCGATGCCGTTCTCTGGGCTTCCTTGACATCCGCCTTTTTTGTGGGTACTGTTGTGGGCAGGGCAAAAATGAATACCCACAGCCACCCACGGCGGAGGAAAATCATGAGCGGCAAGCTTTCAGACACCAAAATAAAGAATCTCAAGCCCGGCCCCAAATTGATGAAACATGCCGATGGGGGTGGTTTGACTCTGGTGGTCACTCCATCCGGTGGGAAGAACTGGTGGTTTCGCTATAGATTTGAGGGCAAAGAGCAGACTTTGAGCTTGGGAAGCTATCCGGTGATTACTCTGGCCGAGGCCCGGGAAAGGCATTTGGCCGCCAAAAGGGAACTTGAAGCCGGCCGGAACCCCACAGTTGTGAAACAGGCTCAAAAAACGGCCGCCATGACCTTTGAACAGGCGGCGACGGACTTCCTGGCCTCCAGGCGTGAACACGGGTATGCGGAACAAGCTATTGATGACATACAGGGCCGCTTGAAGAAACACATCATTCCGGCCTTGGGTTCCCGGCCCCTGGGGGAAATAACGGCCCGAGAAATTTTGGAGGCTCTTCTGAAAGTCCGGCGACTGGGGATTGAAGAAACCGCCAAGCGGTGTCGACAGTATGTGAGCTAGATTTTTCAGTTCGCCATAGTCCGAGGTTGGGCCGAGCGAAACCCGGCGGCTGATCTGCAGGGTATTCCCGAACTCAGGAAATCCACCCAAACGCGGCACCAACGGGCGGTTAAGACCCCGGCCGAACTGGGTCGCCTGCTTCTGGACATTGATACCATATCTGACACCATGGCGGGCAAGGCCCTGGAACTGGCACCATACGTCTTTGTGCGGGCCGGGGAATTGGCCGGGGCTCGATGGGCGGAGATTGACCTGGCCTCATCTCTCTGGCGTATCCCGGCCGAGCGCATGAAGGCCAAGGGTGAGCATATTGTCCCTTTGGCCCGCCAGGTGAAAGAACGCTTTGAAGCCCTGTATGAGCTGACTGGCGGAGGCCCCTGCCTCTTTCCGGGCTTTAAGGATGGTCAAGCCCCAATGAGGCCTGAAACCCTGCGCATGGCTTTAGTCCGCCTGGGTTACGGGCCGGGGGCCTTGGTTAGCCACACTACCCACGGCTTTAAAAGCTGCGCTTCCACGTTTTTGCGAGAACAGGGCTTTAATCCAGCCTGGATTGAAATCCAACTGGCGCACGGTGAACGGAACAAAGTGGTAGCCGCTTACAACCACGCCGACTATATTCCTCAACGGCAGGAGATGATGCAATCATGGGCCGACTATTTGGACAGTTTACGAGAAGCCGCCAAGGCGGGATGAAAAGTATCGCTTCACTTGAGTGACGGAAAATGAAGGGGGCTTTGGCATTGTTTGGGCTTTCACGCTGATTCATTCGTGTTCACTGGTTGTCACTCGTTATCATTTAACTTATTGATATAATTAAGTTTAAAACTTGACGGCCCTCTTTTTAGCGGTTATGATTGGCCCGTGTCGAAAGGCACGGGCTATTTTTTTAGCCTCAATTTCAACCTTACTCCAAAGGAGAGTCAATGAAAACTGAACGCTTTACCGCCCCGCTGCCCCAGGAGGGCTTTGTCCGCCTGCCGCAGGTGCTCTATGTGCTTGGCATCGGCAAAACCACCCTCTGGGAAGGCATCAAGGCGGGTCGTTTTCCGGCCCCGATCAAACTTGGCCCCCGCATGTCCGTCTGGAAGGTCGAGGATATCCGCAGCCTGATCAGCCGCATCGCCGAAAACGGCCAGCGTTGACCATTGCAATACGCCATTCTTCTTATGGCGTAAAACAAAAGGAGGTTCATGGAACATATCAGTAACGCTTTGGAACGATGTTTGACCGGCCCGCCCATCGAAACAATGGACACGCCGCCGCCGGAAGATGATGACGCCACTACTTTTTACAATATGCCTCCGGAGCCGCCCCTGGAGGCGTTTCCGCCGGAGATCAGGCAGATGCTCAAGCACGCCTCGGTTTCCTTCAAGCACGCGCCCATAGAGGTGCCCCTGGTGGGTTTTCTGAGCCTTTTAACCATCTGCGTAGGGCGCTCTCGGGCCTTGGAGGTCAAAGGCTCCTGGCAGGAGACCGGCAACATTTACATCGCCCTGGTGGGCGACAGCGGCGTCGGCAAGAGCCACTGCTTCAACGTCATGCTCAAGCCGGTCTGGGATGAAGACTTCCGGCGTAAACTGGAATGGGAAGCCGAAATGGTTCATTATCATGAAATCATGGACGCCAGGAGCAAAGACAAAGCCGCCGCCTCGACCGAGCCGCCGCCTAAACCCGTTCGGACGCAATACCTTATCGAAGACGCCACCATTGAGGCCATCGGCCAGACCATGTCGGAAAATCCTCGTGGTCTTCTGTGGGTGGTGGATGAATTGGCCGGTCTGATCGGCAGCCTTGACCGCTATTCCAGCGGCAAAAGCGACAGCGGAATAAAGGCCCGCATCATTTCGGCCTATGACAGTCTGCCCTGGAAAACCAACCGCAGCGACCGGGATAAGAATCAAAGCAGCTCCGCCACCTTTCTGTCCATCACCAGCACCACTCAGCCGGAGATTTTAAAAGAGCTTTTCAGCCGCCGGGACGCTTTGAGCGGCTTTCTGCCCCGCTTCATGTTCATCATGACCAAGAGGCGCCGACCGTCATTCCTGACAGATGAAGTCTTTACCGGACAACCCTTGTTGGAAAAGATAGCCGGACATTTATTGGCCTGGGAGATGAATCAGGACAACGGCCGGCCGGTGCCGCAGAAGGTCAAACTGAGCCAGGAAGCTTATTCCCTTTACGAGGGCTGGCACAATCAAAAGGCCGGTCAGGCCTGGGAGCGGGAAGGCATTGAGCAGATGCTCGCTCCCAAGCTGACCACTCAGGTGCTGCACCTGGCGTTGCTCCTGCACTGCCTCAAGGCCGCTCTGGAAGGTTCCGACGGCTTGTCTCCCCTCACCGGCGAAACCATGCGGGAGGCCCTCAGCCTGGGCGACTGGATTTGCTTCCATCAAATGAAGGTCTGGAGCCTGTTGGGGCTCGATCAGGATGAAGTCGTCGAATCTCTGGATGAGGCCATTGTCATGGTTTCCCTTGGCCTGGAAGGCTATTTTAGAGCCAATGGCTGGAAGATATCCAATGACGACTTCAATCGGAAGGTGGCGGACAAATACGGTCAAAGTGTCAGCAGCGTTCAGATCGGCAAAGCCGCCTCCCGCCTGGGCCTAAAATCGGTGACCATCGGCAAGAAACGCGGCAAGGAAATCTCCGGCCACTTGCTCAAGGCATTTAAGGCCGGGCACTATCCGTCGACCTGTCGAAACCGTCGAAGGTCTTGATTTTAAAGGCCATACGGCGTCGACGGTAAAGCCTCAACTGTCGAATCCGTCGGCGTTTTGTCGACAGATTCGACAGATGGCCGACGGATTGAAATTCAGAAAAACCTTTACTGTCAAGTTGTTCAGTGCTGTCGACGGATTCGACAGATGAAGAGGCCTTTCCCATCAACCAGCCAAAGGAGGGCTATGTCACTTCTGGTTTTCCATATGGAAAAATACAAACGTGATGCCGTCAGGGGCATCCAGAGCCACAATCAGCGGGAGCGCAAAAGCGCCTCCAACCCTGACATCGACTACGCTTGCTCTGGTCTGAATTACGACCTTCACAATGACCAGCCGGTCGACTTTGGCAAGGCCATTGACGAGCGCATCGGGCAACTGGTGTTGAACAAAAAGATACGCCATGACGCCGTCTATATGTGCGGCCTGATGGTCACCTCCGATTCGGAGTTTTTTAGGAAACTCAGCGCCAACGAAACCCGGCGTTTCTTTCAAGTTGCCTACGACTATCTGGCCGACTTTGTCGGCAAGGAAAACATCATCTCGGCGGTGGTGCACCTGGACGAAACGACGCCGCATCTGCACTTCGCCCACGTCCCCGTCACCAAAGACGGGCGCCTGGCCGCCAACAAAATTTATGGCCGCAAAGACGAAACCCTGTCGCGTCTGCACGACGGTCTGTCGTCATGCCTGAAGCAATACGGCTTCAAAATCGAACGCGGCGGGCGCGGCCAAGGCAAAGCACACCTGAACACCAAAGAGTTCAAGGAGCAGCGCGAGACCTTGAAGGAACTCGACACTCAGGCCGAAGGCAAGCGGCATGAGTTGGCGGCAACTCAAACTGAACTCGATCAAGCCCTGGCCCATCTGCGGGAACTGGCGGAACAGGCCAGAGAGGCCGAAACCATCCTCCAGCAGGAGCCTGAGCCGCCAAAGCCGACACTACTGAATTACAAAGCCGTCTGCGACGGGCTGGTACAACGCCTGGAGCTTCTGAAAAAAGCCTTGGCCGACAAACGGGCCATTGAAGACCGCAACCACAAACTTGAGGCCAGCCACAAAGCCATCAGCAGTGAGCTCAAAGTCCTCAGGATGAAAACTGACCTTGACGCCATGGAAAGAAATCAGGCCGTCGCAAAGGCCCGCAAAGAACTCCAGCAAGTAGAGGATGAAAAGCGGGAATTAAAAGCCGCCCTGGCCGAAGCGCGGGAGTTCATCAACCAGCCGGAAGTGCGGGCCATGTTCGAGAAGTATCAGGCCCGCAAGCAGGAGCTGGCGCAAGATCAGGCTCCGGAAACATCACACTCCCGCTCACGTACTACGGTGCGGGAAAAACAGAAGCCTTGCGTCAGCATGGGTCGCTGAGCATCGGCTTTTGAAGAGAAGCATAGCCCATTATGTTTTCTGCGAAAACAATGGGCAAGCTTCCAGCTTGACCGGATGGGGAGCCGGATGCTCCGGCTCCCGATTACGCCCCGTTGGGGCTCATTTATAGAAGAGAGAAATACATGAAAATAAGTCTTTCCGAGATAGAGGCCATCAGGGCCGACCTGGCCAAACTCCAGCCGCCCATGGATGCCGTCCGGGAAATGCCCATCAAAGAGGTCATCATGACCCTGGCCCCGGAACTGCAAGCCATGGTCGGCCGGGGCTACACCACCGAGGGCCTGTTGGCTGAGTTGAAAAAGCGCAAGATCAGCATCACCGGCCGTTCACTCAACAGCTACCTCAAGGAGTTCAAGGAGGGCCGCAGAGATGAGCGCAAGCGCGGAAGAAAGGCGGCCTCCGCTGTCGAGTGCCCGGCACCGCTGCCGGTTGCCGTCCAACCTAACACTGGAAATCTTTTTACTCCAAGTGAAGAGAAAAAGGTAGCGCCAGCCTCACCGGCCGTACCGGTTGACGAGTCCTGGCGGGAACAGTTCAAAGACCTCGTATAATCTGATCCTTGGGAGTCAACCTCTTCCAATATCCAGCCCGGTCGCCTTGCTGCTGCCGGGCTGGCAGATTGTCAACATTTTTGATTGAGATTATGAATACTGTAGGCAACGATCGATAGCTAAACAACATTTAGATCGGCTCGCGTTTGGGCTAATTTCTGACTGGCCACTTGCAATTGCGGCTTTAGGTGGTTCGCCTTATTAGCCATCTCTTGGAGCATCCGTTGTAGGTCCGCCGCACCCGTATTGAGTGCAATTTCAATAGCGCGTTTGCGGGCGGCGATCTGTGCCCGCACAGTGTTCTTATCAGCCGCGGTTACCGCCATAGTGGGGTTGAAGACAAACCTTCGTTCACAGGCTTTTTGCCAGTCCACCACGGCTCGCGTTAAAACTTCTCCAAACCCTTTCACCGCTATGACCTTGTTCCATGTCACATCCGCCGCAGTTTCGATGCCGAATGATCGCAAGGCGGCTTTTTTGGCCAACCCAACCCCCGAAATTGTGGCTGCATCAATAAACTGCCGCTCTAAAAATTGACGTTTCTGACGGGCCTCCGCTGTTGTGTGCAGGCTTGCTATTTCATTTTTTTCCCGTTCTGGCAACTGCTGGTATTCATGCCGTAACTGAGCTAAAGCTTGTTTCTTTTTGGCGAATTCTTCTGGACCGACTTCTTGTCGCACCCGACAAACGATTTGGTCGTATGCTTGTTGCGCTGCATCGCGAGCGGCTTGGCGTTTGATTCGTTCAGCTTTGCGTTCATCTCCCCCCAAATTACCAGCCGCGGCCCAAGCAAACCAAGCTCCGCCCAAAACTAAAAACCATGCTCCCGGAATAACCGTAATGAGCCAAAACGCAGCCACAACAGCCACAATTCGCCAGAAAATTATAGTTCCTTGCCGTTCAATGCCCGGTGGTAACGGGTTCGGTGTGACCGCGATGGTGCCAACATTCGGAATGGAAATGGCTGGGGGTGGTGATACCGATTCAATCGCGGCCCAGACCCGAGCTAAAACAAAGCCAGAAGTTCCAGTGGGGGTCACGCCCACCCGGATATCCAGGAAATACGTCACTCCTTGATCTTCCAATGCGCACCATGGACACCGCGCAAGATGCACCGGATAGACATGCATGGCGGTTGCCGCACAACGCTTCAATTGCCCCCGTAAACCATCTAAGGCTGTGACCCATTGCTGGGCGGTGGGACGGCCGGCTTTCGCACCGTTCTCGGTAAACGCAAAAGTAAACAAAGCCTGAATAGGATCGGGAACAATGGTAATTGGAATTGATCTGGGTGGGGGCTGGATGCCCCGTTGCCCCCCATCGATGGCATAGGCATAACGAAAGGCCTGGATATCCTTTTCCAGGACTTCGCCGATATCTGTCCGCAACGGGACGCCAGAATAAGGATGCCGCCCACCAAACAGCATATGAAAGATTAACAGCGCCAAGCCGAAGTTGTCATGATTGCTGGTGCGCGGCACACGGTCGAATGATGCGGTCCCTTGCAACTCGGGCGGAGTAAAATGCGCTACGCCAACTTTGCATAGATGCGCTGTACCATGGGCATTGACCTGAAAAGAGTCGGCATCAATCAGTATTACCTTACTATCTGTGCCGACCAGTACATTATTTTGGTTTACATCACCTAACACATGACCATGGCGATGGATAGCAGCAAATGCTGCTGCCGTATTGCGGGCGGCAAAGACTAAAAAATCCCATGCCGCTTGTGGATAATCTTGCTTGCGATGGGCGGGGCTATAGAGCATATAGATCGGCGACCGCCCACTGGCTTTTGGCATTAGAAACCCGACTACAGGTCCATTGGAGGTCTTATGCAGCGTTTCTTGAGGCCACGCCGCATAGTTCAGCAGTTCCGCATCCGCCGTCGTCGCCATAAAGCGCAGCTTGGCTTGTTTCAGTGCATCGGGTTGGTGGCGCTCGTTGTATAACTTCGCGACCAAATGCTGGTTCGTCGCTACCTCATAGACGGCCCCTTCGCCGCCCTTGCCGAGTTCCCGGCCGATTTCGATGGTTTGACCCTTGCCGGTGACGAAAGTTCTCGTCATGGCGTAATTACACAACCCAGTGGGCGAGGGCTAGGGTCTTGTCGTCGTCGGTACGCTCGTTCACGGCCGGGCTTTGGAGGAACCGCGTCAACTCGACTTGCAGATGATCCTCTTGCGCTGCTGTTGCCGTCGCCAGGACCGTAAAGAAGGGGATGAAGAATGGCGCGTGAGCGGTGTTAGTCGCCATGTTTAACGCCAGCCGTTGAATGCCGTCAGAAAAGACCGCGACCTTGTCGGCGCGGACGGACAAGACCTTCACCTCTAGAATATCAATCGCATTTTCGTCGGTTACGAAGTTGGTCATATTGGCGTATTCCCCCGTCATCGGGTTAATCGGCACTTCCAGCCCCTTGCCGACATCAACCACGATCCCGCCGTCCCCAACCTGCATGAGAAGCGTTTCGAAGGGGGATGCCACCACCCCTAAGAAAGTACACGCATAGTCGCGAGCTTTCGCCCCATTTCGATCAGCCGCCTTATATATTGCCTCCCGCACGGCTTGGATGCATTCCACCGCCCAATGGTCGGTAAGGGCAAATTCTGTCCGGGCATAGTGCTCGCCCACGAATGTCGTGGCGGCTTCAATTGCCAGTTCCGCACCCGTCCCCCCGTTGGCGGCGCTACCAGCCCCGTCTGCGACAAAAATAGTCAGTAGGGGCGGTTTCGCCGGATCGGTTTCAACCTGGGCTAAACAACTATCCTGGCAACCGGTGCTGATGGCTGTATGGGATGTCCCGACCTCCGAAGCGGCCACTACCCGCCAAGTCACACCGAGGTCCACCCTTGCGGCGGCTGCAATGACACTTCCATACCCGGCGTCGACTGGGCTACCGTGCGTAAAGAACTGGACAACCACATAAACAACTCTCTGAACCGTAAGCCATCCAGCATCAACGGTTCACGCACGCTGATTTGTTTGAGAGTATCCATGTTGGCACCTTGGACTCCGATGGCGAAAAAGGCAAACGATTTTGAGTTTTCCCCTTCCCGCACCGCAGCAGCGGCCGACTGCCATTCATCGGTGGGGCCGCCATCGGTAATCAGGAACACCCACGGGCGAAAGTAGGAAATCCCATTGGCACGATACTCATTCTTACGCTGGCGAACCAAATCCAAGCCCTGTTTGATAGCCGCCCCCATGGGGGTATCTCCCTGGGCAGTTAAAGTGGGCGGATAGAACGCCGCCGCTCCCTGAAACGGCAAAGTAATTTGTACAGGTCCAAAGGTCACGATCCCAACTTCCACCCGCTTCATCGCCATATTATCCGCCGCCAGTTCATCCTTGAAAGTGATCAATCCGGCGTTCAGTTCGGCAATCGGTTGTCCCTGCATTGAGCCGGATACATCCAGTAGCAACAGGCAAGGGCAACGTGGCTCAGGGTTATCAGCGAAGTCAGTGGTTCCAAAGGTGATTTGCTCGGTCATTACGATTTCTCCGCACGGTTTTATATATTTGGCCGGCCATTTTGATTAGTAGCCACAGCCCCAATATTGATTCAAAACCATTCCGATCTTAAATGATAATTGTACCACACAGTTTCATCATGCACAATGCTCCTACAATGTGCGAGATTTCGCAAGCTGTCAGCAATATTGCTAATGGCCACTATTAAGCAAATGGATGTAGCGGGGCAACTAGTTTTACACTTACAAGCAGTGTATTTAAAGCTTATGTGAAAATTTTGCATGCTCGTCAATGGTAGGTTTGGGCTCTTTGATATTAACAATAACCAACTCCTGTTCAGTTGCATACTTTATGGTGTAATCAGTCCCCCCTTTCTGCCCATCATAGTAGCAGATCAGGCGGCTGGAATGATCGACCATATAACGGTTGCGATCATGATAGGCTTGCTGGTGATATTTTGACGCCAGAGTGATCACTTCGTCAGCCCTCCCCAACACCAACTGATGAACGACCTGCCACGGGCTAGAAAAGCCGTGACCCGCGAACGGCAGTACTGCTATCAACTCAATGCCAACCATATCAGACCGCTTTTCTTTTAACTCCAGAAGCACGCTTCCGGCCACCAGATCAAAACCATCAGCCATGCCGACCATGAATCTGGTATAGCCATCTGCCACCGCCTGCATGATGGCTTGGCTGATGCGCTCGCGAAGAGCCGTATAAGCAGCTTCCCCTTGCTTCAGGATGAAAGGGAACTTCTTTGGGCGGTAACCACTGAAACATAAGGTCTTTTCTTTTTCCATCTTGGCTCCTCACTGCTAAATGCGACAATTTTACATTGAATACAATGTAAAATCAATACATCTTATTGGACGTACCGTATGCTCCTAAATTGAATAAGGAGTATACGTTATGAAGAAATCATACCAAGCAAGGATGCGTGAACTGCGGGAAGATCGGGACTTGACTCAAAAAGAAGTTGCTGCCGTGCTCGGCATCACTCAACAGACTTATGCGCTTTATGAAGGTGGGGAGCGGGATTTGCCTATTCGGCATTTGATGAAATTAGTTAAGTATTATGGCGTGAGCTCAGACTACCTTTTGGGCATTCAAGCCGCAGACCATAGCAATAGTAAATGATGTGATGGAATATGAAAGAAAATTTGAAAAAACATTTAAAATGGGTATTTTTGTGGGTATCAAACAAGAGGCGTTTTAAAGGTGCTGTTTTAAAACAGTTTTTTGGAGTGTTCCAATTCCCCCCTCGTTTTAAAACCACACCATATGAATATAGAAATATTAAAACCCATGGGCCCCCGGCTTGTGGGTTTTATGCATCGAGGGCGGGTTATACGGAAGGGAAGGGGGCGCCGGTGGAATCGGCCGCGAATGTTGTCGCCGCATCGTCGTTCAGCCTTCAGGCCGTGTTGGGGCGCGCCTGGGAGACAGGGCGCGCCAGGCCCGGCCTTTTCTTCGCCCTGGCTTTTGTGAGCCAGGTCCCTGCCATCGTGGCCAACTATCTGTGGGTCGAAAATGGCTTTGGGGGGATTTTTTGGCCTCGGATTTTCATAGAGATGGGAGGAATATTTTGTAAGCTGTTTTTTCAGGGGGGGCTGGCTTGGGCCGCTTCCCGGGTTTTGCGGGACCGGGAAGCCTCGTTCGGGGAGGCGCTGGGGTGTATCGCGGCCCGCTCGCTCCACCTGGCTCTGATGGCCCTTTTGATGATCCTGGTGGTGAGCGTATGTTTGTTCAGCTTTATTCTGCCGGGCTTCATTATGATTAGTCTGTGGTTCGTGGCCATCGAAGTCTGCGTGATCGAACGGCTGGGCGTGGTCGACAGCCTCAATCGCAGCGAAGCCCTGACCCACGGCTGCCGGATGAAAATTTTCGGCCTGTGGGCGATGGTGTGCGTCGCGGTTTGGGTGGCCAATTATTTAGGGGCTCACCTCGTTCTGCTGCTGGGCGCTCCGTCGCTTCTGGTTTTCCTGGCCGGCGCCCTGGCCGCTTCCGTGCCGACGGCTTTCGGCGGCGTCATGGCCGTCGTGGTTTATTTCGAGCTCCGGGCCGTCGGAGAAGGCCGTTCATTTGACCGACTGCTGACCTTTTTCGACTGAGGCCGATTCCGTAGTCGCCCCCCCTTTCGCCGGGTGGGCTGGCTGAAGCTTTTGGGGGCGGGGAATTGTGTTCCGGCCCTCGGCTTTCCTAGTATTTGGAACAAGGATATGGTATACTCCCAAAGTTATGACTTTTTAAAATTCTCATAGCGGGTCGATCCCGGCTCCCGGCCGGCCGGCCCAATTCGATCACCCGGAGGTCTCCATGGACGCCTATTCCAACAATTATGAAGCCGCGCCGGAATTTTCCATCAGTTCCGTGCTGAACCGCACCCTGTCCACCCTGCTCGCGAATCCCGCCGTTTTCATCGTGCTGGCCTTGCTCGCCATGGTGCCCGGAGCTTTGCTCAGCCTGGCGACCGCTGGATCCACCGGCGGCAGCGCCTTCGTGAACATCCTGGACCGGATTCTCGGCCTGGTTATTCAGGGGGCCATCGCCTATGCCGCCTTCCAGGTGTTGCGGGGCGAGGACGTCACGATCGGCGACTCCATGTCCCGGGGGCTCAATGAAGTGGTCACCCTGGTCCTGATCGCCATTCTGACGACTCTGGGCATCGTCGTGGGCACGATCCTCCTGATCGTCCCCGGCATCATTCTGGCATGCATGTGGGCGATCGTCGTGCCGGTCTGCGTGGTGGAACGGCGGGGCACCATGGACTGCCTCAGCCGCAGCGCCCAACTGACCAAGGGCTATCGTCTCAAGATTTTCGCCCTGTTCCTGCTGGTGGGCCTGGCCACCTTTCTGATCGCCTTCGTCATCGCCGGTCTTATCGGTTTCGTGACCGGCAGCGAGGGGCTGGCCCTCCTGGTGGCCTCCCTGGTCGCCAGCCTGCCGGTGGCCTTCGGCGCCGTGATGGTGGCCATCGTCTATTTCGACCTCCGGG
Source organism: Candidatus Adiutrix sp. (assembly GCA_031553735.1). GTDB lineage: Bacteria > Desulfobacterota > Desulfarculia > Adiutricales > Adiutricaceae > Adiutrix. Next base: position 69,486 of record JAVBLB010000026.1, read on the forward strand.
CCATTCAGGAAGGCGTCTCGCTCGACAGCCTGGCCAACGTTTTCGACTGACCGCAAGCGCTCATTCCCCGCCGGCCTTTCGGGGCCCGGCGGGGGGGCTGAAAAATGCGAGGGGGACGGAAGCCAGGTCATGGCTTCCGTCCCCCTCGCCGCATATCCGCCCCGGTTTTACGATCCCGGCCTGGTCGTTTTTCCGGGGGCGGCGCCCTGGTCGGTCTGGTCGACTTTGAGGCGCCCGAACAACTGCCCCCGTTCCAGGTCGGCCCGTTCGGCGGTGTAGAAGTCGGTGAGGAAGCGGCGGACGTCCTCGGCCGGGACGGGTTCGGGCCAGTCGATCTTGCGCTGGATTTTCTGGGCCACTTCGGAGAGCAGCCGCCGGGTCTCCGCGTTCGGCGGCCGCCGCAGAAATTCTTCGAGCACCTGGAGTTCGAAGGCGCCGTAAATGGCCAACTGCTCCGGTGTGAACGTGAACCCCGGGGCCAACGCCCGCCCGGGGGCCGCGGGCGGAATTTCGGCCTGGGACAGGTCGCCCTGGAGACGGCGGCGGGGGAGGGCGATGACCTGGGTTCCGCCGATGAGGTCCCCGACCCGCAGGCGGTCGCGGTTCCACACCGGCAGCGAACTGACGACCAGAACCCAGCCCAGGGTGGCCAGGGAGCTCCAGCCACCCCCCAGGTTCAGTATCATCGAGAGAGGCAGAAAGAGTTCCACCTCACGGGTCAGGTTGCGGGCCACGACCGCGCCGGGGCTCAACTCGCCGCCCTGGCGGTTGATGACCCGCAGGTGGCACAGGCGTTTGCCCGGCGTCCGCCCCTGCCAGGTCAGTTCGAAATGCAGGAAATAGAGGTTGCGCACCAGAAAGGCCAGAAACAGGGTTCCGATCAGGCCCAGCCCGGTGTCGCCGCTGGAGATGAAAAGATACAGGGCCAGCAGATAGAGCGGGACCACGGCCAGGGTGATGAAAACCAGATCCAGAAACAGGGCGCTCAGCCGTTCGCCGAGGCCGGCCACCTGGATGTCCAGCCCCACGCCTTCGGGGCTGACCAGCACCCGCCGGGTGCGGCGAATCCCTTCCAGCAGCTCCCCCACCCCGACGGTCCGGCCGGCCCGCAGCCGCTTGGAGGCCGTCATCGGAATCGATTCACCCGCCGCCATGGCTGACCTCCCGCTGACGGCCGACCTGGAGGAAATACCAAAGCCAGAAGGCCAGGGTGCACAGGGCCAGGGCCAGGCGGCCGGGGGTGTGGTTGATGAGCTGCCGGAAACCGCCTTCCAGAAAGCCGGCGATGAAGAACAGGGCCACCGCCCCGGCGGCCACCCCGGCCGCCTCCCGGCCATAGCGGGCCAGGCTTTCCAGGCGCGGCAGGGGCCCGGGGAAGAGGATTCGTTCGGCAATGGCCAGGCCGGCCCCGCCGCACAGGATGACCGCCCCCAGTTCGGTCACCCCGTGCACCGAGAGCCAGCCGATAAAATCGAGCCCCAGGCCCCGCTCCACGTGAAGGGCGATGAAGGCCCCGAGAATCAGGCCGTTGTGGATCAGGAGAAAAATGGTCGGCACCCCCAGGGCCAGCCCCAGGCCGAAAGCCAAAAGGCCCACGATGGTGTTGTGCTGGAACAGGGCGTTGGCGAATACCAGGAAGGTGTCGATGAAGCCGGTCCAGGGGCCGAACAGCACTTCGGCCAGTTCCGGGGTGGTGCTGTCCGGCCCGCGGCCGTCGGCCAGTTCTTCCGGCACCAGTTGATAGAAATAGGTCGGGTCGGACTGGACCAGGGCGTAGCCGGCCAGGATCCCGGCCAGAAGGGCCAGGGCCGCCGCCGCCAAGGGCCGGGCCAGGTTGCGGACGCTTTGGGGAAAGGTTTGGCTGAAGAAGCGGCGCAGGTTTTCCCAAAGCCCGGAGCGCGGACCGTAGACCACCAGGTAGGCCCGGAGCCCCAGGTTTTCCAGATACACCAGCAGATTGCGGTCCAGGCTGATGGTCCGGGCCACCGAGAGCGAGGACAGGGCCGCGCGGTAGAGCCGGGGCAGGGCCTGGATTTCCTCGGCCGACAGGGCGCCGAGGCCTTTGGTCTCGATGCGGTCCACCAGGGCGTCCAGCCGCCGCCAGCCTTCCTCCCGGCCCTGGCGAAAGACGGCGCTGCGCAGGGCCAGGGCCGGCCGGCCCGGGGTTCCGGCGATCTCGACGGGGGTCAGGGCTTCGGGCGGAACGGCGGGATCGGTCATAAAAGCCCCCGTTGCTTGATCATCAGGTAGCGGTTCAAAAGAGCCGGGGCCAATTCCCGCACCGGCGTCTCCAGGACGTGGACCCCCAGCCGGGCCACCCGCTCCAGGACGATGGCCCGCTCCCGGGCGAAGCCGTCGGCGATGACCGCCCCGGCCACCTTGGCGAAATCATCGGGCGGGGCGGCCGTCAGGTCGGCCAGGAGGGAATCGCGCAGGGTCACGCAGACCACCAGGTGACGGCGGGTCAGCCGGGCCAGGCTTTCCACCAGCAGTTCGGCCGAAATTGGGTCCACAAATTCGGTGAACAGAATCACCAGGGCCCGCCGCCTCAGGCGGGAGCCCAGTTCGGCCAGGCCCAGGGTGAAATTGGTTTCCTCGGTCCGATAGTCCAGATCGGCGGTGAAGCGCTGGAACTGGCCGAAATGGGTTGAGCCCCGCCCCGGCTGGATGAAGCTTCGGAAATGGGCGTCGAAACCGCAGCCGCCCACCAGGTCGCCGCCCCGGAGCGACAGCCAGGCCAGTTGAAGCCCGGCCCGGATGGCGTGGTCCAGCTTCGGCAGACCCTCGACGGGTTCCAGCATCAGGTGGCCGGTGTCGAAACCCAGGACGATCTGGTGATTGCGTTCCTGGCGGAATTCCTTGACCAGGAGCTTGCGGTGCCGGGCCGACCGTTTCCAGTCGATGAAGCGGTAATCCCGCCCGGGGGTGTAGTCGCCGAGTTTGTCGAATTCGGCGCCTTCGCCCTGGAGCCGTTGGCTCTTCAGGCCGATCAGGGCGTCGCGGTCGAAGAAGGGCAGGGTCTCCCGGGCCAGGGTCCGGGTGTCGGGCAGGACGTCGAGACTCCCGGCCAGGCTTTGACGGCGGCGCAGTTCCACCAGTCCCAGGGGGCCGCGCCAGCGCAGCCAGAGGGCGGCCAGGTCGAGCCGGCCCCGCCGGGTCGGCTCGATCGGCGCGTTCAGTTCCAACCGCCCCCCGGTCATCAGGCCGGAGACGGGCCGGGCGGCTTCGGCCGGCCCGGTCAGCTCCAGAAGGGCCGTGATCCGCAGCGGCCGGGGATCGGCCGGGCTCTGCAAAGTGATCCCGGCCGCCTCCGGCCGGCCCAGGAAAATCCGCCCCGGCGCGAGCAGGTCGACGGCCAGTTGCGAGCCGGGCCGGGCCATGCTCAGGTCGGCGGCGCCGAAGGCCAGGACCAGGATCGGCCAATAAAACGAAACATACCAGGCCCCCGGCCAGGTGGTCACCACCAGCAGGGCCAGCGGGAGGGACAACGCAAAGAGGACCGCGGCCAGCCGGGTGGGGCGGAAGGTGGTGCGGGCCGATTCCGGCGGCGCGGCCGGCCGGGGCGGCGCGGGCCGGCCGCGTCGGCGGCTGGGCGTCGAAGCGCTCATCGCGGCGCCGGGACCTGGTCGAGGATGGCCACCAGGGCCTGATCGCTGGTCAGGCCCTCGATGTCCGAAGCCGGGGTCATGACCAGCCGGTGCCGGAGGATCGGCCCGACCAGGCGCTTGATGTCGTCGGGGATGACGAAATCCCGCCCGGCCACGGCGGCCGCGGCCCGGGCCGCCGCGACCATCATGTTGGCCGCCCGGCTCGAGGCCCCGGTTTCGATGGCCGGATGCCGGCGGGTGGCCCGGACGATGTCCACGATATATTCCACCAGGGGCTCGGTCAGCCGGAGGCTGGCGGTCACCTTGCGGGCGTAGGCCAGGTGTTCCGGCCCGGCCACGGGCTTGAGGCCGAAGGCGGCCAGGTCGGGGAGGCTCGACTGGTGGCCGTGGCGCCGGACGATCTCCATCTCCTCCTCCCGGCTGGGGTAGTCGATGATCACCTTGAACAGGAAGCGGTCCAACTGGGCCTCGGGCAGGGGATAGGTGCCCTGCTGCTCGATGGGGTTCTGGGTGGCCACGACCATGAATTCATCGCCTAAGGGATAGGTTTTCTTGTCGATGGTCACCGAGCGTTCGTTCATGGCCTGCAGAAGCGCGGCCTGGGTCTTGGGCGGGGTGCGGTTGACCTCGTCGGCCAGGAGGATCTGGGTGAAGATGGGCCCTTCGGTCAGGACGAAGGTGTTGGTCTGGAAGTTGAACAGGTTGACCCCCAGCACGTCGCCGGGCATCAGGTCCGGGGTGAACTGGATGCGCCCGAACTGAAGGTTGAGGCTGACCGCGAAAGCCTGGACCAGAAAGGTCTTGCCCGTGCCGGGCACGCCTTCCAGGAGCACGTGCCCGCCGCTCAAAAGGCTGATCAGCAGAAGTTCCAGCGCTTCCTCCTGGCCGATGATGGCTTTGCCGACCTCGGTCCGGATGGCCTGAATGATGGCCCCGACGTGTTGCATGCTCATGTGGGTGACGGTTCCTTCCAAATATGATGTATGTGGGGCGGGCGGTCAGCGCCGCCTGGTTTCGGTCTTCCGGCCCCGGAGGATGGCCGACCGCCAGTGAAAGACGGCCCGGGCGCTTTCGAAAAGCCGGGGCAGGTGGCGGCGGTCGTCGTCGCCCAGTTGGTTGACTTCCCGCAGGATGTCGGCGCAGGCGGTCTCGACTCCCCGGCCCCGGCCCAGCCGGTCCAGCCATTCGACCAGGGCCTTTTCCTTGAGCCCCGGCGGGGCGTGGAGCGCGGCCGCCGTCGAGCGGATCACCAGGGCCACGTATCGTTTCAGGATCACCCCCTGCTGGCCGGCCTGGCCGAGCAGCCGGGCGCCGTTGGCCACCAGGCCGGACTTGCCGAAATCCAGCGGCGGCCGGGCCGGCTCGGCCGGGCCGAAGCGGCCGAGCCCGGCCCAGACCCACAGGGCGGCGGCCACAACGGCCAGGAGTGTGACCACCGCGAAGGGAAAGCGGAACAGGAGCTTCAGGGGCGACTCGGCGTCCGCCCCGAAGCCGTGCACCGTTTCGTCAAAAATGACGGCCCCTTCGCGATCCTCGTTTTCCCAGCCCCAGAGCGAATCCACCAGATCGATCATGAAGGTCGCGTTGTTGCCGAGCACCAGGCCGTGGTTGGCGGCCACGTCCGGGTCGGCCAGGATCCAGACCAACCCCTCGTCCGTTTCGAGTTCGCCCACTAAAATGCCGTCGCCGGAGGCCACCACCGGCCGCAGGTCCGCCGAGCGCATCAATTGGGCCATGCCCGAACCGACGGGCGCGGGGCCCAGCTCATTGACCGACCAGGTGATCGGCCAGGGCCGCCAGACGATTTCGACCTCCGGGGCCACCAGGTCCAGGGTGTCCCGGGCCTGGGTCGGCGGGACGGGCGAAACGTCCGCCACCCAGGCCGGCCGCTGGGGATCGGGGCGACCCCGCCATTTGGGCAGCACCAGAAGGAGCCGGGTCGCCTCGAGAAATTTCAAACGCCCGGTGAGACCGAGGCGGTCCAGGTCCGGTTCGGCCACGATCAGGAGGCTGTCTTCGTCCGCCCGGGCCGCCGGGCCGCGAAGGGTGCGCCGAACCGGCCAGCCCAGGCGTTTCAAAGTGTCGTAGAGCCCGGTGTATCCCAGGGCCGATTTGGAAAAGGCGCCCGGACCCACCCGGTCCGAGGCGGTGACCGGCTCCCGGCCGTAAGCCGTCAGAAGGATCGACAGGGCGAACAGGGCCAGACCGGCGGCGATCAGAATGATCATCGCCCGGGGCGAAAAGGCGGGGAGCCGCAGCCCCGGCCCGGAGGCGGGGCGGGCTTCGGAATGGTCGGATTCGACGGGGACGAAGCTCATTTCGCCGCCGCCATTTCCGTCCGCGCCGCGTTTACGGTGGGGCCGGCCGCTTCCCGCCCGGCAAGCGAGGCGCTGAACGCCTCGAAGCTGCGGCGGCAGGCCTGATATTCCTCCAACCCCGCCTGGTAACCGCCGAAGTAGGAAACCTCCACCCGGCCGATGATGTCGGCCAAGGCGCCCCGGGCTTCCGGGCCCAGGCCGATCCGGGCCAGGATTTCCCGGCTGGTCAGGGAGGCGGCGATGGCCGTGGCCAGCCGGCGGCGCATCTCGCCCACGCTGCGCAGGAGAAGCACGTGCATGGCCTGGACGAATTCGCCCCGGCGGGCCAGTTCGTCGGCTTCGACCTGGGCCTCGCCCAGCCGGATGGCCGGGGCCCCGGGGGCTTCTTCGGCCGCCGGCGCCGCTATCGGCGGCTGGCCGGATTTGCGCCAGTTGTCGCGCAGGGTCAGGATCAGAATCACCGCCACCGCCAGGCCGGCCGCCCACAAGACCGCCTGGGCGGCCTCGGCCGGGATGTTCAACGGCCGGGGCCGGGATCTCGATTTGAAGGAGTACCCCCCGCCCGACCCGGATCTCGGCGTTCCGGTACCCGGGGCGCAGGTTCCGGGTTTGATCTGGCTCTGGCGGCCGGATGGGAAATCGGTTTGCAGCCCCAGATCCTGCACCGCGCCTTCCAGGGCCTCCCGAGTCTCGGGCGAGGCGACCGAGCCGGGCCCCGGATGGGGCGATGCACCGCTTCCCCCGGCGGCCGGGGCCGCGCCGAAAGCGGGGCCGGGCGCGGCCAGGATGGCCAGGAAAACCAGGAAAGCCAGGACGGAGGGGCCTGACGCCGGCCCGGTCGCGCCATGGGAAAGCCGGCCCGGCCGCGACGCGGGCGCGATTTTTTCCGTCCTGTGGTCAAAAGCCGGGTGCATCCGTGAGATTCTCCGCTCGTGGCCGGGGCGGCCGCAATAAACCCGGATTCCGTCGTCCGGGCGTTAATTTTTTATTATCGGAGCGCCACGAAGTAAAGTCAAGCCCGGCAACAAAAAAATAGGCCCCGCGAAGCCGTCCGTCCGGCCGCTCTTCGTGAGGCCTGGAAAAATCCGTCCTTTATCGGGCCGGGGCGTTTTGGGCCAGCCAGTCGCGGTAGGCGACGATCTCTTCGATCTGGGCCGTAATGATGTTCCGCGACAGGTCGATGACCCGGCGGTCGTTCGATTTGAGCACGGCCTGGAGCGCCATCTCCACCGCGCCGGCATGGTGGCCGATCATCATGGTGATGAAATCGACGTCGGGATTTTGGCCGGCCGGGGCGGCCATCATCGAATGCATGTCGTGTCGCATTCCGGCGGCGGCCCGGGCGTCCTCGCCGCCCAAGGGCTCCAGCCAGTCGCGCATTTGCTTGATTTCGGCTTCCTGGGCGCCGATCACCGCCTCGGCCCATTTTTTGACCAAGGGGTTACGGCCGTCCTTGAGCACGGCCTTGGCCATCTCCACCGCCGCTTCATGGTGGACGATCATGGCCGACAGATAGGCCCGGTCGCTGTAGGCCGGGGATTCGGCCGCATCGGCCTTGGCGGCCGGCATCCGGTGCGCGTCGCCGGAGTGTTCGGCGGTCTGCGCGGCGGCCAGGACCGGGAGCAGCAGCAACCCGAGGATCGCGGTCAAAAGCGGCCAATTTTTTTTCGATCTGGGCATGAGTGGGGCCTCCTTGATTTTTCTTTGGTCCGGGACTACCATAAAACCACTGGTCACCCGGTATAGTGATGACCACACGGTTATCATAAATCGAGCCGGAAGTTTTCTCAACATACAAAGGAGTGCCTTATGGATTTCATGGATCTTTGCGTTCGTCGCCAGAGCTGCCGGGATTTCGCCGACCGCCCCGTGGAGCATGACAAGCTGGCGCACTGCCTGGAGGCGGTCCGGCTGTGCCCTTCGGCCTGCAATTCCCAGCCCTGGAGCTTCGTGGTGGTGGAGAACCCGCAGTTGGTGCCCGAGGTGGCCAAGTGCGCCCAGCAGATGGGCATGAACGAATACGCCTCCGGGGCCCGGGCCTTCATCGTGGTGTTGGAGGAACACGCCGTGCTCATGCCGGGCATCCGCAAGATTCTCGACAGCCAGTATTTCGCCAAGGGCGACTTGGGGGCGGTTGTGGTCACGCTGTGTTACGCGGCCGAGGCCCAGGGCCTGGGCACCTGCATCCTGGGCATTTACGATCGCGAACGGCTCTGCCAGCTCTTGAACATTCCCCTGGAAAAACAGTTTGCCGGCCTCATCGCCGTGGGCTACCCGGCCAGCCCCAAGGTGCGCGAGAAAAACCGCAAGCCGTTGGCCGAAATCGCCCGCTTCGTCTGATTCCGAAAACGCCGAGCGCCGCCGCGACGACCTCACGGGGACGTCGCGGCGGCCGGGCCGAGCAATGATCCGCTCAAGGAGCGCCGCTCCGTTTGGGCGCGCGGGGGAAGCGATGAGACCGCTTTCGAGAATTGCATTCCTGCTCGCCCTGGCGCTTTTCGTTTCCGCATGGCCGGGAACCGGGCGCGCCGAGGTCGTGATTGACGATTCGGGGCCGTATCAAATATTTTGTTCTTTGTCTTCGGCGACAATGCGCAAGTATCACATAGCTGTCCCCGACCTGGTGTCGATTTCTGGTTCGCCCGATCGGAACGCCGCCGCCATCGCCGGTCATCTGCGTGATAATTTCGAACTGACTGGGCTTTTTTTTTAGTCTGGATAAGCGGTCTTTTCTGGAGACACGCCTTGAGGCCGGGCTGGATGAAAAAAGTACCCCAGATTACCCGATTTGGAGCAAAATAGGGGCCGAGTATTTGGTTAAAGGCGCTGTCCACAGCACGGACTCCAAGGTAATCCTGGAACTGCGCCTCTTCGACGTCATCTCAGGGCGTCAGGTCCTGGCCAAGCTCTATACGGGAAAGGCCAGCGCCGCCCGCGCTATGGCCAATCGTTTCACGAACGACGCCCTGGAACAAATCACCGGAGTGCCGGGAGTTTTCGGCTCTGAAATCATTTTCTGTTCCGGCTCGCCCTTACGTAAACAGATTATGAAGGCGACCTTCGGCGGCGACCAGGTCGTTACAATTTCCGAAGGCCAGGGGATTAATACCCAGCCGACCATCGGCCCGGACGGGTCCGTGGCCTGGGTGCGCCGTAACGGCCAGAAATGGGAACTGCTGCTCAATGGGCAGGTGGTCTCTTCCGGCGCAAGGCATCTGGCCCCGGCTTTCAAACCGGATGGTACATTGGTCGCGGCTATGAGTGATTCCCAAAAAACCACAATTTATGATTTTTCAGTCAAACCGCCCAAATTTCTCGTTGGGCTTGGCGGCATCAGTGTCTCCCCGACTTTTTCACCTGACGGCAGTCAAATGGCTTTCGTCTCCGTCCAGGGCGGAGTGCCCGGCATCTACATCCTTCCGGCTTCCGGCGAGGGGGAAGCCAAGCGCCTGCCCATCAACGGCCAGGCCACCGATCCCGCCTGGTCGCCCACCGGGGAATATATCGCCTTCGTGTCCCGGGGAACGGATATTTGCATTATCCGGCCGGACGGTTCCGGGTATCGGCAGCTCACTGGCGGCCAGGGCGCGAATTACCGGCCGAGCTTTTCGCCCGACGGCCGGATGATCGTTTTCTCGAGCGACAGAAACGGGCGACCGCGGTTGTTCGTTATGGCCGCGAACGGCGATAATCAGCGTCCCTTGCTGCCAAACGCTCCCCAACCTCAGGAACAGCCTTACTGGAGTCCGGTCGGGCCGAAGCCTGTCAAAACGTCTTCAAAGGAGACGGATATTTCGCCCGCCAAAGATTGAGGCGTTCGCACGACAAGGCCGGGCCGCCAGGGCTGAGCCCTGGACCCAACTCCGCACCCGCTTCGCTGGACTTGATCGGCCGCAACATTTTAGTGGCCGAGGCCATCATTTCGTCAGCCGGAGACCCGTCGGCGACGCGGTCGGGGCCCATGCGGCCGCCCTCCGAAGTAGTACCGGACGGCCTTACCTAACAGGTGTGGTGGCCGAGAAAAGGCAAGTAGGTGCTTATCAAGTTACCAATAATATGGACACCGTACGGGCCGCCGACGATGACGGAAGTCACCGCGCCGCCACTTGTTTGAGCCGTACAGGCGAGTTGTGGCGGCGCTTACGGGTCATAGCTGATTGGCACATCGGGGGTCCAGGGGGTGTCCCCCTGGTGCGGTGGGGTTTTAGGGGCAGGGGCGCACAGCCCCTCCCCCTAATCAGCTTCGAACGCTGAGTGGTTTGATTTGGCTATTCTATTATCCTAAGGGTCGATGATCCGGCCGCCAAATGTTGCGGCCATCGCGCGCTCAGCGTTAGTGCCGGCCGAAGGAGCAGTTGGGGTAGTGGCAGTCGGGGCACATTTCGCAGAAGCCGCCGTGGCCCAGACGGGTGAAGTCGCGCCGGGTCAGGCGCTGACCGGCCAGAAGGCGGGGGAGCACCAGGTCGAAGACGCTGGCCCGGTTATACATGACGCAGCCGGGCAGCCCCAGGATGGGGATGCGGCCGCGATAGCCGAGCATGAACATGGCCCCGGGAAAGACCGGGGTGCCGTAGGTCACCACTTCGCCGGAGACTTCGCGGATGGCGGCCGGGGTCTTGTCGTCGGGGTCCACGCTCATGCCGCCGGTGACGGCGACGAGGTCGCAGCCCTGGTCCAGGGCCTGACGGATGGCCAGGGTCGTGGCCTCCGGCTGGTCGGGCACCAGGGCGTGGAAAATGATTTCCGAGCCCCAGGCCGCGAATTTCCGCCGCAGAACCGGGGTGAAGGCATCCTGGATGCGGCCGTGGTAGACCTCGCTGCCGGTGGTGATCACCCCGACCCGGTGGGAGAGGAAGGGCAGGACCCGCATCAGGGGCCCGCGCTCCCTGGCCAGGGCCTCCACCCCGGCCAGGGATTCCTCGGCCACGCACAGGGGGATGACCCGGGTGCCGGCCAGGTTCTGCCCGGCCTGGACTTCGCGCTGGGTGTTGACCGTGGCCACGGAAACGTCCGGGATATCGTTCAAATTGTTCAGATACCTCACGTCCATGACGAAGAGCCCCTGGATGTCGCTGGTCAGATTGATGCGCCCCTCGGTGGGCTCCCCGTAGCTGACGTTGGGCCCGGCCAGGACTTTGGCGATGCGTCGGGCGGCTTCGTCCTCGTGCACCAGGCCCTCGGTCTGGTCGCTCCAGACGAAAAGATTTTCCTTGCCCAGGCGCAGAAGGTGGGAAATGTCCTCCGGCCGGACCACGTGGCCGCGGCGGAAAGCGGCGCGCTTGTGTTCCCCGGGAACTATTTCGGTTATGTCATGGCAGAGGATCAGGCCCACAGCCTTTTCCACGGGAATCGATTTCATCGTCTTTATAACTCCTGTCTGATTTATGTGCCGATAAAGCAGAGCGGCGGTTGGGTCGGGCTCGCGATGCCGAAATCGCTTCCGACCCGGATGCGGGCGGACATCGACTCGGTCCCCGACAATACTCTTGCATTTTATTTCATTTTACGCTATATATAGCGACGGTCGAAACAAATGGTGGGTGTAGCTCAGTTGGTCAGAGCGCCAGGTTGTGGCCCTGGAGGCCGGGGGTTCGACCCCCCTCACTCACCCCATTATGTTTCCGGCCCCTTTTTCAGACCGCTTTCCGGCTTCCGGAAAGCGGTCGTCGTTTTCGGGGCCGCCGCATCCACATCCATTAGAGGAACTCCAGAACCAGGCCGGCCACGATCACATATCTGACGGTCTTACTCAAGGCCACCAGGGGCACGAACGACTTCAGGGGTTCGCCCAGAACGCCGGCGGCCAGGGTCAGGGGGTCGCCGATGATCGGCGCCCAGCTCAGCAGCAGAGACCAGCGGCCATAGCGGCGATACCAGGCCTCAGCTTTGGCCAGGGTTTCGGCCTTGACCGGGAACCACTGCCGGTCGCGGAAACGAACGGCGTACCTCCCCAGCCACCAGTTGAGGCACGCGCCGAGAGTGTTGCCGACCGAGGCCACGGCCACCAGGGCCCAGACCGGGTGATCCCCGGCGTGGATCATAGCCGCCAGGACCAAAGTGGACTGGCCCGGGAGCATGGTGGCCGTCAGAAAGGCCGACAGAAACAGCCCGAGGTAGCTGGAGAGGTCAAGGAGCATCGCCGCCCGGCCGTTGTCCGCCTGTAAAAATTATGGTAATAATTTTACAACAAAAAACATGCTGATCGCGGCCATAGAGCGCTTTTCCATGTACTCGTGTTTCCACGATTGGCCGCCGAAATTCACCGCCGCCCTCCGAAGAGGCCGCCCAAAAGGCCCCGGATGATGCGGTTGCCGATTTCCCGGCCGATGGTGCGGCCGGCCTGTTTGGTGGCGCCGGTAAAAATGGTGCCCAATATGTTGGGGTTTTCCCGTTCCGCCCGCCGGGCGGTCCGCTCGGCCTCCCGCTGGCGGCGGTCCTCTTCTTTGGCCGCCTGGGCCTCCCGCCGGGCGGCCTGGGCGGCCTCGGCCTCCTGTTGGCGCCGGGTGAAGTGCTGGGCCAGCATCTCATAGGCCGATTCCCGGTCGATGGCGGTGTCGTACCGCCCGGCCAGGCGCGAGCCCTGGATGACGGCCCGGCGTTCGTCGGGGCTGATGGTTCCGATGCGGCTTTCCGGGGGCAGCACCAGAGCCCGCTCCACCATCCGGGGCGCGCCCTTGGGATCGAGGAAGGAAACCAGGGCCTCGCCGATGGACAGGTTGGTGATGGCCTCCTCGGTCTTGAAGGCCGGGTTGGGCCGGAAGGTCTGGGCCGCCGCCCGGACCGCCTTCTGGTCCTTGGGGGTATAGGCCCGCAAGGCGTGTTGCACCCGGTGGCCGAGCTGACCCAGAATCGAATCGGGGAGGTCGGCCGGGTTCTGGGTGATGAAATAGACCCCCACGCCCTTGGATCGGATGAGCCGCACGGCCTGTTCCATCTTGTCCACCAGCCCGGCCGGGGCCTCGTTGAACAAGAGGTGGGCTTCGTCGAACATCAGCACCAGGCGGGGACGTTCCGGGTCGCCCACTTCCGGCAACTCCTCGAAGAGTTCGGACAGGAGCCACCACAGGAGCCCCGAATACAGCCGGGGCGACCGCATCAGCCGCTCGGCGTGCAGGATGTGGATGAGGCCCCGGCCGCCGAGGTCGGTCAGGAACAGGTCCTCCAGCCGCAGGGCCGGCTCGCCGAAAAAGGCATCGCCTCCTTCTTCCTCAAGCCGCACCAGGCCCCGCTGGATGGCGCCCAGGCTGGCCGTGGCCAGGTGGCCGTAGTGCTGGAAGTCCCCGGCGTTCTGGCCCACATAGGCCACCATGCTGCGCAAATCTTTCAGGTCCAAGAGCAAAAGTCCCTGATCGTCGGCGATGCGGAACACCAGGTGCAGCGCTCCGGTCTGGACTTCGCTGAGTTCCAGCAGCCGGGCGAACAACAGCGGCCCGAAGCTCGAAACCGTGGTCCGCAGCGGGTGCCCGTCCCGCCCGGCCACGTCCCAGAAACAGACCGGGAAAGCCTGGTTGCGGTAGCCCCGGGCGGAAAGTCCCAGTTCCGTCACCCGGTCGGCCAGGCTGCCGGCGGGCTGGCCCTTCTGGCTCAGACCGGCCAGGTCGCCCTTGACGTCGGTGAGCCAGACCGGCACCCCCAGGGCGCTGAAGCTCTCGGCCAGGTTGGCCAGGGTCACGGTCTTGCCCGTGCCGGTGGCCCCGGCCACCAGGCCGTGGCGGTTGGCCAGGCCCGGCAAAAGGCAGAGTTCCCGGCCGTCGGCCGAGGCGATGTAGAGTTGTTTGTCGTCGGTCAGCACGGCGGTTCCTCCATCAGGTCAAAGCGTGGTTGAACGCCCATGTCCCACGGGGCTGGCAAATGAAACGATTTTATAATGATCGGGCTGATCTGGCAACAGGTATTCCATCGATCAGCCGCGGCGGAGGAGGTTTTTATGATCATCAGACCGGCCGGGGCGGCCGACGCGCTTGAGTTGCGGGCCATCTACGCCCCCTTCGTGGAAAAGACCGCCATCACCTTCGAATATGAAACCCCGTCTCCGGAGGAGTTCGAACGGAGGATTCGAACTATCGGGGCCCGGTTCCCCTGGCTGGCGGCCGAGGCCGGCGGCCGCCCGGCGGGTTACGCCTACGCCTCGGTTCACCAGGAGCGGGCCGCCTACCAGTGGGACGCCGACCTGTCCGTCTACCTGCGGCCCGAGTTCGCTGGCCGGGGGCTCGGCTCCGTTCTTTACGGCGCGGTCATCGAGATCCTGCGGCTCCAGGGCTATCAGAACGTCTGTGGCCTGATGACCCTGCCCAACCCGGCCAGCGAGCGGCTGCACCTGGGCCTGGATTTCCGGCTGGTGGGGATCAGCCGCCGGGCGGGCTACAAACTCGGCGGCTGGCACGACGTGGCCTGGTTCGAAAAAGCCATCGGGGATTATCCGCCGGTGCCCGCCCCGCCGAAACCGGTCACCGAACTCGATCCGGAAATTCTGGCCGGAATCTTGAAACGCGCCGAAAGCCGCCTCAAAGAGAACGGCGGCTGATCTTTTTCAGGCCGCCCCGAAGAGCGGCCGCGCCGTTTTGGGTCGTGGCGAAGACCCGAGGTTTCCTCTCACCGGTTTTTCGCTTCCCCCCGGCCGCCCGATCTGTCATAATAAGGCATGGACACCAGAATATTTACCCAGGATTTGTCGGTTCCGGCCGTGTCGGCCTACATTCTCGCGGCCGCCATCGAAAGCGAGGGCGGCCGGGCCGGCCGGGCCGCCCTCCGCTCCCGCTGGAACGCTTCCGACGGGGAATTGGAGCAGGCTTTGGCCGAGCTCCTGGAGTTCAGCGTGCTGACCTGTTCCGACGTTACGGCCGACGACCCCGTCTATCGGACCAATCCCTTCTTCAAATGGGGTCCCCGGCGATCCTGGCCGCCGCCCCGGGACCTGCCCGTGTTTCCCGAATCGGACTGAGCCCCGGATGGGACGATGCGCCGCCGAAAATCGGCCTGGCTGGCATTGGGTCGTCCGGGAACAGGCACTCGCCAACTTGTTGGTCGAGCTGAATCGCCTCCTCACTTTTTTTGAAAGATCGCCATAATGACTGACCAATCCCGGGACCCGGCCGCTTCGGCGGCCCTGCTGACGGCTTCGCTGCTCTGGGCCAGCGGCTACATCGTCATGAAGTGGGGGCTGGAATTTTTCCACCCCATGAGCCTGGCCGCCCTGCGCATGCTGGTGGGCGGCCTGGGCTTTCTGTTCTTCATCCCCTGCCTGCGGGGCAAAGTGCGCTATCGGCCGGGGGATTGGAAATGGTTCGCCCTCATGGCCGTGGGCGAGCCCTGCCTGTATTTCGTCTTTGAGCTCTACGCCCTGACCTACACCACCGCCTCCCAGGCCGGCACCGTGGTGGCCATCATGCCCATCCTGGTGGCTTTGGGCGCGGTTCTGACCCTGAAGGAACGGCTGCCGGCCAACGGCTGGATCGGGGCCGCCCTGGCCATCGGCGGCGTGGTCTGGCTCAGCCTGGGGGCCGAATCCACGGAAACCGCGCCCGCCCCCCTGTGGGGCAATTTTCTGGAAGCCTGCGCCGCCGTCTGCGCCACCGTCTATTTTTTGTGCGCCCGCCGGCTGAGCGCCCATTATCCGCCGCTTCTGATCACCGCGGTCCAGACCTGGGTCGGGGCCCTGTTTTTTTTCCCGGCCTTTTTTCTGCCCGGGATGGGCCTTCCGGAGTCCGTTCCGCCGGTGGTCTGGGGCGCTGTGATCTACCTGGGCCTGGTGGTCGGCCTGGGAGCTTACGGGACCTTCAACTTCGGCCTCAGCCGGGTCAAGGCCGGCCTGGCCAGCCTCTACCTCAACCTCATCCCCGTCTTCGCCCTCTTCATGGGCGTTATCCTTCTCGGCGAAAGCCTGACCCTGATGCAATACCCGGCCTGCGCCCTGGTGCTGGTCGGCCTGTTCGTCAGCCGGCGGCCGTGAGGTTGGGGGCTCCGCCCCCAAACCCCCGCCAGGGGACTGTCGCCCCCTGGCCCCGGTCGGGACTTGAGAAGTCAACATACCAGATCAATCAGCCCTCCTTTTCCCCGGGGCGTTGAACATTTTGAAACAGATCGGTATAATGCACGATCAGGATGCGGACTGATTTCGCCTTCACTCATATTAACCCGGCAACTGACGAAGTCGATTCTCGGACGGCCAAGTCCAGCGATTTCGGGCTTTGGCGAAATCGCGAGTGTGACTTATTTAGTTGCCGGAGTAATAACCACCCGGGATGTTATGCGCAAGCTGTATATAGAACCGACTTCGAGATGCAATTTGAACTGCGCCATCTGCTTCCGCCATTCCTGGCGGGATGAGGCGGACGGCGATATGGCGCCGGATACCTTCGAAGCCATTGTGAGGACCATGCCCGGCTCGGTGGAGACGGTGTTTTTCGGCGGTCAGGGCGAACCCCTGGCCCATCCGAACCTGGTCGAAATGGTGCGGCGGGTGTCCGCCTCCGGCCGGCGGGTGGAAATGCTGACCAACGCCACCCTGCTGACGCCCGACACCTCGCGGCGCCTTCTGGAGGCCGGCCTGACCATGCTGTGGGTGTCGATCGATTCCTTCGAGGCCTCCGGCGCGGCGGACCTCAACCACGAGCTGCGGGCCATCCAGCCCAACCTGGTGGCTTTCAACCAGGAGCGGGCCAAACCGGGACGGGCGGTCCGCCTGGGGTTGAACTTTGTGGTCATGAAGAGCAATGCCGAACAATTGGCCATGATTCCGAGGTTTTCCCGGCGTTTTTCCGTCAACGAGGTGAACGTCTCCAACATGCTGGCCTCGGGCCCGGGAAGCGAGACCGAGTTGTTGTATGGCCAATTGCTGAACGAGGGCCTCGGGGCGCCCGCGCCCGTGGAGCTCACCACCATCAACGTGCCCCTGATGAACTGGCGGCAGGAGGAAGTGATCCGGGGGCTCCGGGGGCTTTTCTCCAGTACCGAGGTGGGGGTCAATCTCTCCGGTCAGCCCCTGACCCGCCGGACGAACTATTGCCGCTTCGTGGAGGAGGACCAGGCCTTCGTCCGTCACGACGGGCAGGTCAGTCCCTGCATGGCCTTGCTCCACAACGGGGCGGCCTATTGGAACGGGCGGGAGCGCACCATCCACCACCATTCCTTCGGCCAGGTCGGTCCTCACGGTTTGGATGAAATCTGGGGTTCGGAGGAATACCGGCTCTTTCGCGAGCAGGTTCGAAAATTTGACTTTTCCCCCTGCATGCAATGCAGCGGCTGCGAGCTTTCGGAAGAGAACCTGACCGACTGCTTCGGCAGCCGCAAGCCCACCTGCGGAGCCTGCCTGTGGTCGGAGGGGCTGATCAGCTGTCCGTAAATCCGGTGTGGTAATCATGTTGAGGCCGGCCATCGAATTCCAAGGGATTCGATGGCCGGCCATTTTTGCGGAAACGATTGGACGGTGAGTGTCAGCGCCGGATATGCCAGTGAAAGTGGATGGCCAGAAGACGCAGACCGCTGCAGGTGACGGCGCCCAGGATCAGGAAGAGCGGCCCCCAACTCGGCCAGAGGCTTTTGCCGGCCACCAGGATCAGCGCCCCCAAAAGGGCCGGGGTGGCATAGATTTCAGAGCGCAGGATGGTGGGCACCTGGGCCAGCATGATGTCGCGGGCCATGCCGCCGCCGACGGCGGTGACCAGGCCCAGCCCCACGCTCCAGGTGGCGTTGAGGCCGAAAGCCATGGCCTTGTCGGCGCCGGCCACGGCGAAGAGGCCCAGGCCCAGGGCGTCGAAAAAGTCGATGGGCCGGTTGAGGCGGTCGACCTGTTTGAAAAAGAAGAAGCTGCACAGGCCGGAAAAGATGGCCAGAATCAGGATAAAATTGGTTCGCAGAAGTTCCGGGGGCAGATCGCCCAGGAGCAGGTCGCGGATGATGCCGCCGCAGGAGCAGGCGATGAGGGAGAGGATGACCACGCCCACCACGTCGGCCTCTTTTTTCATGGCCGCCGTGGCTCCGCTGAAGGCGAAGGCGATGATGCCCAGAGTGTTGATGATGCTGACGAAGGTGTCGACCTGGGGTGGAAACATGAAATCCTCAAAAAGACCGATCCGATTGGTCGCGGCCTTGGGTGGCGGCTGCCGGAGCGGAGGAAGAGCGGCCGTGAGCTTGGCCTGTCAAGAGACGCCGCTGGGTTGGTTGCCGGGCGGCCGCGCGGGCCGGTAAAACTTCTCCGGGCGGCCGCCAGGGCTGAGCCCTGGACCCAACTCCGCACTCGCTTCGCTGGACCTCAGTGGCCGCAACATTTGGGTGGCCGAGACCATCAGGATCGTTGCAGCAAAGTCGGCGACGCGGCCGGGGCCCACGCGTCCGCCCTCCGAAGTATTCCCGGCCCGCGTGACCTTGGTCGGCGGCTGACGGAGCGGGGTGAAGAGGCGGCCGTGAAGCTTGGCGTTAAAGGGCGCCGCTGGTTGGCGGCCGGGCGGTCGCGAAGTCCTCTCTTCCAAAGGGCGCTTCAGCGCCCGCCCCCTCTGTGGACGACCCCGATGGTCCCGGCCGCCCAGACGTTGCGGCCTCGGCCGTCCAGCGAAGCGGGTTCGGGGAGGATGCGCCGGCAGGCGCATCCGGTGGGTCCAGGGCTCAGCCCTGGCGTTTGCGGAGGCGGATGGCGTGGGGGGTGACTTCCAGCATTTCGTCTTCGCGGATGTATTCGATGGCTTCTTCGAGGGAGAAACGCCGGGGCGGGGTGAGACGCAGGGCCTCGTCGGAGCCGCTGGCCCGGACGTTGGTCAGCTTCTTTTCCTTGCAGGGGTTGACGTGGAGATCCTCGCCCCGGGAGTTTTCGCCGACGATGAGGCCGGGATAGACCGGGTCGCCGGGGCTGGCGAAGATGGTGCCCCGGGGTTCGAGATGATAGAGGGCGTAGGTCACGGCCGCGCCGGAACGGTCGGAAACCAGCGAGCCGTTGGGCCGGCCCTTGATGGGGCCGAGATAGGGGGTGGTGCCGATGACCAGGGTGTTCAGAAGGCCGGTGCCCCGGGTATCGGTGAGGAACTGGCTGCGGTACCCGATGAGACCCCGGGTGGGGACTTTTATTTCCAGCCGGACCCGGCCGGAACCGTGGTTGGCCAGCTTGACCACCTGGCCCCGGCGGGCGGAGAGCTTTTCGGTGACCAGGCCGACGAATTCCTCGGGCACGTCGATGACGGCCAGCTCCAGGGGCTCGTGCGGCCGGCCGTCGATTTCAGTGATGATGATGCGGGGCGGTCCCAGGGTCAGTTCGAAGCCCTCCCGGCGCATGGTCTCCACCAGCACGGCCAACTGCAGTTCGCCCCGGGCGCTGACCTGATAGCAGTCGGACTGGCCGGGCACCGGGGCCAGACGGATGGAGACGTTGTACAGCGCCTCCTTTTCCAGCCGGTCCTTGATCTGGCGGGAGGTGAGGAGCTTGCCGTCTTTTCCGGCCAGGGGTGAGGTGTTGACCCCGAATTCCATGGACAGGGTCGGCTCGTCCACCACCACGGCGGGCAGCGGGCCGGGATTTTCGGCGTCGGCGATGGTGTCGCCGATAAAGGCCTCGCCCAGACCGGCCAGGGCCACGATGTCGCCGGCGAAGGCCTCGGGCACCTCAACCCGGTTGAGCCCCTGATAGGTATAGAGCACTTTGATGTGGCCGCGGCCGGTGACCTGGCCGTTTTTCAACAGGGCCACCTCCTCGCCGGCCTTCAGGCGGCCTTGCCGCAGGGGGCCGATGAGCAGGCGGCCGACGTAATCCGACCAGTCCAGGTTGGTGACCAGGAAGCGGGAAGGGGCCTCCAGGGAGCCGATGGGCGGCGGGATATGTTCGACGATGGCCTTGAAGAGCGGCTCAAAGGAGCCGCCCTCGGCCTGGTCGGCCTCCTCGAGGCTGTTGAAAGCCAAGCCCGCTTTGGCGTTGGTGTAGAGGACCGGAAAATCGAGCTGGTCCTCTTCGGCGTCGAGATCGATGAACAGGGAATAGAGTTCGTCCAGCACCTCGGCCGGTCGGCGGTCGGGGCGGTCGATTTTGTTGATGACGGCGATGAGGGGCAGGCCCCGGTTCAGGGCCTTTTGCAGCACGAAGCGGGTCTGGGGCAGGGGGCCTTCGGAGGAATCGACCAGCAGACTGGCCCCGTCCACCATGGTCAGGGTGCGTTCCACCTCCCCGCCGAAGTCGGCGTGGCCGGGGGTGTCGACGATGTTGATCTTCATCCGCCCAAAGGTGACGGCCGTGTTCTTGGCCATGATGGTGATGCCTTTTTCCCGTTCCAGGTCCAGGCTGTCCATTACCCGTTCCCGGACTTCCTGATTGTCGCGGAACAGACCGCTTTGCCACAGAAGGCCGTCGACCAGGGTGGTCTTGCCGTGATCGACATGGGCGATGATGGCCACGTTGCGAATATTGCGAGGATCCATAAAAAATCAACCTTAGAAATCATACCGCATAAAACGGAGTGGAATTGGAAAAACCGGCCGGGCCGGTCATCAGGGGATGGAGGCGATTGAACCTCCATTTCGGCCGGGAGATTCGTTTATGACGAAATCACGGCGGCGCTTCGCACCTCCGGGCATGGAGGCGATTGAACTTTACGTCTCGGTCGACTCAGCCCGTTGATGGCGCGGCCTCCGCGACGCATAGCCCCTTTTCGGGACGAAGCGGATCGCGGACGGACAACGGCGACGCTGGTCTGGCGTCGCCGTGGGTGGGGGAAACAACCGGGAATCAGAGCCGGTCCCCGGAGGGCCGTGCGCCGCCCCTGGGCCGGGTCATGGCCGGGGCGTTCGCCGTCGCCCGGCCGGGCGCGGCCGTCTGGAAATTACTTGATGAGAGCGCCCAGAATCTTCGGAACGGCCAGATGGGGGGTGCCGTCCTCGTCCACCGCCACCACCGGCTGGTCGTCGAGACCGAAGCCGACCTGGGTCAGACAGCCGCATTTCTTGCACCACCGATGTTCCAGCCGGGCGTCGACGCCCTGGGAGACATCTTCAGCCACGATCATCCAGGAATGGGCCTTGCCATCGATACAAACAGAAATCTGGGGTTTTTGAAGGGCCATTTCCGCTTTCCTGAGAGCCGCCCGGGGTGGGCGGGTTATTTTGGGTTCGATCGCATGGTTCCAATTTGGGGTCAAAATGGGACCATAGGCCCGGGCCGCGACAACGCCGCCCGGTCGGGCTCAAAAATCATCCGGGGTGTTTTCGTCCACCGCTTCGCCGTTGATCTTTTTGCGCAGGATGCCCGAATTTTTAAAGACAACCACCCGGCGGGCGCGCAATTCCAATGATTCCTTGGTCTGGGGATTGCGCCCTCGCCGGGCTCTTTTGCGTTTGACCACGAACTTGCCGAAGCCGCTGATGAGCACGTCCTTTTCCTCGGCCAGGGTCCGCTTCAGGATGTCCATCAGTTTTTCCACGGCCTGCCGGGCATCCTTCCGGGAAAGGTCCGTGCTTTCAAAAACTTCCGTAATGATCTTCTCTTTAGTGACCGCCATATGCGTTACTCCGGAACATGGGCCTGTAAGAAACCGCCGGTCCGCCGGTTGCGGGGCGTCGCCGGGACCGTGCCCGGCTCGGGACGGTCAGCGGACTTTCGACCATCCGTAAGTGTCAGGGGGAGGCGAGTGGCCTCCGTCTCGTCGCTCAACGGGTGACAACCGTCTATAAAATCGACAAATCAACGGCCATGAATCGCCGCGGCCGCTCGGGCAAAAATGACCCGCTCGCGCCGGCCGAGGTCATTGCCGAGCGGTAAGGCGCATTTTTAGGCTTTACTGTCTTCGGCAAAAACATTAGAATTGATTCTTGGCCGGATCGGAGATGTTTTTTTGATGTTTCCGAAAGGGTGCCTATAAGAGGATTATTCGACAAAACGCCTATATTTGTCAAGGAATTTTTTATGGTTAAACAGTGTCTCGCCGGGAGGGCGGTCGGCTGAAACCTCATTTTGCGGTTGATTTGGGGTGGCCGGGACGAAAGTTCGGGCCGCCGCAAGTATTTTTGATCCCGCGTTCCCGTCTCCGGGATGGGCGTCGGCTCTGGCTTTCAAACACCGCGATGAATGTCGGCATTATCCGGCAAGGAGATCAGAATGCCCAGTGAAGTGTTTGCCATCAGCCTGAGAACTCATTATCGTGAGAATATTTCTCAGAAGATGCATAGACTTTTTATGGCTTTGGAGCCAGAAAAAATTGTTAAATCTCGATCTCTATGGGCCATCAAAATCCATTTCGGAGAACTGGGCAGTCATGCCTTCATCCGGCCCCATCTGGTCAGGGTATTTGTCGAGGCCCTGAAGTCGATGTCGGCCAAGCCTTTTCTGACCGACGCCAACACTTTGTATGTCGGGGGCCGGATCAATTCCGTGGATCACCTGGAAACCGCCCTTCGCCACGGTTTCGGCTCTGAAACGACCGGGGCCCCGCTGATCATCGCCGACGGTCTCCGGGGGGGCGCGGAAACGGCGGTGGAGGTAAACAGCGGCGGCGTCGGCCAGGCCTGGATCGGGGCCGATTTCGCGGCGGCCGACGGCACCCTGGTGTTGAGCCATCTCAAAGGCCACGAACAAACCGGATTCGGCGGGGCCCTGAAGAACCTGGGCATGGGGGCGGCCTCTCGCCGGGGCAAGCTCGACCAGCATTCCGACCTGGCCCGGTCCCTGAAGATCACCATCAAGAAATGCATCGGCTGCGGCAACTGCATCCGGCAGTGCGCCCACGGGGCCGTCTATTTGATTTCGGACCGCAAGGCCCATATCGATCCGGCCAAGTGCGTGGGCTGCGCCAGCTGCATTCCGGTCTGTCCCGAAAGGGCCATCGCCATCCCCTGGGACGCCGAGACGCCAAAGTTCATGCAGCGGATGGTGGAATACGCCAAGGCCGCGCTCCACGGCAAGGATGACCGGGCACTGTTCGTCAATTTCGTCAACGCCGTCAGTCCCCTGTGCGACTGCGCCAACCATTCCGACGCCCCCATCGTGCCCGACCTGGGCATCCTGGCCAGCCGCGACCCGGTGGCCCTGGACCAGGCCTCGGCCGAACTGGTCAACCAGGCCAGGGGTCTGCCCGACAGCGCCCTGCCCGAAGAGGCCCTGGCCCCGGGGACGGATAAGTGGACGGCCCTGCACCCCAATTGCCATTGGCGCTATCAGCTGGAATACGCGGAGAGCATCGGCCTGGGCTCCCGCGAGTATACCTTGACCTGGCTGCCGGAAGTCAAGGGAGTCGACTGACCGGTGCGGCCGGATCTGGAAGTGATCGGTGGGGGGCTGGCCGGCTGCGAGGCGGCCTGGCGGGCGGCCAATCAGGGCCTGTCGGTGCGGTTGTGGGAAATGAAGCCCGGCCGTTTTTCCCCGGCCCATCAGTCGGCGGACCTGGCCGAATTGGTCTGCTCCAACTCCCTGCGGGCCGCCCAGCCGGAGAACGCGGTGGGCCTCCTGAAAGAGGAGATGCGGCGCCTGGGCTCGCTGATCCTGGCTGTGGCCGATGAGACCCGGGTGGCGGCCGGCGGGGCTCTGGCCGTGGACCGGGCCTTGTTCAGCCGGGGCGTGACCCGGGCCATTGAAAGCCACCCCCGCATCGAAGTGACCCGGACCGAGGTCACCGCCTGGCCGGAGGGCGAGGCTCCGGTGGTGGTGGCCGGCGGCCCCCTGGCCTCCGAGGCCCTGACCGGGCTCCTGGGTGAATCGATCGGGTCGCCGCATCTCCATTTTTACGATGCCCTGGCCCCCATCGTCACGTATGATTCCCTGGATGTCTCCGTGATCTACCAGGCCAACCGCTACCAGGAGGCCTCGGACGGGGAGGGCGACTACCTCAACTGCCCCCTGACCCGCGAAGAGTTCGACCGCTTCCTGGCCGCCCTTCTGGAAGCGGACGAGGTGACCCCCCGGCCCTTCGAGGAGCGGCGATATTTCGAAGGGTGCCTGCCCATCGAGGTCATGGCCCGCCGGGGGCCGCGCACCCTGACCTTCGGCCCCATGAAGCCGGTGGGGCTGGACGACCCCCGGACCGGCCGCTGGCCCTTCGCCGTGGTTCAGCTTCGGCGGGAGAATCGCGGCGGCACCCTCTGGAACTTGGTCGGTTTTCAGACCCGCCTGACCCGCCCGGCCCAGGAAAAGGTCTTTCGCCTCATCCCCGGCCTGGCCGGGGCCGAGTTCGCCCGCTTCGGGGCCATCCACCGCAATACCTATCTCGACGCTCCCCGGGTGCTGGATGAGTACCAGCGGCTTCGGGGGGCTGAACGGTTTTTCGTGGCCGGCCAGATTTCCGGGGTGGAAGGCTATGTGGAGTCGGCGGCCGGCGGCTTGTGGGCCGGTGAAAACGCGGCCCGGATGGTTCGGGGGCGTCCTTTGGTCAGCCCTCCGTCCGCCACCGCCCTGGGCGCCCTTCTGGGGCATCTGAAACATGACGGGGGCTCCCGGGATTTTGCGCCTTCCAACGTCAATTTCGGGCTCTTCGACCCCCCGCCGCCGGAGGTGCCCCGCAACCAGCGGGCCCAGTGGCGTCTGGATACGGCCAGACGCGAATTCGAATCGTTTTGCCGGCGGACCGGCTGTCCCATGGAGGAGTGAGATGAATAGAAACGTCGTCGCCGCCGCCCTGCTGATCGGTCTTTTGGCTGTCTTCGGCTGGTCCCCCGGCTTGGCCCGGGCGGAATACGCCTATCGGCTGCCGGAGGGACTCCAGGTGGGGGATATCGACGGCCCCGGCCGGGAGGCCGTGATCCGGGCCCTGAAAAAGCACACCCGGAGCGGTTCGGAACGGAGTGTCCTGAGCGGCCGGGTGTCCCTGAACCAGCGGGAGGCCGCCGAACGCGAGACGGTGGCCCTGAAGAAACCCTCCGGCCCGCCCTATCTCACGTATAAGCCCGACCCCTTCACCACCCGCCTGTGGAAAGTCGAGGAAACCCCCGAGACGCTGGCGCTGGAATCTTTTGACCTGGAGCGCTTCACCGGGACCATGGTCTTCGATTGGCGACTCGCGGCGGCCCAGGGCGGGGCGGCGCTGGATCAGGGGCGGATTGAAGTGGACGTCGACCGCATCCGGGGCGGCTACCTGGCCAGCCAGGGGGCGGCCCCGCCTCTGCGCGGCGGCCGCTCCGAAGGCAGCAAGCTGGAGGCCCGTCTGGCCGAGGAAGTGGTCCGCCTGCTGACCCTGGACCTGGGGCGCGGCGTATCCGCCGCCGAATTGGAGAGCGGCGACGATTCCTGGAGCCGCCGGGCCCGGGCCCTGGCCGGAAACGGCGACTGGGAGGGAGCCCGCAAGCTGTGGCTGGAGGTTCTGGAGTTGAACCCCGAATACGGCCCGGCCCTCTACAATCTGGGGCTGTATCATGAGCGGCGCAAAGAGCCCGAAGAGGCCTGGCGCTATTACCGGTCCGCCTTTCTCAGCGAGGCCAGCGACCGGCATCGGGCCGCGCTGACCCGCCTGACCGAGACCCTGGCCCAGGCCGGCCGGCTGCCGAAAAGGAACGCCCGCAAATAGGGCGTTTTGAGCGCCGATTCACCGATCGGAACGCCGCGCCGGGTATCCAACGGACCCGGCGCGGCGTTCCGGTTTTGGAAAGAAGATTGGGTATTGACATGGCGTTATCAGCGGTCGTACGGCGGAGCCGGCCGGTAAAACTTCTCCGGTTGGCCGCTGCCCAACCGCGCCGCCGGCGGTGTCGTCGTCCCTCGAAGCCGCCCGTCGGCGACGCGGTCGGGGCCCACGCGGCCGCCCTCCGAAGTATTACCGGCCGGCCCCGCCTGGCTGGGATGGGCAGCGCGGTTGAAAGTATTTTGGCGGAGAATCGGCATTCCCGGATAGAGGCGGTTGAATCTCCTTTCGGCCGATGCCGCCCGTTCGGCGCGATATTTTTTTTGATGAAAAACGGACGTCCGTCCGGCTCCGGCGAGGGAACAAGGTTCCATGAGCCACTCCTCAGCCGGCCGTCCCCGGCCGGCTGAGGAAGGGGTCCAGGGGACATTGTCCCCTGGCGGGGTCCGGGGCGGCGCCCCGGCTCTTCATCTTAAGAAAACTTGACGGGCGGGGGGAGTGGAGATATAATGGGTCGAATTTAATCGGCACCTCAATATCTTGTGTCGGAAAAGGGAAATTTCATGTCCAAAGTCGGTGGACGCCGGCCGGCGGCCAGGTCGCCCCACACCCGTCGGCAGCAGGAAGTGCTCAAGGCCCTGGAGGCCGCGGCCCGCCGGGTCGGCCTGAAAGTGTCGGCCGGGCAGCTGCGTTTCGCCGGGCTGAAGCTGAAGGGCGGCAACTGCCTCTTGCGGGGCCGCCAGTGGCTGGTGTTGGATACGAGCCAATCCTTTGATGACCAGGTGGACTTGTATCGTCATGTTTTATCGTTTGACGACCTGGTTGCCTGTGAACTGCCCACGGAAATGTTGGATCTGCTGCGGCCGTATCTGGATCGGGGCCGGGCGACCGGTGAGGAAGCGGCTTGACGGCGGCCGCGCGTGAGGCGGAAACCCGGCCCGATCGCCGCCCGGCGCGGCGGTTGAAACATCTGGCCGGCCGGGCCATCCATGAATACGCCCTGATTGCGGAAGGCGACGTGGTGGCGGTGGGGGTCAGCGGCGGCAAGGATTCGCTGGTTCTGACCGCTTTTCTGGCCGATCTGCGGCGTCGGGCTCCGGTGCGGTTCGGCCTGGGCGCTTTCCACCTGGAGCCGGCCGATCAGGAAGGGGCGCTGCGACCGTGGCTGGAAGGCCTGGATCTGGATTTCATCCACCGGGAACCGGCCCCTTTGGTGGCGGAGCTGGCGGAGTACCGGCCGGGCGGCCCCAGCCCCTGTTTCCCCTGCGCCCGGGCCCGGCGAAACCGCCTGTTCGAGCTGGCCCGGGAATACCGGGTCAACCGGCTGGCCCTTGGCCACCAC
Source organism: Candidatus Adiutrix sp. (assembly GCA_031553735.1). Classification (GTDB taxonomy): domain Bacteria; phylum Desulfobacterota; class Desulfarculia; order Adiutricales; family Adiutricaceae; genus Adiutrix. Next base: position 96,268 of record JAVBLB010000026.1, read on the forward strand.
CTGGACGACGCGGTGGAGACCCTCCTGTTGAACATATTCTACAGCGGCCGCCTGGAAGGTTTGGCCGCCCGGCAGGATCTTTTCGAGGGCCGCCTGTCCATCATCCGCCCCCTGTTCCTGGTTCCGGAAGAACTGGTGGTTCGCCTGGCCTCGGATCAGGCGCTGCCGGTGCTGCCCAAAACCTGCCCGGCCGACGGACGAACCCGGCGGCAGGAGGTCAAGGAACTGGTGGCCGATATGACCCGCCGCAACCCCAAGGTGTTCGGCAACCTCACCGCTTCGGTGATGGCCGCCAGCCCCCGGCTTCCGGGCCGGCCGGCGGCGGATGCGCGATGACGGAGAAACACATCGCCGGCTTCGGGTGGTGAACAACGCCCCGTCCCGGCCTAATCGCTCTACGAGCGATATTTGCCTATCGCCCGGCAGGGCGATGATGTGATTCGACCAGGCCCCTGAAGGGGCTGTGAGACGCTGACTGCTGACGGTGGGGGAGGCGGAGCCCGGTGAGGTTCAGAGGCCTGTTTGTACTATGTTTTTTGTGGGAAGCCCTGTTTCGGGGGCTGTGGGGGGCGGCGCCCGCCGCGGCTGAATGGCCGGAGCGGAGCTTGACCCTGGTTTCTTCGATCCCCCGGACGCTGCCCTGGAACGGAGCCCCGAATCCCCACGCCCAGGTGTTGGATTCCCTGGTGCCGCGTCTCAGCCGGGAGCTGGGGGTGCCGGTGGTTCTGGTGGTCCGGTCCGAGGGCGAGGGTGTCCTGGCGGGCAATCTGGTGGCCGGCTCCAAGCCGGACGGATACCTGGTGGGCGCGCTGGGGGTCGATTCGGCCGTCACCCGGGTGATCCAGGGATACACGCCTTATGTCCGGGAAGAGATAAGCCCGGTGGCCACCGGGTTTCAGGTGCTTCGGGCCCTGGTCGTCCGGAGCGATTTTCCGGCCGGAAACCTTATCGAACTGGCCAGGCCGGAAAACGCCGGGCGGCGGCGTCTGGCTCACACCGGTTTCGTGCCGGTGAGCGCCGACATGCTGTTGGCCTTGGAAGCGGGTGAAGCGGCCGGCTTTTCCTGGAACCCGGTCGAGGTGGATCGCCTGGACCCTGAAGTGCTCCTGGAAGGCCGGGCCGACGCCCTGGTGATGCCTTTAGGCTGGCTGGCCCACCATCCCCGGGCCGATCAATTCAAGGTCCTGACGGTTTTTACCCGGGATGAGAACGCGCCCTGCGGGCGGGATTGTCCGACTTTACGCTCCCAGGGGCTGAGCTTGGAAGTCAATCCGATCTTCGCTTTTTACCTGCCGTCCAAAGTCGGCTGGCGGGTGCGGAACCGGCTGTCCCAGGCCCTGAACAGCGCCTTGAGGCAGGAGGCTGTGGCCCGGGGCCTGTCCGCCGCCTGTCTGCAGCCGTATCTCGAAGATCTGGAGGGAGTGGCCGCCGTGTTGAACCAGGAATACCAGAGTCAGGCCGCCGGTCTGGAGCGGCTCGGACTGGTGGAAAAGCCGTGAGCGTGCGCCCGGCCACCGAACCGGCGCCGGAAGGCGGGTTGGCCCTGGCGGTGGAGGACCAGGGGAGCCGGAGGCGCCTGCGCCTGACGGGTCCCCTGACCGTGGCCACCCCGGCTTCGGTCTGGCGCGGGCAGCCGGGAGCCGATTTCGCGGCCCCGGGTCGGGAACTGGTCGTCGATCTCGGCGGCCTGACCGCTCTGGACCTCAATGGTTCGGCCCAACTGCTGGCGATCATGGGCGCGGCCGAGAAGGCCGGGGCCACGGTCGCGGCCGAAGGTTTGAAGGGGGAATTCGCGGCCATTTTCGATCTGGCCCGGCGGGCCCTGGCCTCTCCCCCGGCCGTTCCACCGCCCCGCATCGGGGCGGTGGAGGAGATGGGCCGGAACGTGGTCGCCGTCAAGGACGACCTGGTGACCCTGATCACCTTCACCGGCGAACTCGTGGTGGAACTCCTGCGGGCCCTGCGCCACCCTTTTAAAATACACTGGAACAACGTGATGCGGGTGGCCGAGATCTCCGGGGTCAACGCCGTGCCCATCGTCTCTCTGGTTTCCTTTTTGGTGGGGTTGGTCATCGCCTTCCAATCGGCCATGATTCTGAAGATGCTCGGCATGGAAATCTTCGTGGCCGACATGATCGGGGTGGCGGTGGTGCGGGAGCTGGGGCCCCTGATCACGGCCATCGTTCTGGCCGGGCGTTCGGGGTCGGCCTTTTCAGCCGAACTGGGAGCCATGAAGGCGGCCGAGGAGGTGGACGCCATCACCACCATGGGCCTGTCCCCGGTGCGGGAACTGGCCCTGCCCCGGGTGCTGGCCTCGATTCTGACCACCCCCTTCGTCACCCTCATCGCCATCTTCGTGGGCATCGTCGGCGGCAGCCTGGTGCTCCTGCCCATGGGCTATTCCATGCAGATATACTGGAACGAGGCCCTTTATTACGTCAGCGCAGCCACATTTTACATCGGGATTTTCAAATCCTTTCTCTTCGGCTTCGCCGTGGCCGCCGTCGGCTGCCAGCGGGGCCTGGCCGCCGGCGACGGGCCCGGCGCGGTGGGGGAGGCCACCACCAGCGGGGTGGTGACCAACATCGTGCTCATCGTTATTCTGGACAGCCTTCTGGCGGTGCTCTTCTATGTCTGGGACATCTGAAAACCTGGATATCGCGGTCGCCGGCCTCCCGGCCGGCCGGGACGGCGCCGGCGATACGGCCCCGCCGCCGGTGGAGGTCAAAGGCCTGACCGTGGCCTACGGCTCCAGCCCGCCCATCCTGGAGAATTTGAATTTCACCATCCGGCCGGGCGAGGTCTTCGGCATTCTGGGGGGCAGCGGCAGCGGCAAGAGCTCGGTGCTGCGTAACCTCATCGGCCTGGTCAAGCCCCGGGCCGGGCGGATTTCCATCTTCGGCCAGGATTTGTGGGCCGAAGACGGGCGCTATCTCAACCAGTGCCGCCACAAGTTCGGCATGATGTATCAGGCCGGGGCCCTGTTCGGCTCCATGAATCTCCTGGAAAACGTGGCCATGCCCATGCGGGAGTTCACCGATATGTCGCCGGGGGCGATAGAGACCTCGGCCCGGATGAAATTGTCTCTGGTGGGGCTGGCCGGCTTTGAATACTATCTGCCGGTGCGCATTTCCGGGGGCATGCAGAAGCGGGCGGCCATCGCCCGGGCCCTGGCCCTTGATCCCAAGCTGATCTTTCTGGACGAACCCTCGGCCGGCCTGGACCCCATCACCTCGGCCGGACTGGATTATCTCATCACCACCCTGGCCCGCAACCTGGGCATCTCCTTCGGAGTGGTGACCCATGAGCTGGGGAGCGTCATGAATATCGTCGACCGGGCCATTCTGCTGGACAAGGCCGCCCGGGGCATCGTGGCCGAGGGCCGGCCGGCCGACCTGGCTCAACTGAAGACCCCGCCTTACGTGGTGGCGTTTTTTAACCGCAAGCCCATCGAAGAGGCTGAAAAAATCGCCCAACCAGCTGAAACCGGCTGATTTTAGTTCGAATAACGCTTTATTTGTGATCTGAGATTGGAATCAACCCTTCGGGGTCCGGAGAGCTGACCATGCCCAGTACCAATTATTTCAAGATCGGCGTCTTCACCCTGGTCGGGATGGCCATTCTCCTGGCCGGCTTGTTTCTCGTCGGTTTCATCAGTTCATGGTTCAAGGAAAACCTGGAGTGCGTCACGTATTTCAACCGGTCGGTTCAAGGTCTGAGCGTGGATTCGGCGGTCAAGTTCCGGGGGTTCCAGGTCGGCAAGGTCACCAGCATTTCCCTGGCCTCGGTGGACGACCCCGGCGGTCAGCCGGTGGTCCGGGTGGGGTTTGAAATCGAGCCCAAATCCCTGGCCGGCCGGGAGGAACACATGGTCCAGGCCAAGGATTACATCATCCGCCAGACCGACAACGGCATGAAGGCCTTTCTCACCTTTCAGGGCATCACCGGCATGGCCTTTCTGGATCTGGACTACAGCGAGGAAGAAAAGAGCGAATATTTCGAAACCATCCGGGATCGGGCCGCCACCCACGGGCACGTCTACATCCCCAGCGGCCAGGGCCAGATCATGGAAATCAGCGAATCGGCCACCCGCATCGTCAAATCCTTAAGCGACGTCGACTTCGCCGGCATCAGCCGCGACGTCAAGACCCTGGTCCAGGCCGTGGACGTGGCGGTGACCGACCTGGATACGGCCCAGCTTTCCAGCGACATCTCCGAAGCCCTGGCGGAAGTCAAGGAAGCGGGCAACCAGCTGGCCGCCCTGGCCAAAAACATCGACGAAACGGTCAAGGGCGGCTCGAACACCAACCTGGGCCGGGAGCTCGAATCGTCGGTGACCCAGCTCAGGCAGACCCTGAAGCGCTTCGATCAGCTTCTGGGCTCTTCCCAGGGCAATTTGCCGCTGACGCTTGACAATTTGCGGGTCATGTCGGAAAATTTCCGGGAGCTTTCGGAACTGTTGAAGGCCCAGCCCAGCCAGGCCATTTTCGGCCAGCCGCCCCGGGCTTCGAATCCGACGGCCGGCGGCCGCTGAGGAGGCGTTTATGAATGGTTGGAGCCGATTGAGACCTCGACCCGGCCGGAGCGGCCCGGTTATGATGTCGTGGCGGCGGCGCCCGGGCCCTCTGGGACCGGGCCTCGGCCGGGTTGGTCTTCTGGCGATGGTGGTCGCGGCGGCGCTGGCGCTTTCGGCCTGCCTGTCGCAGCCGCACCCGGTCAAGAATCAGTATCGCCTCTCGGCCGAACCGGAGAAGTCCGCGACCCGGACCGACCGCCGGACCCTCCTGGTGGGCGCGGTGACGGTGGCCGCCGGTTATGACAACCGCGGCCTGGTCTACCGGGTCGGCCCCGAGCGGGTGGAGGCTGATTTCTATAATGAATTCGTCGCCCCCCCGGCCCGCCTTCTGGCCGACCAGACCGCCCAGTATCTCGACCAGGCCAACAACCGGGTGCGGGTGGTCAAGACCCCCGGCCTGACTTTGGCTCAGTTCGGGCTGGAGACCTATCTCGAATACCTGCATGGTGATTTCACGGTCGACCCGCCCCGGGCCGAAATCGGGATCCGCTTTACGCTCAATGATCTGCGCGGCTCCACCACCCGGGTGATCTTTGATAAGACCTATCGCCGGAGCAGCCCCCTGGCCGAGCGGAGCCCGGCCGCCCTGGTGGCCGGCCTGAGCGAGTGTCTGCGGGAGGTTTTGGCCGAACTGAACCGGGATATCGAAAAAAACGTCCGCTGAGGCGGGCGTTTCAAAGCCCGGAGGAGCAAAGCGCCGCCGTGATTTCATCGTGAGCGCGTCTTCCCGGTCGGAGAGGGGAGGCGTTAGTCTCCATCCTCAAAATTTTGGAGCGCGATTTCGCCCCTTTCGGGGGGTTGAAATGACGCGAGTATAAGACCGGAGCCCGATGGGGTTTCCGGGTGTGGTGACGCTAATTTTTGAATAAGGATGACCGCCGATGTCTCAGAGACCCGCTTCCTCTCCCAATGCCCCTAAGTCGTTTGAAGTCGTCGATTCCCCCGCCCGCCCGCCCTTGCAGAAAATTATCCTGATCGCCGTGGGCGTGGCGGTTTTTGTGCTGGGGGTGGTGCTGTTTTTGACCAGCGGGGAAAAGAAGCCGGCTCCGGCGACGCCTCAGGCCCGGACTCAGCCGGCGGCTCCCGCGGGGGCTCCTCCGGCCGCCGCCGGCCAGGCGGCCCCCGCGGACCCGGCCAAACAGGCCGAGCTCAATCAGCAGCTTCAGCAGTTGAAGCATTTCATGGCCAACCCCACTGAAAACGACGCCACCATCACCGTGGAGTGGCTGTCGAAAAAATACGGGCAGCCGCCGGAGATCATCGTCCGCGATCTCCACGTCCTGACCGGGCGCCTGAAAGGGTTGACCGACGCCCAATTGGTTGAATTCTTCAACAGCCCCCAAAATCCCTGGATCGACGATCCCGGCTATCAGGCCATCATCAAGTTCGTCAGCCACCGCGATTACGTCGGATTTGTCGAACGGTGCGCCACCCTGTACGCCAAGCTGAAGCTAGAACAGAAATAAAAGCTTCCGCGCTTTTCATCCCAGGCGGCCGGGACGAAGCCTTCGCCCCGGCCGCCTTGGTTCGGGGTCTTCAACGCTGGAGGCGAGTGAGCCTCCGTCTCGGCCGGCGCGGCCTGTCCATGTCGGGGCCCAGGGCGGCGCGTAGCCCCAATCGGGGCCAGGAACCACCATGTCTTCCTTTCAGGAAATCAAAAGCCGGCCTATCTACACCTATCTGATGATTCTGACCCTGGCCCAGGCCGCGGCCTTTCTGGGCTGGAACGCCCTGTACACCAACTTCGCCGTGGAGGTGGCCGGACTGACCGGCCAGCAGAACGGGGTGGTGCAGTCGGTTCGCGAACTGCCGGGGCTGATGTCGGTGGTGGTCATCTTCTTTCTGCTGTTCATGCGGGAGGTCACCCTGACCTCGCTGGCGATTTTCGTCTGCGGGGCGGGGGTGATGTGCGCCGGCTGGTTCCCCACCTTCGAAGGCCAGATGTTCTGGACCTTTGTCCTCTCCTGCGGCTTTCACTGGTTCGAGGCCACCAACCAGTCCCTGACCCTCCAGTTTTTTTCCATCACCGAGGCCCCCCTGGCCATCAGCCGGCTGCGGGCGGTCACGGCCATGGGGAGCCTGGTGATGGGTCTGGTGATCGTGATTCTGGCCGGGCGGCTGGATTATCGCTGGCTGTTCGGCCTGGCCGGCTCGACGGCCGTGGCGGCCGGGCTGTGGTCCTTCTTCCATCGGCCGGCCTCGACCGGGCTCCCGCCCCAGCGGCGGGGCATGGTGCTGCGGGGCCGCTACTGGCTGTTCTACGTCCTGACCTGTCTGTCGGGAGCCCGGCGTCAGGTCTTCGGCGTTTTCGTCGTGTTCCTTCTGGTGGAGCGCTTCCATTTCACCCTGACCGAGATGAGCGCCCTGTTCCTGTTCAACAACCTCATCAACTGGATCCTCAATCCCTATATCGGGCTGGCCATCAACGCCGTGGGCGAGCGGCGGCTTTTGGCCGTGAAATATGTGCTGGTGGTGCTGCTCTGCCTGGCCTACGTCGTCTGCGACTCCGCCTGGCTGGCCGCGGCCCTGTATGTGGTCGACCAGTTGCTGTTCTGCTTCACCGTCTCCATCCGCACCTATTTCCAAAAAATCGCCGACCCGGCCGACATCGCTCCCAGCATGGCCGTGGGGGTGACGGTCAACCACATCGCCGCGGTGGCCGTGCCCTTCGTGGGCGGGCTTCTGTGGATGGCCGACTATCGGCTGCCCTTTTTGATGGGGGCCGGCTTCGCCCTGACCTCGCTGGTCATGGTGGCCTTCATCAAGTTGCCCGCCCGCCCGGCTTTGTGCGCCGAAGCGGCGGCGGGCTGAAAAAACCGGCCCGGGCCCCGGTGAATGTGCTATACTGCGTCCCTAACCCAAACCGTGAGGTGAGAGTATGGATGTCCTCTGGGCGCCCTGGCGGATGAGCTATATCACCCGGGCCGGCCGGGACGAGGGGGGCTGCTTTCTGTGCCTGCCCCCCGACCACCTGGGGCCCGACCGGGAGCGCCTGGTGCTCTACAGCGATCCGGTCATACTGGTGATGATGAACCTCTACCCCTACAACAACGGGCACCTGTTGGTGGCTCCTCGCCGGCACGTGCCCTCGCTGTCGGCGGCCGACGAGGGGGAGCGCCTGGCCCTGGTCAACCAGGTGGCCCGGGCCTCCGAGATCCTGGAGCGGGTCATGTCGCCCCAGGGCTTCAACATCGGCGTCAACCAGGGCCGGGTCTCGGGGGGCAGCGTCGAGGCCCACCTCCACATCCACATCACCCCCCGCTATCTCGGCGACTGCAACTACATGGCCGTCCTCGGCCAGACCCGGGTCATCTCCGAGCACATCCAGGCCACCTACGACAAGCTGGTGAACCTCTTCAATGGCGATGAATAAAGACTCCCTGAGCCCGGCCATGCGCCAGTACATGGAGATGAAAAAACTCCATCCCCGGGCCATCCTCTTCTTCCAGATGGGCGATTTCTACGAAATGTTCTTCGAGGACGCGGTCCTGGCCGCGCCGCTCCTGGAGATCGCCCTGACCAGCCGTTCCAAGGCCGGCGACGAGCCCATCCCCATGTGCGGGGTGCCGCTGGCGGCCGGCCTGGCCTATGCCAACCGCCTGACCGAGCAGGGTTACCACGTGGTCATGGCCGACCAGGTGGGGGAGGCCGTGAAGGGGAAGGGCATCGTCGAGCGGGCCGTGGCCCGGGTGGGAACGCCGGGTCTGCCGTTGACCACTGAAGGCGCCAACCCCGGCGAGCCCCACTATCTGGCGGCGGTCTGCCCGGCCCCGGGCGGGCTGGGGCTGGCCAGCCTGGACGTCTCCACCGGGGATCTGCTCCTGGCCCGCTTCGACGACCTGGAGGGCCTGCGGGCCGGCTTCATGTCGCTGTCGCCCCACGAGTGCCTGCTGCCGGAGGATCCGCCGGCGGAACTCCTCGATCTGGTGCGGGAACGGCGGATTTTCGCCACCCACCGCCCGGTTTCCTCCATGAACCCGGAGGCCGCCCTGGCCCGGTTCACCGGCCTGTTCGGCCCCCACGCGGTGGGGGCCTGGGAACTGAAGGAGCGGCCCGAGGCCCTGGCCGCCGCCGAAGCGGTGCTGGGCTATGCCGAGGCTTGCCGCCTGGGCGACTTCCGGCACCTGTCCCCGCCGCGCCTGTGGTGGCGCGAGGCCCATCTGGTGCTGGACGAGGCCGCCCTGACCAACCTGGAGATCCTCAAAAGCCTGCGCCACGGCCAGTTGGAAGGGTCCCTCCTGGGCCTCCTGAACCGCACGGCCACGCCCATGGGCGGCCGCCTGATGCGCCAGTGGCTGGCCCGCCCCCTGACGGAGACGGCGGCCATCGCCGCCCGCCATGGCGCGGTGGAGGACCTTCTGCGCGACGGGCTGGTCCGCGACAGTCTGGCGGCCCTGCTCAAGAAATCCAGCGACCTCGAACGCATTCTGGGCCGGGTGCTGCTGGGGCGGGGCGGCCCCCGGGATCTGGCCGGCCTTCGGGACAGCCTGGCCCTGGTGCCGGAGTTCAGGGCCTTGCTGCTTCGCCTGACCTCGGGCCGCCTGGCCGCCCTGGGCGAGGAACTCCCCGCCTTCGACGACCTGACGGCCGCGCTCCGGGCCTCGCTGGTGGACAGCCCGCCCTTGAACGCCAAGGAGGGCGGGATCATCCGGCGGGGCGTTTCGGCCGATCTCGACGAACTGCTGGACCTGGAGAAGGGCGGCAAAAATGCCGTGGCCGCCCTGGAGGCCCGGGAGCGGGCCCGCACCGGCATCCAGTCCCTGAAGGTCGGCTTCAACCGGGTGTACGGCTATTACCTGGAAGTGACCAAAACCAACCTGCACCTGGCCCCCGACGACTGGATCCGCAAGCAGACCATCGCCGGCGGCGAGCGTTTCCTGACCCCGGAACTGAAGCAGTGGGAGGAAAAGATTCTCCACGCCGGGGAGCGCCGCCTGGCCCTGGAGGAAAAGATCTTGGAGGATCTGCGGGGCCTGGTCGGGACGTTCGCCCGGCCCGTCAAGGAGGCGGCCCGGATTCTGGCGGAGGTGGACGTTTTGTGCGCCCTGGCCGCCGCGGCCGAAAAATATGGCTGGGTGCGGCCGGAACTGGTCGAGGAAGACCTGATCGATATCAAAGGCGGCCGCCACCCGGTGGTGGAGGCCCTGCTCCCGCCGGGCGAACCTTTCGTGGCCAACGACGTGCGCCTGAGCACCCGCGAGCGTCTGTTGATCATCACCGGCCCCAACATGGCCGGCAAGTCCACCATCCTGCGCCAGGTGGCCCTGATCGTCCTGATGAGCCAGGCCGGGTCTTTCGTCCCGGCCGAGTCGGCCCGGCTCTCCATTCGCGATCGCATCTTCACCCGGGTGGGCGCGGCCGACGACCTGGCCCGGGGCCGCTCCACCTTCATGGTGGAGATGAACGAGACCGCCCGCATCCTGACCATGGCCACCCCCCGCAGCCTGGTGGTTCTGGACGAGGTGGGCCGGGGCACCTCCACCTACGACGGCCTGTCCCTGGCCTGGGCCATCGCCGAATACCTCCACGACCTCGACGGCGACGGCGTGCCGACCCTCTTCGCCACCCACTACCACGAACTGATCCAACTGGCCGAGACCAAGCCCCGGGTGCGCAATTTCAATGTGGCCGTCCGCAGCGCGGGGCAGAAGATCACCTTCATGCGCGAACTGAAGCCGGGCGGGGTCAGCCGCAGCTACGGCCTGGCCGTGGCGGCCATGGCGGGCCTGCCGAAGCGGGTGTTGGAGCGGGCCAAAGAGGTCATGGCCGATTTCTCCCGGGCCGGGGAACAGGCCATCCGCCCGGCCATCCGCCAGTTGGGACTTTTCGATCCGCTCGAAGCCGCGCCCGCGCCCTCGCCGGAACTTCCGGAATTCGTCGGCCGCCTGGCCGGCCTGGAACCGGACCGGCTGACCCCCCTGGCCGCCCTGAATCTCTTGAACGAACTGGCCGAAGAGGCCCGGGCGCTTTTGGCGGATTCCGACCAGTCCTGATTATGCCTCCCAAGGCAGTATCCCGCCCACCCGCAGAGGCCGTTGTCATCCTGACGTTTTGAGGAACCTCGCGCCGCCTCTCCGTGAAGATGACATTATTGATATTCGCACGGCGGGGCGGTCTGGGAATACTTCTGCGGGCGGCCGCTGCCCAACCGCGCCGCCGGTGATGGCCTTGGGTTCCGAAACGTCGCGTCGGCGGCCCGGTCGGGGCCCACGCGGCCGTCCTCCGAAGTATTCCCAGACCGCCCCGCCTGGCTGACTTGGCCGGCAAAATAACAGCAATCTCGATGGAGAACTAATATAAGTAGCTGTGGAAACACGCCTTTCACAAAGGGCGCAAAGCGCCCGCCCCGCACGGCATACGACCCTGATGGTCTCGGCCGCTCAAATGTTGCGGCCACCGAAGCCCAGCGAAGCGGGTGCGGGCAGATGCGAGAGCATCTGTGGGTCCAGGGCTATGCCCTGGGATATAAAATTATGGTAAATTAAGCTTAATTGATATATACTGTTCTGGCGTAGCTGGGTCCGTCTTCAATTTTTGTGTGATTACGCATGTTTTGGGGCCCTGAGTCGGGACAGTCGATGAATAAATTTTTTCAGCCGCCGTCAAAAATTTCGCCGGCCCTGGTCGGGGCGGTCGTATTCATTATTCTAGGGCTCCTGATGATCGTCGGGGCCGGAGGGGCGGCGGCCGACGGCGAACTGGTGCGGGCGCTGAAAAACCGCGAAACCTTCCTCGACTCCAAAGAAAAAACCAAAACCCGGGCCAACTGGCTGACCCTGATCAAGGAATTCGAAGCCGCCGCCCTGGCCCAGCCCGATATCCGCCATGCCTCCCGGGCCCGATACGTCGCGGCCGACCTGTCGCTGACCAGCGCCGCCAAATTCAAGGAAAAAGCCGATTACGAGCGGGCCGACCAACTGGCCCGCCGAGCGGTGCGCGAGTGCCCCCGCTGCACCCACGCGGCCCCGGCCCAACTTGTCTCCGGCCAGGCCCTACTGGGGCTGGGGCAGTTGGACCAGGCTCACAAGCAGTTGATGAAGGTGGAACTGAGCTATCCCGACAGCCCCGAGGTGGCCGTGGCCCGGGGCCTTCTGGCCAAGCTGAGCGGCAAATCGGCCCCGGAGAAGGCCAAGGCCGACCCGCCCAAGGCGGATCCGCCCAAAGCCGAATCATCCAAAAGCGATCCCCCAAAAACCGCCGCCGCAAAAGCCAAATCGGCCCCGAGCCGGGCCGCGAAGCGGCCGCCGCCGCCCAAGCCCCGGGCCGACGGCCGGCCCCAGGTCTATCATCTGACCCTGTCCGAGGACGATGGCCGGACCACCGTGACCGCCTATCTCGACAAGGTGGCACCCTATGTCTACAACCTGATTCCGCCGGCCAAGCCGGGCGGGAGCTTTCGGGTGTATGCCGACCTCAAGGGCGCGGTGCTGGCCCCCCAGGCCCGCCTGACCGCCCCGGATAAATCCGCCCTGGTGCGGCTGGCCAAGATGAACCAGTTCAAGGACGACGTGGTCCGGGTGGTGTTGGATCTCCCCGAGGCCCACCCCTACCGGCCCACGTTTCTGGATCAGCCGCCTCGCCTGGTTTTCCAGGTGACCCGGGAGGCCGGCAACCTTTCGGCCCCGGCCGCCGAAGCCCAGCCCGAGGATGAGGAAAAAATCCCCCCGCCCCGCCGGGAAGCGTCCAAACCGGCCACCGTGTCCGGCGCGGCCCGGGGGCCGGCCGATTCCCTGGCCCGGCAGCTGGGCCTGAAGGTCAAGCGGGTGGTCATCGACGCCGGCCACGGCGGCAAGGACGGCGGGGCCGTCGGCTACGGCCTGAAAGAGAAGGACATCGTCCTGAAGCTGGCCAAGAAACTGTCCGCCCGCATCGAGCGGCGGCTGGGGCTCACCGTCCTTCTGACCCGGGGCGAGGACAAGTTCATCACCCTGGAGCGGCGCACCCGGATCTCCAAAGAGGAAAAGGGCGATCTGTTCATCTCCCTTCACGTCAACGCCAACACCCTGGACTCGGTGGAGGGTTTCGAGACCTACGTCCTGAATTTCGCCACCGACCGCACGGCCATGGCCGTGGCCGCCCGGGAGAACGCCTCCAGCGACAAGAGCGTGGCCGAGCTCCAGGACATCCTGCACCTCATCGCCAAAAACACCAAGGTCGCCGAATCCCGGGCCCTGGCCCAGTCGCTCCACAAGGCCGCTTTGACCCGCCTCAACAAAAAGCACCGGGTGCGCGACCTGGGGGTCAAGGAGGCCCCGTTTTACGTGTTGGTGGGCACGGCGGTGCCCTCCATCCTGGTGGAAATCGGCTTCGTCACCAATGAAAAGGAAGCCGGCCGCCTGGCCGAGGACGCCTACCTGGACCTCATCGCCGAAGGGCTGTGCAACGGGCTGGAGAATTACGTCAAGGGGTTTTAGGAATACGGTTCCATCTTACCCAGGAAGCCCCATGAGGCGATTTGGAATCTTGCTGGCGTTTGTATCCATCGTCGTATGCGGCCACTGGGCTTCTCAAATGCTGTCCGCTCAAGAAGAGGCGCGACCTGACGCCCCGGTCCCCTTTTATATACCGGCGCCCAGTGAAGATGAGTTTTGGGATGCGCAGCCCAGCTGTCCCGGCCTGGAGACCGTGACCCTGAAAAATGAAGTGCGGGCCGATCCGCCGGGGAATTGCGGCCTCAGACTGGTCTCAACCTCCGCGTTTCTACGCTCCAGCCCGGCCGCGCCGGGCGGCGCTTGTTTTTCTGGGGGTGAGCGGGTATAATAACCCAATTCGTATGGCCTGAAGCCTGACTTTAGCCCCTTTTGGAGACATCGATATGCCCGCGACCGCCGCCATGACGGAAGTGAAATCCGCCGTCCAGATCGAGCCCTTCCAGAGCGAAAACGAGGGCAAATACCTCACCTTTCAACTGGCCGAAGAAGGCTACGGCATCGGCATCCTGAAGGTCAGGGAAATCATCGGCATGCTGCCGGTGACCCCGGTGCCCCAGACGCCCCTTTTCCTCAAAGGGGTCATCAACCTGCGGGGTCAGGTCATCCCGGTGGTGGACCTGCGGCTGAAATTCGGCCTAATGGAGGAGGAATACACCGAACGCACCAGCATTATCGTGGTCGAGGTCAAGGGGCTGTCCAACAACATCCCCATCGGCATTGTGGTCGATACCGTCTCCGAGGTGCTCAACATTCAGGCCCAGGAGATCGAAAAGGCCCCCACCTTCGGCTCGGCCATCAACACCGGCTTCATCCTGGGCATGGCCAAGACCGAGGGCGGGGTCAAGATTCTCCTGAACATCGACCAGGTGCTGTCCGCCGAAGAGCTGGGCGCCCTGTAAGTCAAGGCGGTGCAACGGAACTACCGCCGGGGCGGGCCGAAGGGGCCCTTGAGCGGGCCGTCGGCCTTCAGCGGCTGGGTCGGCCGTTTGGTTTTGGGTCAGGCCCGGCGGTATGCGGACCAGGCCGGCTTCGCCGGGCGCGTGCTGACGCTCTCCTGGGAGGGAACCCTGGGCGGCCGGCGGGGCCTTCTGTTGCGTCTGACCCTGGAGGAGATGTTCAAGATCGCCCGCAACACCATGCCGCTTCTGGTGCTGGTGGGCTTCATGCTGGGCTACCTCTGGTCGCTTTTGTGGTTCGGGACCCTCTCCAACATCGGCGGCCTGGAGAACATCTCCAGCTTCCTGGTCAATATCCACACCATCCAGATCACCCCCATCATGACCACGGTCATCGTCATCCTGCGGTATGGCGCGCCCACCACCTGGGAACTGGCGGTGATGAAATCCGGCCGCCAGTTCGAAACCCTGACCCGGATGGGCATCCCGCCCGAGCACTACCTGGCCGCCCCCCGCCTCACCGGCACGTTTCTGGCCATGCCGGCCCTTTTGGCCATCTTTTCCCTGGCCTCTTTCCTGGGGGCCTATTACCTGGCCTGGCGCTACAGCGGGCAGCCCATTTTGGATTTCGTCTTCGCCCTCTCCAACCAGACCCACAGCCGGCATTTCACCACCATGGCCTTCAAGAGCCTGACCATTTCCCTATCCGTCTCCTTTTTCTGCGTCTACAACGGGTTTGTCCTGCGGGAGGGCCGCCTGAGCCGGGGGACGATCATCATCCGCCGGGCCATGGGCGAGTCGTTCTTTTACAGCATGCTCATGAGCGTCTTGGTTTCGGTGCTGTACCGCTGATGGCCGGGCCGCGCGTCATCGCCCCCCAGGGGCCGCCTGCCGCCGAGCCCCGGACGAATGGCGCCGACCGGAACGGGGAGGGGGCCGCCGCCGTCCTTCGGGCCGAGGGGCTCTATCTGCGGCCGGAGGGCAGCCCGGCCTACGGGCCGTTCGATCTGGAACTGAAGGCCGGGGAGGGGGCCCTGGTGTTGGTTCCGGACCTGGACCTGCTGCGGCGGCTGATGCGTTGCTGTCTGGGCTTTGAAGTACCTGAATGCGGCCGGGTCGCCTGGTGGTCTGACGAGGCGGGGCCGGGGGAGGCCGGGTCCGGGGAGGCGGCCGACTGGGCCCGGTATGACTTTTACCGGCAGATCGGCTATGTCGATCGGCAGAGTCAGTTGTTGAGCTCCCTGTCGCTCCTGAATCACCTCCTGCTGTTTCACCGCTACGCCGGCTTGGCCGACGATCAGGAATTGGAGAATTCCCGCCGGCTGTTGGACCAGTTCGGCCTGGGGGAATATGAGGCGCTACGGGCCGACGACCTGCCCGAACCCCGCCGCCGGCTGGCCCTCTATGCCCTGGCCCTGGCCCAGAATCCCCGCCTGATGCTCATGGAGCGGCCGATGCAGTTTCTCGACCGCGATTTCGATCTGGTCTGGGACCGGGTCCTGACCCGGGCCGACCGTGACGGCCTGGCCTACATTGTCTTCGACCGGAGCCAGGCCCAGTATTCCCCGGAACACTTCCACAGCATCATCAGCTTCTCGCCCGGCCGGCTCTGACCCCAACATCTGGGATCAGAGCCATGGATCTTGAGATGTGGGGCTTTTACGTGTACAATGCCCCGGAGAGGTCCGACGTTCCGCGGTGGAGGCGGCCGGGACCGGCAACTTTGAAGGCGCCGCTTCAAAAAGATTCCGGCGGCGGGAGGCGCAGCCGATGTTCATACCCTATACCCGACGGGAAAAGCTGGCCGGCCTGTTTTTTCTGGCCGGCATGGGGCTCATTTTCCTGGGGGCCGTCATCGTCGGCGGCGGCCGGGACTGGTTCCGCTCCTACAACACCTATTACGCCCTCTATAATGAAGGCTACGGCCTGTCGCCCGGGGTCAAGGTCAAGTTCCTGCGCACCGACGTGGGCCTGGTCACCCGGCTGGAACTGACCGACAACAACAAAGTCAAGGTCCACATGTCCATCCTGGCCGAATACGCCGACCGGGTCAAGAGCGACAGTATCGCGGCCATAGCCAGCCCCACCTTCATCGGCAGCGAGTATATCGACATCAAGCCCGGCAGCTTCAAGACGGCGGCCATTCCCAAGGGTGGCCAGATCCCGGCGGTGGAGCGCAAGAGCATGGAGGACTACATCAAGGACCTGCACCTCGACACCATGCTGGCCCAGGTGGAAGCCATCATGATCAACGTCAACAGCCTCACCGCCCAGTTGCAGGATTCCAACGGCCCCTTCATCGGCACCCTCCGGGACGTGCGCAAGGTCACCAGCGCGGTGGCCGAAGGGGAGGGCACCCTGGGCAAACTGATCACCGACGACGCCACCTTCCAGGGCATCGAGGGCACCTTGAGCAACATCCAGACCATCACCGGCAACGTGGCCGACGTCAGCGGCAACCTGGGGAAATCCGTTCCGCCCATTCTCAACAAGGTGGGCACCATCACCAACCAGGTGGAAAAAGCCACCCGTTCGGCCCCGGAGATAAGCCGCGAGGCCCGGGAGGGGCTGCACGAGGTCAACCGGGTGCTGGATTCGGTCAAACGCAACTTCCTCATCCGGGGCAACCTCCAGCCCGTGCCCGAGCCGGAGACCCGGACCTTCCCGGCCCGCCAGGGGCGGTAAAACAATCCCCGCAGAGACTCTGCGGGGATTGTTATAACCCGGATAATCAGCGATATATTAATAAAATATGAAGTAAAGGATGCCTGACTTCAGCCCCGCAGCTCCCGCCAGACCTGCGGCAGGCGGCGGAGGAAGTCCGAAGGGGTCAGGCCGCAGGGGCCCAGCTCCTCCCGGGCCAGGTCCCCGGCCCGGCCGTGGACCCAGGCCGCCGCCGCCGCCGCCGGGAAGGCCGGCATGCCCTGAGCCAGAAGGCCCGCGCAGAGCCCGGTCAACAGGTCGCCCGAACCGCCCACCGCCAGGTGGGGTCCGCCGGTGGGGTTGAGATAAAAGCGTCCTTCCGGCTCGACGATGAGGCTGTGATGGCCTTTGAGAATGACCACGGCTCCGCTGCGCCGGGCCATCTCCCGGGCCGCGCACAGCCGGTCGCACTGGATGTCGGCGGTGGTGCGGCGCAGGAGGCGGGCCGCCTCTCCGGGGTGGGGAGTCAGGATGGCCGTCGGCACCCGCTGCAGGCGCTCCAACTGTCCGGCCAGGTGGGTCAGGGCGTCGGCGTCCAACACCAGGGGTTGTTCGATGGCATCCACCACGTTCAGAACGGTCTGGGCCGCGCCGTCGCCCAGGCCCAGGCCGGGCCCCAGGGCCAGGGCCT